>NZ_CP146022.1:1835607-2141541 GCF_036967205.1 Streptomyces sp. Q6
CCGTACGGTCCGTCTCGGGCGACTCTGGCGACTCGCCCGCCGCACCGGCCCAGGCCGTGCTCGGCGTGACCAGCGGTCTGGTCCTGCTCGGCGGCGAACTGCACCCGGCCCTGGTCGTGGAGCCGACGGGCCCCATCTCGCGCCCCGGCGCCGAGGCCGGCGGCGACGACTTCCTGCCGCTCCTGATCGAGCAGGGCTTCATGCCGCTCGCCGAGCTGACCGAGGCGCCGCGCACGCTGCCCGGCTGGTCGGTGCTGCTCGCCATGGGCCAGCTGCACGCGGTCCTCCAGCCCGGCACCGGCGGCGCGCCCTCCCAGGTCGCCTGGTGGCAGGCGCACCAGCCGCTCCAGGTCACGGAGGGCTGGCGGGCCGCGGCCAACAAGACGCACACCGTGCTCGTCTTCGCGGCCCCGGTCGACTCGATCGGCCGTCAGCCCCGCGAGGACCTGCTCCGCGACGCGCTCGACAAGGCCGCGGCGAACGGCCGCCTGGTCGCGGCGGCGATGCCGCTCGCCGGTACCTGAGCCGTAGCAGAACCCGTCCCCGGACCCCCACGAATGCGCCGGTCACACTCCTGACGCCCCGCAAAAGCCGAGGCCAAGGGCGCATCCGTCGGGGGTCCGGGTCGTTGGCACATACGTGCACACATACGACCCCACCTCATCCTCCGCAGGGCGGCGACAGCCCTACCCGCACCACATCCCGTCGATGCGTCCGGCGGAGGAGCAGCCGGCCCCCCGGTCGGCCACCCCGATCTACGACGCGCTGTACGCGGAGTACCGCCGGTCGTTCCGGTCCCTGCCCGGCGACCGCACCGGCGAGGAGGACCTGGGGTTCACGGCGTTCGGAGCGGGCTCGTACGGAACGCGGCAGCACGGCACCCCGTACTACCCGACGGCCCAGCACCACTGGAACACCCAGCACACCCAGCACACGCCGTACGCGCAGCACACACAGACGTCCGGGCGGCAGCACGGCCAGGGAAGTCACTTCCCCGCCGCGCTGCCGCCCGGTCCGCGCCACGAGCTCTGAGCCCGTGGCCTCGTCTCCGTAGCCGCTGCTACTTCTTCTTGCCGCGCTTCTCGCGCACCCGCACCGAAATGTGGATCGGCGTCCCCTCGAAACCGAACTCCTCGCGCAGACGCCGCTCCACGTACCGGCGGTAGCCGTGCTCGATGAAGCCGGAGGCGAAGAGCACGAAGCGCGGCGGCTTGGTGCCGGCCTGCGTGCCGAAGAGGATGCGGGGCTGCTTGCCGCCGCGCACCGGGTGCGGGTGGGAGGCGACGAGCTCGCCGAGGAAGGCGTTGAGCCGACCGGTCGGGACGCGCGTCTCCCAGCCCGCGATGGCCGTCTCGATCGCGGGGACCAGCTTCTCCATGTGACGGCCGGTACGCGCCGACACGTTCACCCGGGGCGCCCACGCGATCTGCGCGAGCTCGGTCTCGATCTCGCGCTCCAGGTAGTAGCGACGCTCCTCGTCGAGGGTGTCCCACTTGTTGTACGCGACGACGATCGCGCGGCCCGCCTCGACCGCCATCGTCACGATCCGCTGGTCCTGGATCGAGATCGACTCGGAGGAGTCGATCAGGATGACCGCGACCTCCGCCTTCTCGACGGCGGCGGCGGTGCGCAGGGAGGCGTAGTAGTCGGCGCCCTGCTGGAGGTGGACGCGCTTGCGGATGCCCGCCGTGTCGACGAACTTCCAGGTGACGCCGCCGAGTTCGATCAGCTCGTCGACCGGGTCGCGGGTGGTGCCCGCCAGCTCGTTGACGACGACGCGATCCTCGTTGGCGACCTTGTTCAGGAGCGAGGACTTGCCGACGTTCGGGCGGCCGATCAGGGCGATGCGGCGCGGGCCGCCGACGGCCGTGCCGAAGGTCTGCGGCGGCGCCTCGGGCAGCGCCTCGATGACCGCGTCCAGCATGTCGCCGGTGCCGCGGCCGTGCAGCGAGGAGACCGGGTGCGGCTCGCCGATGCCGAGCGACCACAAGGCGGTGGCGTCGGCCTCGCCGGACGGGCCGTCGACCTTGTTGGCGCAGAGCACGACGGGCTTGTTGGCCTTGCGCAGCAGCCGGACGACCGCCTGGTCGGTGTCGGTGACGCCGACCGTGGAGTCGACGACGAAGACGACGGCGTCGGCGGTCTCGATCGCGTACTCGGCCTGCGCGGCCACCGACGCGTCGATGCCGAGCACGTCCTGCTCCCAGCCGCCCGTGTCGACGACCTTGAAGCGGCGGCCCGCCCACTCGGCCTCGTAGGTGACGCGGTCGCGGGTGACGCCCGGCTTGTCCTCGACGACGGCCTCGCGGCGGCCGATGATGCGGTTCACCAGGGTCGACTTGCCGACGTTCGGGCGGCCGACGACGGCGAGGACGGGCAGCGGACCGTGGCCCGCCTCCTCGATGGCGCCCTCGACGTCCTCGACGTCGAAGCCCTCTTCGGCGGCGAGCTCCATGAACTGCGCGTACTCGGCGTCGCCAAGCGCCCCGTGGTCGTGCTCGGCGAAGCCGTCGCCCTCGGGCTGGTTCTGGTCGTTCATGAAGTCCGTACCTCGTCGTTCATTCGTGGTGATCGGTGCGCGTACCCACGCGAGGTGCGCGCACTACTGAAAGTCTCGCTCAGCGCCCGGTCAGGCGCCTGGCGTCGGCCAGGTGGGCGGTGAGCCGCTCCTGGATGCGCACGGTCGCCTCGTCGAGGGCCGTGCGCGTACGCCGTCCACTGCCGTCGCCCGCCTCGAAGGGATCGCCGAACACGACGTCGACCCGGCTCCTGAGCGGGGGCAGCCCCTTTATCAACCGTCCGTGCTTCTCCGTGCTTCCCAGGACCGCCACCGGGACGATCGGGGCGCCGGAGCGCACCGCGAAGTACGACAGGCCGGCCCGCAGCGAGGCGAAGTCGCCCTCGCCGCGCGTCCCCTCGGGGAAGATGCCGAGCACGCCGCCGTCGGCGAGGACCCCGAGCGCCCGCGTGATGGCCGTCCGGTCCGCGGTGGAGCGGTCGACCTTCACCTGCCCGATCCCTTCCAGGAACGGGCCGAGCGGTCCGACGAACGCCTCCTGCTTGATCAGGAAGTGCGTCGGCCGCGGGGCGACGCCCATGACCATGGGGCCGTCGATGTTGTGGGAGTGGTTCACGGCGAAGATCACCGGGCCGGCGGCGGGCACCCGCCACGACCCGAGCACGCGCGGCTTCCACAGCCCGTACATGAGGCCGACGCCGATGCGCCGTCCGACCTCGGCGCCCCGCTCGGAGGGAGCCTCGCTCACTTGGAGGCCCGCTTCTCCTCGACGAGGGTCACGACGCACTCGATGACCTGCTGCAACGTGAGCTCGGTGGTGTCGACCTCGACGGCGTCGTCGGCCTTGGCCAGCGGCGACGTCTTGCGGCTCGAGTCGGCCTGGTCGCGCTTGATCAGGGCCTCCTGCGTGGCCTTGACGTCGGCGCCCTTCAGCTCACCGGAGCGGCGGGCGGCGCGGGCCTCCGGCGACGCGGTGAGGAAGATCTTCAGGTCGGCGTCGGGCAGCACGGTCGTACCGATGTCACGGCCCTCGACGACGATGCCCTTCTCGGCACCCCGCGCGATGGCGCGCTGCAACTCGGTGATCCGGGCGCGCACCTCGGGGACGGCGCTGACGGCGCTGACCTTGGAGGTGACCTCGGTGGTGCGGATGGGGCCCGCGACATCCGTGCCGTCCACCGTGATGGTGGGGGCGGACGGGTCGGTGCCCGAGACGATCTCGGCCTTGTCGGCCACCGCGGCGATGGCGGACGGGTCGGTCAGGTCTATGCCGTTGTGCACCATCCACCAGGTGATCGCCCGGTACTGGGCGCCGGTGTCCAGGTAGCTCAGGCCGAGCTGCGCGGCGACAGCCTTGGAGGTGCTCGACTTGCCCGTGCCGGAGGGTCCGTCGATGGCGACGATCACTGCTGCCGGGGCGGCGGTTTCCACGGTGACGGGCACCTTTCTGAGTACACGGGGCAGGGGCGGGACGCAAAAGCGCCCCGCACAAGGTTACCGGCCCCCGCGAGCGCGTCTTACTGCCGCATGGCCCAGCCGCGCTCGCGCAGGGCGGCGGCCAGCTTGGGCGCGGCCGAGGGCTGCACCATGAGCTGGATGAAACCGGCCTGCTGCCCGGTCGCGTGCTCGATCCGTACGTCCTCGATGTTGACGCCGACGGCGCCCGCGTCGGCGAAGATGCGGGCCAGCTCGCCGGGCTGGTCGGAGATGAGCACGGCCACGGCCTCGTACGCCGCCGGAGCCGTCCCGTGCTTGCCGGGGACCCGGGACTGGCCCGCGTTGCCGCGCCGCAGCATCGTCTCGACGCCGTCGGCGCCCTCGCGGCGCTTGGCGTCGTCGGAGGACTGGAGGGAGCGCAGCGCCCGCACCGTCTCCTCCAGGTCGCCGGCGACCGCGGAGAGCAGGTCGGCGACGGGTCCCGGGTTCGCGGAGAGGATGTCGATCCACATCCGCGGGTCGGAGGCGGCGATCCGGGTCACGTCGCGGATGCCCTGGCCGCACAGTCGTACGGCGGTCTCCTCGGCGTTCTCCAGACGGGCCGCGACCATGCTGGAGACCAGGTGCGGCATGTGCGAGACGAGGGCGACGGCCCGGTCGTGGGCGTCGGCGTCCATGACGACCGGCACCGCGCGGCAGAGCGCGACCAGTTCCAGGGCGAGGTTGAGCACCTCGGTGTCGGTGTCCCGGGTCGGCGTGAGCACCCAGGGGCGGCCCTCGAAGAGGTCGGCGGTCGCGGCGAGCGGGCCGCTGCGCTCCCGGCCGCTCATCGGATGCGTACCGATGTACGGGGTGAGGTCGAGGCCGAGCGCTTCGAGCTCGCGGCGCGGGCCGCCCTTGACGCTCGCCACGTCGAGGTAGGCGCGGGCCAGACCCCGGCGCATGGCGTCGGCGAGCGAGGCGGCCACGTGCGCGGGCGGCACCGCGACGACGCACAGGTCGACGGTCCCCTCCGGCGGCTCGGCGGTGCCCGCGCCCAGCGCGGCCGCGGTGCGGGCCTGCTGCGGGTCGTGGTCGGCGAGGTGCACGGTGACGCCGCGCGAGGCGAGGGCCAGGGCGGCGGAGGTGCCGATCAGGCCGGTGCCGATGACGAGTGCGGTTCTCACTGGGCGATGTCCTTGCGCAGGGCGGCCGCGGCGCCGAGGTAGACGTGCGCCACCTCGGAGCGGGGCAGCTCGGTCTCGACGTGGGCGAGGAGGCGGACGACGCGCGGCATGGCCCCGGCGATGTCGAGCTCCTGGGCACAGATCAGGGGGACGTCCACGATGCCGAGCTTGCGGGCGGCGGCCGCCGGGAAGTCGGAGTGCAGGTCGGGCGTCGCCGTGAACCATATGGAGATCAGGTCGTCGTGGGTCAGCCCGTTCCGCTCGATGACGGCGGTGAGCAGCTCGCTGACCTGCTCGTCCATGTGCCCGGCCTCGTCCCGCTCCAGCTGGACGGCGCCCCGCACCGCTCGTACCGCCACGGTGTCACTCCTTGATCATGTCCGTACGTTCTGCCGCTCTCCAGCGTAGTTGGGGGCGTACGCACGGGTGCGCGGCGCCCGCCTGCCGAGACGGTCGCCGCGCGTCCGCTGCCGCGGAAGGTCGGGCTCGGGAACGGCCCTCAGAGCTTCTGCTCCCTGATGAGGTCCTCCAGGGAGCCGGACGACGGGACCTGCCCCTCCGGCGTCAGTTGGTCGACGACCTGCGGGAGCTGCTGCGCGACCTGCGCGGCGGCCTCGTCGCGGCTGACGCCCGCCTGCGCCGCGACCTGGTCGAGGGTCTCGTCGGGCACTGCCTGCTTGACCTGCTCGGGGCTGAGTGGCTGGTTGTCGCCCTTGCCGACCCACGAGTCCAGCTGCTCCTGGTTGACCAGGCCGGACTTCGTGATCATGTCCATCAGGCCGCCGAGGGGGTTGGAGCCGCTGCCGCCGCTCGCGCCGCCGGACCCGCCCCCCATCAGGCCGCCGAGCAGCGCGCCGAGAATGTTGCCGCTGCCGCCGGTCGAGCCGCTCTGGCCGCCTCCGCCGAGAAGGCCGCCGAGGAGGCTGCCGAGGTCGTTACCCGCCATGGTTCCGCGCCTTTCGGGACATCAGGGAAACCCGGACCGCCTCAATGTCACCCGAACCGCCCCCTGTCGCCACTCGGCCGGAGATGCTTGCATAGAAGCGGCACCGCCGCCGCCTCGGGGGAGGCTCGACCATGAAGCGTTCCGGACCCCTGTTCACGCTGTTCGCAGGACTGGTCCTCGGCCTGTTCATGCTGTCGCTCAACGCGACGACCGGCGAGGGCACCACTTCGTACGGGAAGGACGGGCAGGAACCGGCGGCCTCGGTCACGCCCTCCCCCTCCGCGTCGCCCTCGAAGGCGAGCCCGTCGTCGAGCCCCTCGGGGAGCGCCTCGGCGAGTCCCGGCCCGACGCGGACCGCGGACCGCCCGAAGACCAGCTACGCGGGCCGCACGGACGACGACACCTCGGCCGTCTCGGTCTCCGTGAACGGCGACAAGGCGATCGCGTACTTCTGCGACGGTCGCACCAAGGAGTCCTGGCTGAAGGGGAACGTCGAGGACGACGGCTCCATGAAGCTCAGCGGCAAGCACGGCGCGAAGCTGGAGGGCCGGCTCGCGAACGACCGGATCCGCGGCACCGTCGAGATCGACCGGCATCCGTACGGGTTCACGGCGAAGAAGGCCGTCAAGCCGTCCGGTCTGTACCGGGCGACCACCGAGGTGCGCGGCGCGAAGGTCGACGGCGGCTGGATCGTGCTGCCCGACGGCCGTCAGGTCGGCATCGTGCGCCGCGACGACGAGCCGTCGGCCGCGCCGCCCATCGACCCGGAGACCGGGACCGTCACGGTCGACGGCGAGCAGCTGACCGCGCGCCCCGTCGTCCCCTGACCGCCCGAGAAGGGGTTCTCATGACCGTCGATCCGAACGCCGCCACGCAGAGTTTCCCCGGCGCCGACCCCGATCACCGCCGCCCGGGAGCGGCCCGCTTCCTGGTGCCCGCGCTCGTCGCGGCCGTGGTGGCGGTCGGGCTCGGCGCGTACGGCAAGGTCCACGACCCGCAGGGCACGGCGTTCAACATCGCCGGGTTCTCCAGTACGAGCGCGGTCAAGTCGTGGCTGGCGACGGTGGCCTTCGCCTTCGCGCTCGTCCAGATCGTCTCGGCCTTCATGGTCTACGGGAAGCTGCGCGGCCCGTCGTGGGCGCCGGCCCTGCACCGCTGGTCGGGCCGGATCGCGTTCCTCGTCGCGGTGCCGGTGGCGGTGCACTGCCTGTACGCGCTCGGCTATCAGACCTACTCGACGCGCGTGATGTGGCACTCGTTCCTCGGCTGCTTCTTCTTCGGCGCGTTCAGCGCCAAGATGCTGCTGCTGCGCACGCAGCGGCTGCCGGGCTGGCTCCTGCCGCTGGTCGGCGGCCTGGCCTTCGCGGTGCTCACCCTCCTGTGGCTGACGTCGGCGCTGTGGTTCTTCCGGACGGTGGGGGTCACGACATGAGGTCACCGGGGCGCAGGAGCGTGCTCGTCGCGGGGGCGGCGGCGCTCGCCGCGGGGTGCAGCAAGTACGGCGACGAGGGCGGCGGGGGCGAGCAGGAGCAGCCCGAGCCGCAGCCGTCGACGACCGGCTCGCCGACCGGCGGGACGCCGGGCGGCGGCACTCCGGAGTCGGGGTCCGCACAGCCGCCCGCGGCCGACGAACTGGCGAAGACCTCCGACATACCGGTCGGCGGCGGCAAGGTCTTCGCCGACAAGAAGGTCGTGGTGACACAGCCCGCCCAGGGTGACTTCAAGGCGTTCTCGGCGATCTGCACGCACGCGGGCTGCACGGTCCGCGAGGTGTCGGGCGGCACGATCAACTGCCCCTGCCACGGCTCGAAGTACACGATCGCGGACGCGACGGTGGCGGGCGGCCCGGCGCCGCGCCCGCTGGAGAAGCGGCGGATCGAGGTCACCGGAAATTCGATCACGCTCGCCTGACCGGCGCCCTACGCTCACCGGATGGACCACGAAGACGCCGCCCTGGTGCGCGACCACACGATCTACAGCTGTGTCATGGGCTCGCGCGCCTTCGGCCTGGCGACGGACGCGAGCGACACCGACCGGCGCGGTGTGTACGTGGCGCCGACCCCGCTGTTCTGGCGCTTCGACAAGCCGCCGACGCACGTCGAGGGCCCGGCCGACGAGCAGTTCTCCTGGGAGCTGGAGCGCTTTTGCGAGCTGGCGCTGCGGGCCAATCCGAACATCCTGGAGTGCCTGCACTCGCCGCTCGTCGAGCGGGTCACGGACACCGGGCGTGAACTCCTCGACCTGCGCGGCGCGTTCCTGTCCCGCCAGGCGCACTCCACGTTCGCCCGGTACGCGGACGGCCAGCGCAAGAAGCTGGAGGCCGACGTCCGCACGCACGGCGCCCCGCGCTGGAAGCACGCGATGCATCTGCTGCGGCTGCTCCTGTCGTGCCGCGATCTGCTGCGCACGGGCACGCTGACGATCGACGTGGGCGAGGACAGGGAGTCGCTGCTCGCGGTGAAGCGGGGCGAGGTGCCGTGGCCGGAGGTGGACCGCCGCATGACCCGGCTGGCGGCCGAGGCGGCGGAGGCGGCGTCGCGCACCCCGCTCCCCGAGGAGCCGGACCGCGCGCGGGTCGAGGAGTTCCTGGTCCGCACCCGCAGGGCCTCGGCGCTCAGCGCCCCAGCCGCACCCTGACCACGAGATCGTCCAGCGCGTCGTGCGCGGTGGCGGCTTCCGGCAGCTCCGACCCGGCCTGCGCGGCGTCCAGCACGGTGTGCAGCCTTTCGATGTCGGCGGCCACCCGCTCGTGCTCCACCTCGGCGGCGCCGTGCTCCGCGGCCGCCTTCGCCTCGATCAGCTCCGGCAGATACCCGGGCGCGACATCGCCCGACTCGCCCAGCAGCGTGGGCAGATGAGCCTGCACCTCGCCGCTGCGCATCAGATGGATCCCGGTGAGCAGCACGCGGAAGGTGTACAGGAGCGGCTTGAGCTCACGCGTCCGCTCGTACAGCCGCCACTGCGTCCCGGCGAACCCGCGGTAGTGGTGGGCGTGGTGCCGCGTGAGGACACCGGGCGCGAGGGCGGTCAGCTCGGCGTGCGCGTCCGTGCTGTGCACGACGAGCGGGGACAGCAGTTGTTCCAGGACGTATCCGTTGCGCCGCAGCATGAGGCGGACGAACTTCCGGAGGTCGTGCGTGACGAGGTCGAGCTCGACCCCGTCCGTCTCCCACATCCGCGACCGCGTCTCCCGCGGTTCGCGCAGCCCCACGAGCGCCGCGGCGGGCAGCAGGTGGACGCCGCGCAGATCGACGTCGGAGTCGCGGGACGGAAAGCCGTACAGGTGCGCGCCGGAGACGGTGGCGAACAGGAGCGGGTCGGGTTCGGCGGCCACGACGGACGTCAGGTCCACGGTGACAGGCAGCCCGGCGTCGGCGATCAGCATGCCCCCATGCTCGCCGAACACCGCGCCGCGCCCCACCGAATTACCGTCCGGCCGTGTCCCACTGCGCACCGAACCCGAGCAGTTCGTCCCGGTGCTCGACGCGCTCCACCCACGCGGCCGGCCAGGCGTCCGCCCCGAGCCGTGCCCCCGCGAACGCCCCGGCCAGGCACGCGATCGAGTCGGAGTCGCCGGAGGTGCAGGCGGCCCGGCGCAGCGCGAGGAGCGGCTCGTCGACGAAGAGGAGGAAGCACAACAGGCCGGTGGCGAGGGCCTCTTCGGCGATCCAGCCCTCACCGGTGGCGAGGCAGGGGTCGACCTCCGGGTTGATGTGGCGCAGGGCTGCCTCCAGGCGTTCGAGGACCTCGAGGCAGTCGTCCCAGCCGCGCGCGATGAAGTGCTCGGGGCTCGGGTCCTGGGACCGCCGCCACAGGTCACCGAGCCAGTGCTCGCGGTACAGGGTGCGGCTCTCCAGCGCGTACGACCGCAGCTGTCCCACGAGTCCGGTCGGCTCGGTGCCTCGCGCGAGGAGATGCACGGCCCGCGCCGTGAGGTCGCTCGCCGCGAGCCCTGTGGGGTGCCCGTGGGTGAGCGCGGCCTGCAACTGCGCGGCCCCCGACCGCTGTTCCTCGGTCAGACCGGGCACGAGCCCGAGCGGCGCGACCCGCATGTTGGCGCCGCAGCCCTTGGAGTGGATCTGGCTGGCGTCCTGCCAGGGGCGGTCGCTGTCGAGCCGCTGGCAGGCGACCAGGCAGGTGCGCCCGGGTGCCCGGTTGTTCTCCGGCGAGTGGAACCAGTCGACGAACTCCTCGCGCAGCGGCCGCTCGAACCGCTTCGGCCCGAGCGACCCGCGCTCCATGCCGGTGCGCAGCCCCCGCGCCACGGCGAGCGTCATCTGGGTGTCGTCGGTGATGTACGCGACGGGGCCGGGCAGTTCCATCTCCCGCCAGGGGCCGCACTTGGCGAGGATCGACGGTACGTCGTTGAACTCCGTCGGGAATCCGAGCGCGTCCCCGAGGGCGAGTCCGAGCAGCGCTCCGGTGGCGGCGGTCTTCGTCATGGACGGGTCCCTTCCGAGGGTTCGGGTGCGGGCCGCAGCAGCGGCGGGTGGAGCGAGACGGCGCCGCCGGCCCGGTACAGCGCCGCGGGCTTCCCGCGGCCTCCGGTCAGCCGGGACGCGCCGGGGATCTGCTCGACGAATCCGGGCGTCGCGAGCACCTTGCGGCGGAAGTTCGCGGGGTCGAGCTCGGTCCCCCACACGACCTCGTAGACCTGCCGCAGCTCGCCGAGCGTGAACTCGGGCGGGCAGAACGCGGTGGCGAGGCAGGTGTACTCGAGCTTGCCGCCGACCCGGTCGTGGGCGTCGGAGAGGATCCGGTCGTGGTCGAAGGCGAGCGGCCCGTACGCCGTCGATCCGTACGGCAGCCAGGCGGCCCGCGCCGCGTCGCTGCCGCCGCTGACCTCGGGCGGATCGGGCACCAGCGCGGCGAACGCCACGGAGACGACCCGCATCCGCGGGTCGCGGTCCGGTTCGCTGTACGTGCGCAGCTGCTCCAGGTGCAGCCGTCCGTCGACGTCACCGAACCCGGTCTCCTCGGCGAGCTCCCGCCGCGCCGCCGTCTCGGCCGCCTCGTCGGGCTGCACGAAGCCGCCGGGCAGTGCCCAGCGGCCGGCGTACGGCTCCTGTCCGCGCTCGACGAGCAGGACGCGCAGGGCGCCCGCGCGGACGGTGAACACGGCGAGGTCGACGGTGACGGCGAAGGGCTCGTAGGCGTGCTTGTCGTATCCCTGCATGACCGACCCCTCTCTTTAGCGTCTAGTTGACTATAAAGAGGGGGGCGGGCTCACGCAAGGGGCATGCCACTGGGCGCACGAGGTCCTGGAGGTCCAGCCCTCCCGCACCGACCGGCGGGACACGGCGCCGAAAAGGGAATCGGCCGACCCCCGGATCTCTCCGGGAGCCGGCCGACCGGCACGACCTTCGCGACCTAGAGGTCGACTTCCTTCATCAGCATGCCGACCTCGGTGTTCGACAGACGCCGCAGCCAGCCCGACTTCTGGTCGCCGAGCGTGATCGGCCCGAAGGCGACGCGGACCAGCTTGTCGACGGGGAACCCGGCCTCGGCGAGCATCCGCCGCACGATGTGCTTGCGGCCCTCGTGCAGGGTCACCTCGACGAGGTAGTTCTTGCCGGTCTGCTCGACGACGCGGAAGTGGTCCGCCTTCGCGTACCCGTCCTCCAGCTGGATGCCGTCCTTGAGCTGCTTGCCCAGGTCACGCGGGATCGGGCCCACGATGTGCGCGAGGTAGACCTTCTTCACGCCGTACTTGGGGTGGGTCAGGCGATGCGCCAGCTCACCGTGGTTCGTCAGCAGGATGACACCCTCGGTCTCGGTGTCGAGCCGCCCGACGTGGAACAGCCGCGTCTCGCGGTTGTTCGTGTAGTCCCCGAGGCACTGCCGTCCTTCGTTGTCCTCCATGGTGGAGACGACGCCGGCCGGCTTGTTCAGGACGAAGAACTGGTACGACTGGGTGGCCACGGTCAGGCCGTCGACCTTGATGACGTCCTTCTCCGTGTCGACGCGCATGCCCTGCTCGAGGACGATCTCGCCGTTGACCTCGACGCGGGCCTGCTCGACCAGCTCCTCACAGGCGCGGCGCGAGCCGTAACCGGCACGGGCCAGCACCTTCTGAAGGCGCTCGCCCTCCTGCTCGGCGCCGGGGAAGGTCTTGGGGAGGTTCAGCTTCGCCTTGCCCGCGTACCGCTCGCGGTTGCGCTCCTCGGCCCGCGCCTCGTACTCGCGCGAGGTCGCCGGAACCCAGCGCCCACGGGTCTGCGAGGACTGCTGCCCCCGCTTGGGGCCGCCCTTGGCGCCACCGCGCGCCGAGGCGCCGCGGCCCGTCTTCGGGCCGGCCTGGGTGGCGTCGGGGCCCACGTCGTAACGCCGCTCCTCGGGACGCGGCCTCTTCGGACGGCTCGCGCCGCCCTGCTTGTCGTCGCGCTGCTTGTCGTCGCGGGCGTTGCCGGCGCCACGGGGGTTGCCCCGGCCGCCGCCACTCCCGCCGCGGCCGCCGCTGTTGCCACCACGGCTCCCGCCGTTGTTTCCGCTGCTGTTCCTGCCGCTACTGCTTCGCATCAAATTTCCGTTAGTCGTCTGCGTCGTCTGAACCCGGCGCATCGGGTGCGTCCGGGTCGAACGACGGAACCCCTTCCAGCGTGTCCGCCTCGATCGCGTCCGCCTCGGGGAGGAAGGGCGCGAGCTCCGGCAGCTCGTCCAGACCGCGCAGGCCCATCCGCTCCAGGAAGTAGTTCGTCGTCCTGTACAGGATCGCACCTGTTTCGGGTTCCGCGCCCGCCTCCTGCACCAGACCCCTCTGGAGCAGGGTCCGCATGACCCCGTCACAGTTGACTCCGCGCACGGCGGAGACCCGGGAACGGCTGACAGGCTGGCGGTACGCGACCACGGCCAGCGTCTCCAGAGCGGCCTGTGTGAGCCGGGCCACCTGCCCGTCGAGCACGAAGCCCTCGACGGCCGCGGCGTACTCCGGCCGGGTGTAGAACCGCCAGCCGCCCGCCACGAGCCGCAGCTCGAAGCCGCGGCCCTGCACCGTGTACTCGTCGGCCAGGGCCCGCAGCGCGTCGGCCACGGCCCTTCTCGGCCGTTGCAGGATCTTGGCGAGGTGCTCCTCGGTGGCGGGTTCGTCCACGACCATCAGCACGGCTTCGAGAGCGGGCTTGAGATCGAGCCCCGCGACGTCGCTCCCCGGCTCGGCCTGCACGGTCATGACGCACTCTCCTTCTGCTCGGTCTCCGGCTCGGGCGCCCGGTCGAACTCGTCCGTCACCACGGGCTCCGCCGCGTCCTCGCCGCCGGTCCAGCGCACGAGCAGCTCCCCGAGGGCGGTCTCCTGCTCCAGGCCGACGGCCTTCTCCCGGTACAGCTCCAGGAGCGCGAGGAACCGCGCGACGACGGTGAGGGTGTCCCCGGTGTCGGCGACGAGGTCCTGGAAGCTCGCCTCGCCCAGCTCGCGCAGCCGCGCCACGACGATCCCGGCCTGTTCCTGCACGCTCACCAGCGGCGCGTGGATGTGGTCGACGTACACCTGCGGCTTGGGCTTCGGCTGCATCGCCTTCACGGCGAGCTCGGCGAACCCCTCGGCCCCGATGCTGATGACGACGTCGGGCAGCAGGTCGGCGTGGTGGGGTTCGAGCCCCACGGTGCGCGGGTACCGCCGCGACTCGTCGTCGAGCCGCCCGCTGAAGATGTCGGCGATCCGTTTGTACGCGCGGTACTGGAGCAGCCGGGCGAACAGCAGGTCCCTGGCTTCCAGGAGCGCGAGGTCGGCCTCGTCCTCCACCTCGGCGGCGGGCAGCAGCCGCGCGGCCTTGAGGTCGAGCAGGGTGGCGGCGACGACCAGGAACTCGGTCGTCTGGTCCAGGTCCCAGTCCGGCCCCATGGCCCGGATGTGGGCCATGAACTCGTCGGTCACCTTCGACAGCGCGACCTCGGTGACATCGAGCTTGTGCTTCGAGATCAGCTGGAGCAGCAGGTCGAAGGGGCCCTCGAAGTTCGCGAGACGGACCGTGAACGTCCCGTCGTCGACGGCCTCGGCCGTGCCGTCGGGTTCCGGGGCCACCTCGGCCCCGGGCGCCTGATCGGCCGGCCCGGGGGCGGGCTCCGGCTCCTTCGTGGCGGCCGGCACGCCCCGCCCCAGGGCGCGTCGGCGCGCACCCCGGCCAGGCACAGAAGAGGGCGAATCGTTCACAGGCACAATGCCGGAGGCTACCGCCCGCGCAGCCGTCGTACGAGAATGCTCGCGTCCCCGCGGGACTCCAGATCGGCCAGGACCACGGCGACCGCCTCGCGCACGATGCGGCCGCGGTCGACGGCGAGCCCGTGCTCACCGCGGAGCACCAGACGCGCGTGTTCGAGGTCCATCAGTTCCTCGGCGGAGACGTACACGGTGATCTTCTCGTCGTGCCGCTCACGGCCGCTGGGGCGCCGGTTGGCGGCACGGGAGCGGCGCCGGGCGGCAGCCGTGCCCCGGCCGCTGCCAGAACCTTCCTGCGCGCGCCTGGCGGACTTCTCCGCGGCCTCCGTCGTGGCTCCCCGGCTGCGCGATCCCGCGTCCGACTCCGCCTCGGCGGTGGTGTGTTCGGCGGACGGGGCGTCCGCGTCACCGTCCTCACCGGCGCCGGAGGCCGCAGGCGAGGCGGCGGCCGCCTCGTCGCTCTCCCCGGCGGGGTTCGGCACCCGCGCCTCACCGTTCGCGGGACGCCGCGGCGACGACGACTGAAGTGCCATGCCCCCGGTCGTACGGAACAGTTCGTCGGCCCCCGGCAGACTCACTCGGCGTGACACCGGGCGAGCACCTCCCTGGCGAGCTGGCGATAGGCGGCGGCGCCGACGGAGTTGGACGCGTACGTGGTGATCGGCTCACCGGCGACCGTGGTCTCCGGGAAGCGCACGGTCCGGCCGATCACCGTGTGGTAGACGTGATCGTCGAACGCCTCGACCACGCGCGCCAGCACCTCACGGCTGTGCACGGTCCGCGAGTCGTACATCGTCGCGAGGATGCCGTCGAGTTCGAGCTCCGGGTTCAGGCGCTCCTGGACCTTCTCGATGGTCTCGGTCAGCAGGGCCACACCGCGCAGCGCGAAGAACTCGCACTCCAGCGGCACGATCACCTTGTGAGCGGCCGTCAGGGCGTTCACGGTGAGCAGGCCGAGGGAGGGCTGGCAGTCGATCACGATGTAGTCGTAGTCGGCCATCAGCGGCTTCAACGCCCGCTGCAACGTGGACTCGCGGGCGACCTCGCTGACCAACTGCACCTCGGCAGCGGACAGGTCGATGTTGCTCGGGAGCAGGTCCATGTTCGGGACGGCGGTCTTCAGGAGCACCTCGTCCGCGGACATCCCCCGCTCCATGAGCAGGTTGTAGACCGTGAGGTCGAGCTCCATCGGGTTCACGCCGAGGCCGACCGACAGGGCTCCCTGCGGGTCGAAGTCGACGAGCAGGACCCGGCGACCGTACTCGGCGAGTGCGGCACCCAGGTTGATGGTCGACGTGGTCTTGCCGACGCCGCCCTTCTGGTTGCACATCGCGATGATCTTCGCGGGACCGTGGTCGGTCAGTGGGCCTGGGATCGGGAAGTACGGCAGTGGACGCCCGGTCGGACCGACGCGCTCGCGGCGCTGACGGGCAGCGTCCGGGGCGAGCGTGGCCGCGTACTCGGGGTCGGGCTCGTATTCGGCGTCGGGGTCGTAGAAGTGTCCCTCGGGGGACAGTTCGTCGTAGTCGGCGAAGTGGCTGTGTGTGTCGCCACTTCGGTCGCCGGCCATGGCGTTCACGTGATGGCCATCCATGCTCTGGTGTGCTGTCTGCGTCGGCGTCTTCTGGGAGGCGCTCTGGTAGCCGCTCTGGTGGGCCGCGAAGGTACGCACAGCTACGGAGCCGACAGCTTGAAGCCCCGCGGGAACCTGTCCGCCTGGCTGGCCACCTCCGGGAGTAAATGTCGACTCATTCACAAGTCGTCTTACCTCCTTGGATGTGACCAGGAACATTTATCGATAGGTCAGCGTGGCACCATGCCGACGGTTGGCGACTCTATGGCGTGTCACCGCTCCGCAGCAACACAATCCGCCGGACCCGGCACGATGTGTCGGTAACGGAACACCCTCATGTCAAGGGCGTACGACGGCTCTTCGGTGCGTTTCGCGGCTGCGCGAATCGGTTAAAGGGTTACGTTCACGGCGAGTTGACCATGTCCGTACCCATGCACTTACGGCCGGACCCCTCGCAAGGTCCGGCCGTAGGCGTGAGATTGACGACTTCGGTTGACGTCAGCCGAGCAGCGTCTCGAGCTCCAGGTGCTCCAGACCGTGCGCTTCGGCGACCTCCTTGTAAACCACCTTGCCGTCATGGGTGTTGAGTCCCAGGGCCAGCGCGGGGTCGCGGCGCAGGGCCTCGACCCAGCCACGGTTGGCCAGTTCCACGATGTACGGGAGCGTGGCGTTGGTCAGCGCGTACGTCGACGTGTTGGGCACCGCGCCGGGCATGTTGGCGACGCAGTAGAAGACCGAGTTGTGGACCGGGAAGGTCGGCTCGGCGTGCGTCGTCGGGTGCGAGTCCTCGAAGCAGCCGCCCTGGTCGATCGCGATGTCGACAAGGACACTTCCCGGCTTCATACGCGACACGAGCTCGTTGGTGACGAGCTTCGGAGCCTTGGCGCCGGGGATCAGGACCGCGCCGATGACGAGGTCGGCGTCGAGGCAGGCCTTCTCGAGTTCGAAGGAGTTCGAGATGACCGTCTGGATCTTCGTACCGAAGATCTTGTCGGCTTCCTTGAGCTTGTTGATGTCGCGGTCGAGCAGGGTCACGTGGAAGCCCATGCCGATGGCGATCTGCGCGGCGTTCCAGCCGGAGACGCCGCCGCCGATGACGACCGCCTTGCCGGCGTGCACGCCGGGGACACCGCCCGGAAGGACACCGCGACCGCCGTTGGCGGCCATCAGGTGGTAGGCGCCGACCTGCGGGGCCAGACGGCCCGCGACCTCGGACATCGGGGCGAGCAGCGGCAGCTGGCGGTTGGCGGTCTCGACCGTCTCGTACGCGATGGCGGTCGTGCCCGACTCCAGGAGCGCGTCCGTGCACTCCTTGGAGGCCGCGAGGTGCAGGTACGTGAAGAGCGTCTGGTCCTTGCGGAGGCGGTGGTACTCCTCGGCGATCGGCTCCTTGACCTTCAGGAGCAGGTCGGCGGTCGCCCAGACCTCGTCGGCGGTGGCGAGGATCCGCGCACCGGCGCCGACGTACTCCTCGTCCGTGATCGAGGAGCCCACACCGGCGTTCTGCTCGATGAAGACCTGGTGGCCGTGGCGCACCAGCTCATGCACACCGGCGGGGGTGATGGCCACCCGGAACTCGTTGTTCTTGACCTCGCGGGGGATGCCGACCTTCATCGTCGATCACGGTCCTTGGCTCAGGGGATATCTCGGTCAATGCACTGCATACCAGTGCGCCGACGGACACACCGGGAGACACCGCGAATCAACGCGGCGGAGCCAGTCTAATGAAGGTTGTCGAGCTGTCTAGCCTTTCGATGCATCAATCTTTCGCGGATGCACTACGGATTTCGTAGGCGTTAGAGGCTTGTTCCGAAGGGTTTGCCGCCGCGGCAGGGTTTCCGGGTCCTCCCGTGAGCTCCTCTCCCAGCATGCGCTCGGCCGCACCGCGGTGCAGCTTGGCCGCGGCCGGGTCGCCGAGCCGTTCGAGGGTGTCCGCGAGCCGCAGCTGGAGCGCCGCCTGGAGCCGTACGTCCTTGGCCTGCCGCGCCCACTCGACGGCCTCCTGGCAGGTGTGCAGCGACTCCTCGGGCCGCCCCGCGTACTCCTGGACCCGCGCCAGTTCGCTCAACGCCCGTGCCTGGGCGGTGACATCGCCCTCCTTGCGGTACCCGGCGACGGCCGAGCGCCAGCCGCGCATCGCCTCGCCGTAGCGCCCCGCGTACGTGTGCACGGCGGCGATCCGCCCGTGCAGCCGCGCGGCGTCGGCCCGCTCGCCGCGCGTGAGCCGCTGCGACAGCGCCCGCCCGAACCAGTCGGCGGCCCGCTGCCAGTCCCCCAGCTCCTGGTACGCGCCTCCTACGGATTCCATCGCGCGGCCGGTCGCGTACGGGTCCTGCGCGGCCCGTCCGGCGTCCAGCGCGGCCCGGTAGCGGGCGAGCGCCTCCTGGGTGCGGCCGGTCTGCGCGTCGAGATCGGCGAGGTTGAGCAGCGCGGCGGCCTTCTCCCGCGGCAGGTCGCGCCGCTCGGCCACGTCGAGCACGAGCCGGTGGATCCCGTACAGCTCGGGCGCCGCCGCCTCGGTGCCCCGGTGCGCGACCATCGCCCGCACGAGGGCGGCCATCAGCCGGCGCGCCAGCGTGTCCAGCTCCCCGTCGGCGACGGCCAGCCGGGCCGCCGCGAGCAGCGCGGGCTGCCGTACGCGCAGCCACTCGGCGGCCGCCTCCGGGTCCGCGAACCGCAGGGCGCTGGGCAGTCCCGCGAGCTTCTTGCGGCCCGGGGACCCGTCGGGCTCGGTGACCGCGCGGCAGGACGTGAGCAGCCGTACGGTCCGCTCCAGCATCCGGGCGCGGGCCAGCTGCACCTCGCCGGGCCGGTCCTGCGTCTCGGTGAGCCCGCGCAGCAGCGGCACCAGGCAGCCCGGCACCTCGTACTGCGGCAGCTCGGAGTCGACGGGCCGGACGAGGCCGAGCTCCACGAAGTCGTCGAGCGTGGTCCGGGCGGCGGACACGGAGCAGCCGGCGAGCGCGGAGGCCGTGTGCGGGTCGACGTACCCCTCGGGCGCGAGCGACAGGTAACGCAGTATCCGCGCGGCGGGCCCGGCCAGCGAGGCGTAGGCGTGCCGGAAGACGCGGGCGAGCGCGGGCCCCTCGCCGTCCTGGGCGTGCAGCTGCTTGGCCAGGTCGGCGACGGACTCCTTGGGCCGTACGGCGAGCCAGCCGCCGGCGATCTCCAGCGCGGCCGGCTCCGCGCCGCACAGCTCGACGAGGGACTCGGCGGAGCGCGGGTCGCAGGTGACGCGGACGGACCCGGTGTGCCTGGTCAACAGGTCGAGGGCGGACTTGGTGTCGAGTCCGCCGAGCGTGCAGGGCCGCACGTCGGGGATCCCGGTCAGCGGCCCTTCGGCCACGGCGACGACGAGGCAGTCCGCGGTCTCGGGCAGCAGCGGGTCGACCTGCTCGGCGTCCCCCGCGTCGTCGAGCAGCAGCACGACCCGCCGCACGGAGAGCCCTTCGCGCAGCCGCTCGGTGAGGTCGTCGGCGGACTCGCCGGGAGGTGCGGGCAGTTCGAGCGCGTTCAGCAGGTCACGGGCGACGCGCTCGGTCGGTACGGGGGTGCCGTCGGGGGCGGTGAGGCGGGCCCGCAGCGCTCCGTCCGGGTACTGGTCGGCGACCTGGCGCAGCAGCTCCTCGGCGAGGGCGGTGCGGCCGGTGCCGGGCCGTCCGGCGACCAGCAGCACCCGGGCGCGCGGCGCCTTGCGCCCCGCCAGGGTGTCGAGCCCGGCCCGTTCGATGTCGGACCTGAGCTCCTTCAACTCGCGTCTGCGCCCGAGGAACTGACCGGACGTCACGTCCTGGCCCCGACGGGTGCGGCGCCGTTTGCGGGACCGCTCGGAGGACTCCCCGACCGCCGTCACGTCGTCCGACTCGACCGCCTGATCCGTCACGGGCCACGCTCCGTCTCACCCATCCCCTCCGGGGGTCGGCAGGGGCGGTTCCGAGCGTAGTTCAGGGGGTGCGGGTGCCCTGGGCGGGCGGCGCGGCGAAGTCACCCGGTCGGATCAGCAGATGGTCGCATTAGCTCTGCCGGGGACCGCCTCGTCGCTGAAGGCACGCGGCGAAGCGGCGGCCTCCAGCGACGCGGGGAACCGCGCGACCAGCCCGCACCGACTCGCGCCCGGCGACGGGACCGCGCCCCCCGAGGCGCTAGGGCCTGTCTTCAAAGTAGCGGCGCGGGATGATGGGTCTTGTGAGTCGCCGCTATGAACTGACCGATGAGGAATGGGAGTTGTTACGCCCGTTCCTACCGGCGGCATCGTTCGGTCGCCCGCGGGCGGACGACCGGACGATGTTGAACGGGATCGTATGGAAGATCCGTGCGGGCGCCGCCTGGCGGGATGTGCCAGCCCGGTACGGGCCGTGGCAGTCGTTGTACACACGTTTCCGCAGGTGGGCCCTGGACGGCACGTTCACCCGCATGCTTGCCGCGGTCCAGGCCGACCGCGACGCGAACGCGGACGTGGACTGGCTGGTGGCCGTCGACTCCACTCTGGTCCGTGCCCATCAACACGCGGCCGGCGCGAAAAGGGGGGCCGGTCGAGGGACGAACCGGCAGATCACGCCCTCGGCCGATCCCGAGGTGGACTGACCACCAAGATCCATCTTGCCTGTGACGGCCGCGGCCGCCCGCTCTCGTTCACTCTCACTGGCGGTAACCGCAATGACTGCACCCAGTTCGAACAGGTCATGGCGGGTATCCGCGTCGCTCGACTCGGCCCCGGTCGCCCCCGCACTCGCCCCGACCGGGTGGTCGCGGACAAGGGCTACTCGTCCCGGGCCATCCGCACCCATCTGCGCCGACGCGGCATCAAGGCCACCATTCCCGAACGGGTCGACCAACTCGCCGGGCGAGCACGACGCCGTGAACGGCGATGCGGCTTCGACAAGGCTGCCTACCGGCGCCGCAACGTCGTCGAGCGCTGCTTCAACCGCCTCAAGCAATGGCGCGGCATCGCCACCCGATACGACAAGACCGCGACCTCCTTCGAAGCCGCGGTCACCCTCGCATCAACGCTCCTCTGGCTCCGCCCACTTTGAAGACAGGCCCTAGACCTCGAACGGCCGCGCAGGCCACTCCGCCTCGGCCGCCCGCAACTGCTCCACCCCGCCGGAGGCCAGCGCGGCGCTCAGCGAGAGGACGCCCACGACCAGGCAGTTGTTGTGCAGCTCACCGGCCAGCACGCCCTGCACCAGCTCCGCCAGCGGAACCCGGGCGAACTCCATGTCCGCCTCCTCGTCCTCCACCGCGAACCGGTCGCCCTCGGCCTCGGACAGGTCCCGGGCGAGGAAGATGCGGACGGCCTCGGAGCAGCCGCCCGGCGTCGTGTAGACGTCGGTCAGCACCCGCCAGTCCTCCGCCTTGACGTGCGCCTCCTCGTACAGCTCGCGCTGCGCCGCGTGCAGCGGGTTCTCGCCGGGGATGTCCAGCAGCCCGGCCGGGATCTCCCAGAGCTTCATGTGCACGGGGTGCCGGTACTGCTTGAGGAGCAGCACCCGCCCCTGGTCGTCGAGCGCGACGACGGCGACCGAGCCGGGGTGGACCTGGTAGTCGCGCCGCGCCACCGATCCGTCGGGCATGACGACATCGTCCGTGCGCACCGAGGTCTTGTTCCCGACGAAGGGGGTCTCGGTCGCCCGGACCTCCCACTCCTCGGCGGTGTCCTTGATCGTCGTCATACCGGAACGTCCTCCCACGTGAGCAAAAGAAACCGGGGCACGTGCCGCATTTGGCACGCACCCCGGTAACCGTACATCGCTTGTGTTACAAGCCCTTCAGAGCCCTACACGGCCCTTACTTGGCCTTCTTGGCGTCGGTCGCGGCCGCGACCTTGCGCTCCACGGCCGCCTTCACCAGACCGGCGAACAGCGGGTGCGGACGCGTCGGGCGCGAGCGCAGCTCCGGGTGCGCCTGGGTGGCGACCAGGTAGGGGTGGACCTCGCGCGGGTACTCGACGTACTCGACGAGCTTGCCGTCCGGGGAGAGGCCGGAGAACTGGAGACCGGCCTTCTTCTCCAGCTCGGCGCGGTACGCGTTGTTCACCTCGTAGCGGTGACGGTGGCGCTCCTCGACGTACTCCTTGCCGTCGTACACCTCGCGCGCGATGGAGCCCTCGGCGAGCTTGGCCGGGTACATGCCGAGCCGCATGGTGCCGCCCATGTCACCTTCACCGGCGACGATGTCGAGCTGCTCGGCCATCGTGGAGATGACCGGGTGGGCGGTGGCGGCGTCGAACTCCGTGGAGTTCGCGTCGGGGATGTCGGCCAGGTTCCTGGCCGCCTCGATGACGATGCACTGGAGACCCAGGCAGAGACCGAGCAGCGGGATCTTGTTCTCGCGGGCGAACTGGATCGCGCCGACCTTGCCGGACACACCGCGGTCGCCGAAGCCACCGGGGATGCAGATCGCGTCGACGTCGGCGAGCTGCTTCTTGGCGCCGGCCGGCGTCTTGCAGTCGTCCGACGTGACCCACTTGATCTTGACGCGGGCCTTGTTGGCGAAGCCGCCGGCGCGCAGCGCCTCGGTCACCGACAGGTAGGCGTCGGGCAGGTCGATGTACTTGCCGACCAGGGCCATGACGATCTCGTGGTCGGGGTTGTGGACGCGGTCGAGCAGGTCGTCCCACGTCGTCCAGTCCACGTCGCGGAACGGCAGGTCCAGCTTGCGGACGACGTACGCGTCGAGGCCCTCGGTGTGCACGACCTTCGGGATGTCGTAGATCGAGCGGGCGTCGGGGCACGCGACCACGGCGTCCTCGTCGACGTCGCACATCAGGCTGATCTTGCGCTTGATGGCGGTCGGGACCTCACGGTCGCAGCGCAGCACGATCGCGTCCGGCTGGATACCGATGTTGCGCAGGGCGGCCACGGAGTGCTGGGTGGGCTTGGTCTTCAGCTCACCGGACGGGCCGATGTAGGGCAGCAGCGAGATGTGGACCACGAACACGTTGTCCCGGCCGACCTCGTGGCGGACCTGGCGGACGGTCTCCAGGAACGGCAGCGACTCGATGTCGCCGACCGTGCCGCCGACCTCGGTGATCACGACGTCGACCTCGTCCGTCGCCATGCGGCGGATGCGGTGCTTGATCTCGTTCGTGATGTGCGGGATGACCTGGACGGTGTCGCCCAGGTACTCGCCGCGCCGCTCCTTGGCGATGACCTGCGAGTAGACCTGGCCGGTCGTGACGTTGGCGCTGCCGTCGAGGTCGACGTCGAGGAAGCGCTCGTAGTGGCCGATGTCCAGGTCGGTCTCGGCGCCGTCGTTGGTGACGAACACCTCACCGTGCTGGAACGGGTTCATCGTGCCCGGGTCGACGTTCAGGTACGGGTCGAGCTTCTGCATGACGACACGGAGGCCACGCGCCTTGAGCAGCATGCCGAGGCTGGAGGCGGTGAGCCCCTTGCCGAGGGAGGAGGCGACACCCCCGGTGACGAAGATGTGCTTGGTCGTCGAAGCTGTGCTGTTTCGAAATGCTGGCGGCTGCATGGCCAAGAGGGGGCTCCCGTGGTCGCGGTCTGGGGTGCGTACCGGCGTGCTCTCCAGGACTTTCGGGGGAGGCGCCGTCGCTGCGGTTCGGGGGTTCTATGACCACCGGCTCACGGGCTACCAGGGTATCAGCGACGCGGCGAGGCTGCTTCCGGCCACGCTCCGCTTACAGGTCACCACAGGGGCACTGCTCCGTCACCCGATGCTCACCCGTTCGGCTCAGGCGCGTTGCCGTGAGCGGCACGCAGATCACTTGAGCGCGACGTATCCTGCTCGGACACTCGGCTGGCGAGTCACCCTGGAAAACGGCACCACGACGGCAACACCCCCGCCCGTTCCAACCGTTCACCGGAACACGAAGTCCGTTCGCCGGTGCCTCCGCCGGAACAACCGGCTCGTCAGTTCGTTTGACAACAACGAATCAGGACGACGTATCAAAACGATCCGTTGACCTCCCATTGACCGTTGGCTTTGACCGTTGGGCCCCCAATTTTTCGTTCCGGGGGCGTACGTGGCCGTTCGACTGGAGATGCACGTGGCCGGGCGCATCGAGGATTACGCACTCATCGGAGACATGCAGACCGCAGCGCTGGTCTGCCGGGACGGCACAGTGGACTGGCTGTGCCTTCCCCGCTTCGACTCGCATGCCATTTTCGCCGGGCTGCTCGGCACCGAGGACCATGGCTTCTGGCGCCTTGGTCCGGCACACGCGGCCGACGCCGCGCCACCGATGGCGGCGCGGCGCGCCTACCGCGGCGACTCGCTCGTCCTCGAATCCGAGTGGGACACTCCGCGCGGCACCGTCCGCGTCATCGACTTCATGCCGCCGCGCGACGGCGCGCCGCAGCTCACCCGGATCGTGGAGGGTGTCAGCGGGCGCGTGCCGATGCGCTCCGCGCTGCGGATGCGCTTCTCGTACGGGCGGATCACCCCGTGGGTGCACAAGGTGGACGGGCGTACGGTCGCGATGGCCGGACCCGACTCCGTGTGGCTCGATTCCGACGCCGAGACGTACGGCAAGAACCTGACGACGTACTCGGACTTCACGGTCGGGCCCGGTGACCGGATCGCGTTCACCATCCAGTGGCAGCCCTCGCACAAGGGACAGCCTCCGATGCCGGACCCCGAGGGGGCGCTGGTGGCGACGGAGGACTTCTGGCGGGAGTGGGTCGAGCACTGTACGTACCACGGTCCGTACCGCGAGGCCGTGGTGCGGTCGCTGATCACGCTGAAGGCGCTGACGTACGCGCCGACCGGCGGCATCGTCGCGGCGCCCACCACCTCGCTGCCGGAGGAGATCGGCGGCGTACGGAACTGGGACTACCGCTACACGTGGCTGCGCGACGCCGCGATCACGCTGTCGTCGCTGCTGCGCACCGGGTACCGCGAGGAGGCCCGCGCCTGGCGCGAGTGGCTGCTGCGGGCGGTCGCGGGTGACCCCGAGAACCTCCAGATCATGTACGGCATCGCGGGCGAGCGGGAGCTCGGCGAGGCGGAGCTGGACTGGCTGCCCGGGTACGAGAACTCGGGCCCGGTCCGGGTCGGCAACGGAGCGGCGCACCAGCTCCAGCTCGACGTGTACGGCGAGGTGACCGAGGCCCTGCACCTGGCCCATATGACCGGGCTCGCGCGCAACGACTACGCGTCGCTGCTCCAGCTGAAGCTCATCCGCTACCTCGAAGGCCACTGGGACGAGCCGGACGAGGGCATCTGGGAGGTGCGCGGGCCGCGCCGGCACTTCGTGCACTCGAAGGTCATGGCGTGGGTCGCGGTGGACCGGACGATCAAGCTCATCGAGTCCGGTGACGCCGACGGACCGCTGGAGAGGTGGCGCGAGCTGCGCGACGACATCCACCGGGACGTCTGCGAGAAGGGCTACGACAAGGAACGCAACACGTTCACGCAGTCGTACGGCAGCAAGGAGCTGGACGCCTCGCTGCTGCTGATTCCGCAGATGGGCTTCCTGCCGCCCGACGACAAGCGCGTCATCGGCACGATCGAGGCCATCCAGCGGGAGCTGTCGACGGAGGACGGGTTCATCCTGCGCTACCCGACGGACGGCGAGGACGCCGGTGTCGACGGGCTGCCCGGTGACGAAGGGGCGTTCCTCGCCTGCTCGTTCTGGATGGCGGACGACCTCGCGATGATCGGCCGGGTCGACGAGGCCCGCAAGCTCTTCGAGAAGCTGCTCGGGCTCCGCAACGACCTGGGGCTGCTCGCCGAGGAGTGGGATCCGCGGCTGCAACGCCAGGTCGGCAACTTCCCGCAGGCGTTCAGCCACGTGCCGCTGATCGACACGGCACTGCGGCTGACCGCCTCAGGGGCGTACGGCGGCTAACGCACCGCGGCTATCACCTCGTTGGCGGCGCGCTCCCCCTCGGACGCGCCGCCTTCCATGAAGCCCTGGAAGTCGTAGCTGCAGTGCTCGCCGCCGATGTGGACGTTGCCCTGGGCCACCCCTTCGTAGCCCGCGTACTGGTGGAGGTAGCCGACGGGCCAGTACGAGTAGGCGCCGAGGGCGTACGGGTTCTTGTGCCAGGCGGAGAGCTGGGCGCGGCCGGTCCAGGCGGCTTTGGTGCCGGGGAAGACCGGTTCGATCCGCGTGAGGTAGCGGGTGGCCAGGTCGCGGACGTACGGGTCGGTCTCGTACGCGAACGGGCCGGACGGGGCGAGGGACTTGGCGAGCGTGCCGCCGCCGTACTGGATGAGGATGCCCCCGGTGCCCGGCTGCACCTTCGTCGTGTCCCAGGTCTGCTGGAAGTCGGCGTCGGTGAAGCAGTCGCCCGCCGAGACCCCCGGCCAGGGGCCCGTGCCGCGCCAGGGGCGGCTGGTGAACTGCATGTTGAGCTTGGTGCAGTAGCCCATTCTGGCGTCGCGCAGCAGGTTCTTCATGCGGGTGTCGAACCCCGCCTTGGACAGGTCGAGTTGCTTGAGGACGGGCAGCGGCACGCAGAGGATCGTGTGGTCGGCGGTGGCGGTGCGGGTGGCTCCGCCGGTCTCGGTGAAGGTGAGGGTCTGGGTGCCGTCGGTGTTGGCCTTCACCGCCTGGAGGGACATGCCGTGGCGGATCGTGCCGTCGGGCAGGAAGTCGGCGATGGCGTGCGGGAGTTGGTCGTTGCCGCCGGTGATGTGGTAGCGCTCGTTGGACAGGCCCCAGATGTTGAAGTTGCCCGGATTGGTCTGGTAGCCCATCAGGAGCACCAGGGCGAGGGCGGACTGGTCCTGGGTGTCCGCGCCGTACTCGACGTTGTAGGCGACATCGAACCAGCGGCCGAGCGGGGAGCCGTGCCCGCCCGGCACGCGTGAGTCGATCCATTCGTACAGGGACATGGTGTCGAGGGCGGTGCCGGTGGGCGTGGTCTGGTTCCAGAAGACCTCGCCGGACTTCTGCAGGTCCTGGTGGAGGGCCTGGTAGACGGCGTTGAAGTCCTCGTCGGCCTGGGCGCGCGGGTAGTAGCGGCCGTTGAACCAGAGGATCTCCTCCGCGCCGTTGGGTCCGCCGCCCAGGAAGTCCTCGACGGGCAGACCGAAGCGGCGGCACAGCTCCAGCATCTTCTTGTGGCTGGTGTCGATCAGCTCGCCGCCGATCTCGGACGTCTGGCCGTACGCCCAGTGGTCGCGCTGCGAGTACATGCGGCCGCCGACGCGGTCCGGGTTCGCCTCGTAGAGGGTGCAGGCGTAGCCCGCGTCGTGGAGGGTGAGGGCCGCGGTCAGACCGGCGATGCCGGCGCCGACCACGGCGATCCTCGGGGCGGCGGCCGCCGCCCTCGCCGTCGGTGCGGGGAGGGCGGCGACGGCCACGCCGGCCGCCGCTGCCGCCTTGAGGACGGTGCGGCGGCCGGCCTGCCGTTCGCGGAACTCCGCTACGGGGACGCCCAGGTGGGCCGCGGCCCGGTGTTCGGTGGCCAGGTGTCTCAGGGCGTGCATCAGGTTCGTACGAGCCATGACGTTCTCCTTGGACGGGCGGGACGAACGGGACGAGCGGTCGGTGCGGAGGTGCGAAGGGTGCGGAGGGGTGCGGAGGGTCACACGGTGGCGGTCGCGGGTTCGGTCTCCCGCTCGGCGGCGTCCTCCAGGACGATCCGGCCGATGACCTCGTAGCGCTGGGGGCGGCGGGCCTTGAGGTACAGGCCGAGGCCGAGGCCGCCGAAGAAGACCAGGCCCACGATCCAGGGGATCGACTTGAAGAAGAGGGAGTCCGCGGCCGTGCCCGCCGCCGTGTCCATGTTCAGGACCAGGAGCACGACGACCACGATCATGCCGATGCCGCCGAGCAGCGGGGCGACCAGCGTCCTGAACCAGTGCCGGTCCTCGGGGTGGTGGTGGCGGAAGTAGCCGATCACCGCGAACGAGCACAGCGTCTGGACGATCAGGATCGCCATCGTGCCGAGGATCGCGAGCAGCGTGTACAGGTGGATGTACGGGTCCTGGCCGGTGAGCCAGAAGGCCGCCACGATGGCGACCGCGATCACCGACTGGACGTAGGACGCGATGTACGGCGAGCCGTGCTTCTTGTGCGTGCGGCCGAGGCCGGGGTGCAGGAAGCCCTCGCGGCCGATCGCGTACAGGTAGCGCGAGGCGCACTGGTGGAAGGCCATGCCGCAGGCGAACGAGCCGGTGATCAGGAGCCACTGGAACGCGTCGACCGCCCACGCGCCGATGAAGGTCTCGGCCGGGTTGAAGAACAGGTCGAGGGGGCTGGTGCCGGAGGACACCTTCACCGAGCCGGCCAGGCCGTTGCCCGCGATCGTCATCCAGGAGACGTAGATGTAGAAGAGGCCGACGCCGACGACGGAGATCAGCGTCGCCTTCGGGATGACGCGCTTGGGGTCGCGGGACTCCTCGCCGTACATCGCCGTCGACTCGAAGCCGACCCAGGACCAGAACGCGAAGAACAGGCCGAGCCCGGCCGAGGTGCCGGTGAAGGCGTTCTTCGGGTTGATCGGTTCCACGGGGATGCCGTCGGGGCCGCCGCCGTGGATCAGGACCGCCGTCGCCACCGCGAAGAGAACCGCGATCTCGGCGATCAGCATCACGCCGAGCGCCTTCGCCGTGAGGTTGATGTCGAAGTAGGACAGGATCGCGGTCACCGCGAGCATGGCCGCCGCGTAGACGATCCACGGGAGGTCCCAGCCGAGCTGGTCGTCGACCGTGGTCTTCGCGAAGTACGAGAAGACGCCGACGATCGACGCCTCGAAGACGACGTAGGCGAGGACGGCGAGCATGCCGGACGCCATGCCGGCGATCCGGCCGAGGCCGTGCGAGATGTAGCCGTAGAAGGCGCCGGCCGCCGTGATGCGCTTGGCCATCGCGACGTAGCCGACGGAGAAGACCGTCAGGACGAGCGTCGCGAAGAGGTAGCCGGCGGGGGCTCCCGTGCCGTTGCCGAAGCCGACGGCGATGGGCAGGTTGCCGGTCATCGCCGTGATGGGGGCGGCCGTGGCGACGGCCATGAAGACCACGCCGATCAGCCCGACCGAGTTCGCCTTGAGGCGTTGCACCGGGGGCGATCCGGGGGTGGTACCGCGTGCGCCGTTCTCCACTGTCTCTGGCATTTACGTCCCTCTCTGGGGGCTGCCGCTGCGAAATCCGTAGATCAACATGGGGAGTGCGTTCGGATGCGTCAGTGTGGCGGTGCAGTGACGTACGCCACAACAGACACGAGGTAGTGCAATTTCCGCCACGGCACGACGAGTTGTCGCGGAATCGGGGGTGATGATCGCCCCCGTAACCGGCCAGAGATGTTCCCGGAACGCGCACGCCGGTACCGTCCGCTGCATGGACAGCACCTCCTCCGATTTCTCCCCGCCCGGCGGCCCCGGCGGCATCACCGTGCAGCGCGCCCTGGAACTGCCCGGACTGCGCAGCGGGCTGCCCGAGGTGGTGGCGGGCGGCGAGCGGCTCCAGCGGACCGTGCGCTGGGTGCACGCGGGCGAGGTGCCGAACATCGCGTCGCTGCTCAAGGGCGGCGAACTCCTGCTGACCACGGGGTACGGGATCGGGACGCGACCCGCCGAGCAGCGGGCCTTCGTCCGCAAACTGGCCGAGCGGGGCATCGCGGCGCTCGTCATCGAGCTGGGTCAGCGGTTCGCGCGGCTGCCGTCCGCACTGGTGGAGACGGCGCGCTCGGCGGGCCTGCCGCTGGTCCAGCTGCACCGCGAAGTGCCGTTCGTGACGGTCACCGAGGAGATCCACACCGAGATCGTGAACGGGCACTACGCCCTGCTGCGGCGCGCCGAGGAGGTGCACCGCCGGTGCACGAACGCGCTGCTCGGTGGCGGCGGCGTGCCCCAGGTGCTGCGCATCCTGGCCGAATTCAGCGGCAACCCGGTCTTCCTGGAGACCGTCGACGGGCAGCTCCTGTACGCCGCCGGCGCCGAGGGCGACGCCGCCGATCCGCTCCAGGTGTGGGAGGGGATGCGCGCCACGCACCAGGACGAGCCCCCGGGCGGTGCCCTGCTCGTCGACGTGCCGGGCGGCGGCCCGGGAGCCGGCTCCGTGCGGGCGCGGCTCGTGCTCCTGCCGGTGTCGGCGACGCTGGCGCCCGTGCACCGGATCGCCGCCGAGCGGGCCGCGGCCTCCCTCGCCGTGGTGCTGATGCAGGCCCGCCAGGAGGAGGAGCTGGCGGCGCGGGGTCGCGGCGACTTCCTGACCGATCTCGCGGAGGGCCGGATCGTCCCGGACGAGGCCCCGGCGCAGGCCCGTGTCCTCGGATTCAGGCCGACCGGGCAGGGGCCCCTCCTTCCGGTCGTGATGCGGCTCCCGGAGGCGGCGGCCGGCTCGGTGGGGCTCTCCCCCGGCGGCGGCTGGGCGGTGCTCGCGCGGGCCGTCTCGGAGGAGCTGGCGTCGGTCGGCGTACCGGTGCTGCTCGGCGTGCGGCCCGTCGAGGGGCGGGTGCCGCTGCTGCTCGGGCTGCGGTCGGAGTCGGAGCGCACGGCGGTCGCGGACCGGGTCGCGGCGGCGCTGCGGGCGGGCGTCGAGCGGGCCGGGATGCAGCGGGCGGGCGGGCAGCCGCCGGTCGTGGTGGTCGGCGGGGCCGGCGGCTGGGCGGCGGCCGCGGCCGGGCTGCGGCACGCGGCGGAGACCGCGACGGCCGCGCAGGGCCTGGACGACCGCCCCTGGTACGACGCACGGCGCCTCGACATCGACCTGCTCCTGTGGCGCCTTCGCGACCACCCGGACCTGGCGGCGTTCGTGGAGCGCGCGATCGGCCCGCTCCGGGACCACGACAAGCGCGCGAAGCCGCCGCTGCTGCCCACGCTCCAGACGTACCTGGCGCACGCGGGCCGCAAGGCGGAGACGGCCCGTGAGCTGCACCTCAACCGGCAGACGCTCTACAACCGGCTCGGCCGGATCGGGGAACTGCTCGGCACGGACCTGGACGACCCGCAGACGGTGCTCGCGCTGAGCCTGGCACTGCGGGCACGACGGCACGTGCAGTAGCACCCGCGCACATCGCGATCGCCGAGCCGCCTAATAGGCCCCGGTCAACTCGTCGTAGACGCTCAGGACTTGGGCCACGGTCGCGTCCTCGGTCGGCCAGGACGCGGCCTGCGCCGTCCCGCGCTCGCGCAGCTCGGCGCGGCGCTCGGGGTCGGACAGCAGCCGCTCGACGGCCTCCGCGAGCGCCACGGCGTCCCCGTACGGCACCAACTCGGCCGCTTCGCCGACCAGTTCGGGGATGCCGCCCACGTCGGTCGCGACCAGCGGCACGCCCGCGTGCAGCGCTTCCTGGGCGAGCAGCGAGCGGGACTCCCAACTGCTGGGCAGCACCGCGAGGTCGGCGGCGTGCAGCAGTTCGGCGACGTCGTCGCGGCGGCCCGTGAGCCGCACGGGCAGCCCCTCGCTCTCGATACGCCGCTGGAGCGCCGCCCGCTGCGGCCCCTCCCCGCGATGACGAGCAGCGGCACGGGCTCGTGGGCGAGCCAGGCGTGGGCGGCGTCGAGCAGCACGTCGTAGCCGCGGTGCCGCTCCAGGCTGCCGACGGCCATCAGCAACGGCCGTCCCACGGCGCCGAGTTCGGCCCGCGTCTTGTTCCTGGCCCGCTCGGCGTCGTCGTCACCGGCGTCCGTGCGGCGCGGCGGCGGGAAGGAGATCGCGGCGAGCCGGGCGTCACGGGCGCCGCGGGCGCGGGCCCGGTCGACCAGCTCGGACGAGGTGCCGAGGACCACGGACGCGGCCCTCGCCACGCGCCGTTCGAGGATCCGCAGCAGGTGGGCGCGGGCGCCTTCGGCGTACGAGCGGGTGTGCCAGGTGACGACGAGCGGGACACGGCGGCCGCTGAGCGCGAGGGTGGCGCGCAGCGCGGCGTTCAGCCCGTGTGCGTGCACGAGGTCGGCGTCGGCGCAGGCCACGCGGAGCGCGGCGACGGACGCCGGGTCGCTGCGGCGCGGCACCGGCAGGTGATGGGCGCCGACGTCCCCGAACCCGTACGCGCGCTCGGCCTCGGACGGCGCGCACACGGTGACCCGGACCCCGCGCGCCACCAACCCGGCGGCCAGGGACCGGACATGGGCACTGCTGCCCGCGCTGCCGCCACCCAGCACCTGCACGGTGCGCAGCGGCGACTGTCCGTGCGCTGAGTGGCTGCTCACGTGGCTCACGCGGCGGGACTCCTGTGGGGTCGGGATCTTCTACGGTCGGGCTCTTCTGATGGTTCAGGGGTTTGCGAGGCTCGGGAATCTCCGACGGTTCGGGGATCGCTGACGGTCCGGTGGTATGGCGTTCTCATGGTCCGGGCCAAGGATGCCAGTCCGTACGGACGTTCCGGCACCGGCCACGGTCCCGCACCGCGCGCGCACGGGCAACACGACGCACCGGACCACTCACACGGGTGAGTTGAGCGGCCCGCCCGTGTCCTTCGCGAGGGCGCTCACCCGGTCCCCGTACGCCGCCGCGGCGACAAGTCCCGCGGCGTGCGCGAGCAGCCCGCCGCGTCCGTTGCCCGCGGCGATCGCCACGCCGAGCGCGGCGCCGAGCGCGTGCGCCCCGCAGTCGCCGAGCATGCCGCGTTCGCCGAGGTCGTCGGGGAGCACGGCAGCGGCGGCGCCCATCGGCGCGGCCGCGAGCGAGCCCCGCAGCAGCCCCGGAGCGCCCACGGCGAGGGCGACTTGGGCCGCGCGCCCCGGCCGTACGTCGACGAGGTTGATCAGGTGCGCGGTACCGGCGACGACGACGCCCGCGAGGACCTTGTCGACCGGGCGCTCCTTGAGCAGCGCGCCCGCGACGAGCCCCGCCGCCCCGATCCCGAACAACTTCACGGCGCCGCTGGTGAGTTCACCACCGCGCAGCGCGCCGAGATGGGCCCGGAAGCCACGCCGTGGATCGCCCGCCCCCGCCACGTCGTCGTACGCGCCGCAGGCCCGGCCGTCAACGTGGCGACGAGCGCGGCGCTTCGCGCACCCGGGTCCGCGACGAGCGCGCCGGCCGCGACACCGAGCACGGCGGCGGGGCCGGGGCACAGGTCCACGGTCCGCCCCGCGTAGTTCTTCCGCTCCCCGAGGCCCTCCGGCTTCGTACGCCGCAAGGCTCCGCAGACGCCACGGGTGACGCCCGCGGCGAGCGCGGCGGAGCGGACGGCACGGCTGAGGTCGATCATGCGGTCACCCTACGCGGGGCCGGGCGGCGGCGCGGGCCGCACGGAATCAGGCGTCGGCCCGCGCCGCGGCGAGCAGTTCCTCCGCGTGCGCCCGCGCCGTCTCCGAGTCCTCCTGCCCGGCGAGCATCCGCGACAACTCCCGTACGCGGTCCTCCCCTTCGAGCACGGTCACGCCCGACCGGGTCACGGAACCGTCGTTCGTCTTCTCCACCAGGAGCTGGCGGTCGGCGAACGCGGCGACCTGCGGCAGGTGCGTGACGACCACGACCTGCGCCGACTTGGCGAGCTTGGCGAGACGGCGGCCGATCTCGACCGCGGCCTTGCCGCCGACACCGGCGTCGACCTCGTCGAACAGGTACGTGGGCACGGGGTCGGTCCCGGCGAAGACGACCTCCACCGCGAGCATCACGCGCGACAGCTCGCCGCCGGACGCGCCCTTGGCGATGGGCCGGGGCGGGGCGCCGGGGTGGGGCGCGAGCAGCAGCTCCACCTCGTCGACACCGCTCGGGCCGCAGACCACGACACGTCCGTCGACCTGCACGCCGTCGGCCGCGTCGGTCTCGGTCTGCCGGATGTCGAAGGAGATCCGCGCGTGCGGCATGGCGAGCGACGCCAGTTCCTCGGTCACGGCGGCGGCGAACCGCGCGGCGGCCTCGGTCCGGGCGTGGGTCAACTCCTGGGCGAGCGCGCCGAGTTCGTCGCGCAGCGCGTCGCGCTCCGCGGCCAGCTCGTCGACCCGCTCGTCGTCGCCGTCGAGTTCGAGCAGCCGCGCGGCGCTCGCCTCGGCCCAGGCCAGCACCCCGGCGGTGCCCTCACCGGCCTCGTCGTACTTCCGGGTGAGCTGGGTGAGCGCGGCCCGCCGCTCCTCGACCGCGGCGAGCCGCAGCGGGTCGGCGTCCAGGTCGTCGGCGTACCCGGCGAGTTCGGCGGCGACATCGGTGAGCAGGATCTGCACCTCGCCGATCCGCTCGGCGAGCGTGGCGAGGGCCGGGTCGTGGGACCGCACGGCGTCCAGGGCCCGGGACGCGCCGCCGACCAGCGTCGTGGCGTCGACCCCTCCGGGTCCTCGGGGTTCCCGGCGAGCGCGGCGTGCGCGACGGCGGCGGCCGAGGCCAGCGCCTCCGCGTGCCCGAGCCGGGACGCCTCCTCGGACAGCTCGACGTCCTCACCGGCGCGCGGCTCCACGGCCGCGATCTCGTCGAGCCCGAAACGCAGCAGATCGGCCTCCTGCGCCCGCTCACGGGCGCGCGTGGTGATCTCCTCCAGCTCGGTGCTGACGGCCCGCAGCCGCCGGTACACGGTCTTGTACTTGGCGAGCGGCCCCGCGACGGCGTCCCCGGCGTACCGGTCGAGCGCCTGCCGCTGCCGCCCGAGCTTGAGCAGCCCCTGCTGATCGGTCTGCCCGTGCACGGCGGCCAGCTCGTCGGCCAGCTCGCTCAGCACCCCCACGGGCACCGAGCGCCCGCCCAGGTGCGCCCGTGAGCGGCCCTCGGCGGAGACGGTGCGGCTGACGAGGAGCACCCCGTCCTCCAGCTCGGCCCCGGCCTCCTCGGCCCGCGCGGCGGCCGCCGAGCCCGCGGGCACGGTGACACGGCCCTCGACGACGGCGTTCTTCGCGCCGATCCGTACGAGGGCGGGGTCCGCGCGCCCACCGAGCAGCAGCCCGAGGCTCGTGACGACCATCGTCTTGCCCGCGCCGGTCTCACCGGTCACCGCCGTGAATCCGGGCGACAGCTCGACCACCGCGTCGTCGATGACTCCGAGCGACCGTATCCGCATCTCCTCCAACACGCCCCTGACCATACGAGGTTTTGCGGTCCCCCCGCGACGCTGCCCCTCCCCTCACGGGCGAAGACGCAGGTCACACGGCGCGGTCGGGGGCCGAGTGTCACCTTTCAGGTGCGGTTTCGTTGACATCGCGGCTCCCCGCGCAGCGCACGGGGAGCCGGGAAAGTCGACGTGTCGCCAGGGCGACGGGCTCAGTGGGGGGCGCCGCGCCACCCCGCGACCGGCAGCGCGAACTTCGCCACCAGCCGGTCCGTGAACACCGCGTGGTGCAGCCGGGCCAGCCGTACCGGCACCGCGCCCCGCCGCACCTCCACCCGGGCGCCCGCGGGCAGCTCCACGGTCCGCCGCCCGTCGCACCACAGCACCCCGTGCGGCGTGTGCGGCTGCACCTCGACGGCGAGCACCGAGTCCGGCGACGTCACCAGCGGCTTCGCGAACAGCGCGTGCGCGCTGATCGGCACCATCAGCAGCGCCTCGACCTCGGGCCACACCACGGGCCCGCCGGCGGAGAAGGCGTACGCGGTCGACCCGGTCGGCGTCGCGCACACGATCCCGTCGCACCCGAAGCCCGTCACGGGCCGCCCGTCGATCTCCAGGACGACCTCGAGCATCCGCTCGGGCTCGGTCTTCTGGACGGCGGCCTCGTTCAGCGCCCAGTCCTGGTGCACGATGTCGCCGTTGCGGTGCACGACGACGTCGATCGTCATGCGCTCCTCGACCTCGTACTCCTTGCTGACGACCCGCTCGACGACCTGGTCGAGGTCATCGCGCTCGGCCTCGGCGAGGAACCCCACGCGCCCCAGGTTCACCCCGAGCATCGGCACTCCGGACGCCCGCGCGAACTCCGCGCCGCGCAGCAGCGTCCCGTCCCCGCCGAGGACGATGAGCAGCTCGCACCCGTCGAGGCAGGCCGGCGTGGCCTCCTTCACGAGTTCCACGGTGTCCGGCAACGGCAGGTCGGAGGCCTCGGACTCCAGAACCCGTACCCCGAGGCCGCTCTTGAGCAGCCCTTGGACGACGAGCTCGGCACTGCGGATGGCGGCGGGCCGCCCCGTGTGCGCGAGCAGGAAAACAGTACGAGCTCGGCTCTGTGTCAACGCGGCCCCTCCGCCACTGCACGGTCAACGTCGGCCGGGTCCAGTTCGGGCGCCCCGGCACGCAGCCACAGAAAGTACTCGACGTTTCCGGAGGGTCCCGGCAGGGGGCTCGCGGTGACGCCCCGCACGCCGAGCCCGAGCTTGAGCGCCTGCGCGGCGACGCCCCGCACCGCCTCGGCCCGCAGCTCGGGGCTCCGGACGACACCGCCGCTGCCGAGCCGCTCCTTGCCCACCTCGAACTGCGGCTTCACCATCAGCACCAGGTCCGCGTCCGGCGCCGCGCACCGCGCGAGCGCGGGCAGCACCAGGCCGAGCGGGATGAAGGACAGGTCTCCGACCACGATGTCCACAGGCACCTCATCGATCGCCTCCAGCGTCAACTCGCGTACGTTCGTACGGTCCTTGACGGTGACGCGTTCATCGCTCTGCAACGACCAGGCGAGTTGTCCGTACCCGACGTCGACGGCGACGACATGGGCGACACCGGCCCGCAGCAGCACATCGGTGAAGCCGCCGGTGGACGCGCCCGCGTCGAGCGCCCTGCGGCCCGCGACCTCCAGGCCCTGCGGCACGAACGCGGCGAGCGCGCCCGCGAGCTTGTGCCCGCCGCGCGAGACGTAGCCGGGGTCGCTGTCGTCCTGCGCGACGACGATCGAGACGCCGGCGTCCACCTGTGTCGCGGGCTTGGACGCGACGATCCTGGCCACGCTGACCCGCCCCGCGGCGATCAGCTGGCTGGCGTGCTCGCGCGAACGCGCCAGGTTGCGGTGGACGAGTTCAGCGTCGAGGCGGCGACGTGCCACACCTGCCACGGTCGGTTCAGCTCCTGTTGTCGTGCGAAGAGTCGTGCGAAGAGGGGGCCGGGGTCCGCGCGTCCAGCGCCGTCAGCGCGGCGCGCAGCCCCTGATGTACATCCTCGTACACCTCGACGTGCCCGTCGGCCGCGAGGTGGTCCACGTCGCCGAGCCGCTCCAGCTGCGCGTCCACCTCGGCGTGCCCTGTGGGGGTGCGCTCGACGCCGAGCGGGGCGGGGGCCGCGGGCTCGTACGAGGGTTCCTCGGGAACCGCCGCCTCGGGAGGAGTCTCACTCATGCCCAGACGCTACCTCGGAAGCCCGGTGTACCGTCGATCACGATGGCGACGACGGAGGAGTGCCGCACGGCACTCGAGAGACTCTCGGACAACATGGCGGGCGCGAACGGCGACGTCCAGGCCGCCGCTGCCCTCGACCGCTCTCTGAGCTGCCGCATCACGGACCTGGACGTGACGTTCTCCGGCCGTCTCGAGAACGGCCGGATCAAGGTGCTCGACACCCGCCCGGGTCCGCCCGCGCAGAAGGCGCAGATCCGGCTGGCGATGACGGGCGACGACCTGGTGGCGATGGTGGACGGGCAGCTGAACTTCGCCCGCGCCTGGGCCTCGGGCCGGGTCAAGCTGGAGGCGTCGTTCCGCGATCTGCTGCGCCTCAGGACGCTGCTGTAGTCACCGTCTCCTTGCGCCGCGCCTTGCGCGCCGCGGGCACCACCAGCGGAGTCCCCGTCTCCGGGTCGTCGATGACCTGGCACTTCATGCCGAACAGCCGCTCGACGAGCTCGGCGGTCACGATGTCCTTGGGCGCCCCCTCGGCGATGACCGCACCGTCGCGCAGCGCGATGAGGTGGGTCGCGTACCGGGCGGCGTGGTTGAGGTCGTGCAGGACGGCGACGAGCGTGCGCCCCTGTTCCTCGTGGAGTTCGGCGCAGAGGTCGAGGACGTCGATCTGGTGCTGGATGTCGAGGTACGTCGTCGGCTCGTCGAGGAGCAGCAGCGGCGTCTGCTGGGCGAGCGCCATCGCGATCCACACGCGCTGGCGCTGACCGCCGGAGAGCTCGTCGACGTACCGGTCGGCGAGTTCGGCGACGCCGGTCGACTCCATGGACTCCCGTACGACCGCCTCGTCCTCCGGCGACCACTGGCGCAGCAGACCCTGGTGCGGGTAGCGGCCGCGGGCGACGAGGTCGCCGACGGTGATGCCGTCGGGCGCGACCGACGACTGCGGCAGCAGGCCGAGCGTCTTGGCGACCTTCTTGGCGGGCATGGAGTGGATGACGCCGCCGTCGAGGAGCACGCGGCCCGCGCTCGGCTTCAGCATCCGCGACAGGGCGCGCAGGAGCGTGGACTTGCCGCAGGCGTTCGGGCCGACGATGACCGTGAAGGAGTTGTCGGGGATCTCGACCGACAGCTTCTCGGCGATGACGCGCTGGTCGTAGCCGAGGGTCACGTCGTCGGCTATCAGCCTGTTCACAGCGGGGCTCCTTTGGTTCGTACGAGGGTCATGAGGGCCGCGGGCGGTCATATCCGGCCCGCCTTGCGCTCGGTGACCAGCAGCCACAGCAGATAGACACCGCCGATGACACCCGTCACGACGCCGACGGGCAGCTGGTCGGCGCCGAAGGCCCGCTGCGAGGCCAGGTCCGCGACGATCAGCAGGGTCGCGCCCAGCCAGGTCGCGGCGATCAGGTTCGGGCCGGGCGACTTCGTCAGGCGCCGGGCGATCTGCGGGGCGGTGAGCGCCACGAAGCTGACGGGTCCGGCCGCGGCGGTCGCGGCGGCCGACAGGAAGACGGAGGCGACGAGCAGCAGCAGGCGGGTCCGTTCGACGCGGATGCCGAGCCCGCCCGCCGCGTCGTCGCCCATCTCCAGCATGCGCAGCGGACGCGCGTACACGGCGACGAGGGGGATGACGACGAGGAAGAGGACCAGCAGCGGCCAGACCTGGGTCCAGTCGCGCCCGTCGAGCGAGCCGGTCATCCACACGGTGGCGCGGGCCGCGTCCACGAAGTCGGCCTTGGTGAGCAGATAGCCGTTGATGGCGGTCATGAACGCGGAGACGCCGATGCCGACGAGGACGAGTCGGTAGCCGTGCACGCCCCGCTTCCAGGCGAGCAGGTAGATCGCGAAGCCGGTGACGAGTCCGCCGACGAGCGCGCCGAGCGCGACCTGCGTGGCGCTGCCGCCGACGAGCACGATCATCGCCAGGGCGCCCGCGGTCGAGCCCTGCCCGAGCCCGAGCACGTCCGGGCTGCCCAGCGGATTGCGGGAGATGGACTGGAAGAGCGCGCCGGACAGGCCGAGCGCGCCGCCGACCAGGAGGCCGACGAGGACCCGCGGCAGCCGCAGGTCGTTGATGATGAACTCCTGCCCGGGGTCGCCCTGGCCGGCCAGGGTGCGCAGCACGTCCATGGCCGGGATCGGGAAGTCGCCGGTGCCGATGAGCACGACGCTCGCGACGAGCGCGGCCACGACGAAGACCGCGACGACGACGGCCGAGCGGACGTCGAGCCGTACGGAGATTCCGCCCGGGGTGCGGACGGCCTTGGTGGTCTTCACAGCTGGGCCAGCCTCCGGCGTCGTACGAGAAGGATGAAGACCGGCGCTCCGATGATCGCGGTGACGATGCCGACCTGGAGTTCGGCCGGGCGGGCCACGAGCCGGCCGACGACGTCGGCGCCGAGCAGCAGCACCGGCGAGAGGACCGCCGCGTACGGCAGGATCCAGCGCATGTCGGGGCCGGTGAACGAGCGGACGATGTGCGGCACCATCAGGCCGACGAAGACGATGGGCCCGCAGGCCGCGGTGGCCGCGCCGCACAGCAGGGTCGCGGCGGCCATGCTCAGGGCGCGGGTGCGGTTGAGGTGGGCACCGAGCGCGCGGGCGGTGTCGTCGCCCATGGCCATCGCGTTGAGCGGCCGGGCGAGACCGAGGGCCAGCACCGCGCCCACGGCGATGAACGGCAGGACCTGCTGGATCGTGTCCATCTTGGCGGAGGCCAGCGAGCCGACCTGCCAGAAACGCATCCGGTTCAGCGCGACGTCGTCGGTGATCATGACGGCGTAGAGGTAGCCGGAGAGCGCCGCGGTGATCGCGGTTCCGGCGAGCGCGAGCCGCACCGGCGTCGCGTTGCGCGTGCCGCCCAGGACGTACACGAGGACGCCGACGGCGGCGGAGCCGAGGAACGCGAACCAGACGTAGCCGCTGAGCGAGGTCACCCCGAAGAAGCTGATGGCGGTGACGACGGCGGCGGAGGCACCCATGTTGAGGCCGAGGATGCCGGGGTCGGCGAGCGGGTTGCGGGTCAGTGCCTGGAGCACGGCGCCGGCGAGGCCGAGCGCGAGTCCGGCGAGGAGCCCGAGCAGGGTCCGGGAGACCCGCTCCCCCACGACGATGTCGGCGTACCGGCCGGTGTCGTGGAAGAGGCCGTGCCAGACCTGGTCCAGGGACAGCGGTTTGGCGCCGATGGCGATGCTCAGGACGAGCATGACCAGCAGCACGAGAGCCGAGGCGAGGAGCCCGGCGCCGCGTATCGCCGCACGACGGCCGGGGGGCGCGGGAGCGGTCTCCGCGCCGGCTTCTGGGGGACTGTCGACCAACACGAGGTTAGGTTAGCCTACCCTCCAAATCAGCTACATCCCGCTGCGCCGAAGGACCCCGGGAACCCCGAGGCTACCTGGGCGAAGCCGCCCGCCTTCCGCGCGGGCCGGGGCCGTGCCCCGGTCCCGCGTGGCCCGGTTCAGCCCTGCCGGAGCCCCCCGACTCCTGCCCGCACCGATCACCGCAAGAGGCCCACGCCATGACCGAGACGGCCACACCGGCATCTCCCGCCACGACCGACGCACCACCCTTCGACCTCTTCGCCCTCGACGTCGTACGGGCCCTGCGCCTCACCCCGAACATGGTGCGGGTCGACTTCACCGGCCCCGACCTCGCCCGGATGGCGTCGGCCGGCCGCGACCAGCGCGTCAAACTGTTCCTGCCGGCCCCGGGCCGGTCCACCCCGCACCTCCCGGACACCTCCGACGGCCAGTGGTACCCGGCCTGGCTCGCCCTCGACCCGGCGACCCGCGGCGTCATGCGCACGTACACGATCCGCGAACTGCGCGCCGCCCCGGCCGAGTTGACCGTCGACTTCGCGGTCCACGGCGAGGAGGGGCCGGCCTCTCGCTGGGCCCTGCACGCCCGCCCCGGCGATCGCGTCGGCGTCCTGGCCCCGGTCGTCGAGGAGAACGCCGCCTACGAGTTCCGCCCACCGGCCGACACCGACTGGGTCCTGCTGGCCGCGGACGCCTCGGCGCTCCCGGCCCTCGCGGCCGTCCTGGAACACCTGCCGCCGTCGGTCCCGGTCCGCGCCTGGATCGAGGTCCCCGAGGCGGCGGACCGCCAGGCCCTGCCGACCGGCACGGACACCGAGATCACCTGGCTGACCGCCCCCGGCAGCACGGTCGCGGCGATCGCGGCCGCGCCGCTGCCCGAGGGCACTCCGTACGCCTTCGTCGCGGGTGAGGCGTCCACGGTGAAGGCCGTCCGCCGCCACCTGGTGACGGACCGCTCCTTCGACCGCACGCGTGTGAAGTTCTCGGGCTACTGGCGCAAGGGCGCGTCGGAGGACCACCTCCTCCAGGCCGCCGAGGAGGCGGACAAGGGGGAGAAGGCGGAGGCGGAGGCGGCCTGAGGGACGGCCGGGTGGGCGCGGCGGGCGCTACAGCCCCAGCCGGGTGGGCGCGGCGGGTGCTACAGCCCCAGCCGCGCCAGCGCCTTGGCCGAGTCCAGCTCGCACGCCCCGTCGCCCGCAGCCGTCCAGGCCGCCGCGCACAACGCCCGCAGTCCGTCGATCGCTTCTCCGTCCCCCTCCAGTTCGAGCCGCGCGTCGCCGGCGACCGCGGTCCAGCCTCCGCACCGGAAACCCTCGCCGGCCTCCCCCGTCACCTCGGGCTGCCCGGTCAGCAGGCCGCGCAGATCCACATCCACGTACGTCGGCCGGTGCTGCGGCGGCGCGGCGAGCAGCTGCGCCCCGTCGGTCACCCCGGTCAGTACGAGCAGCGAATCCACTTCCCCGTTGAACGCCCCCTCGATGTCGGTGTCGAGCCGGTCCCCCACCACGAGCGGCGTCTTCGCGCCGGTCCGCAGGACGGTCTCCCGGTGCATCGGCGGCAGCGGCTTCCCCGCGACCTGCGGCTCCGCGCCCGTCGCGATCCGGACGACCTCGACCGCCGCCCCGTTCCCCGGCGCGATGCCGCGCGCGCTGGGGATCGTCAGATCGGTGTTGGACGCGAACCACGGCACCCCGCGCGCGATCGCGTAGCAGGCCTCGGCGAACCGCTTCCATGCCAGGTCGGGTCCCCCGTACCCCTGCGCGACGGCCGCCGGGTCGTCGTCGGCGGAGTCCACGGGAACCAGCCCGCGCTCGCGCAGAGCGACCTGCAACCCTTCCCCGCCGATCACCAGCACCCGCGCGCCCTCGGGCACTTGCTCGCTGATGAGCCGGGCGACGGCCTGCGCGGACGTGATGACGTCCCCCGCCTCCGTCGGGATCCCCAGCTCCGTCAGGTGCTCGGCGACGGTGTCGGGCGTCCGCAGCGCGTTGTTGGTCACGTAGGCGAGCCCCATCCCGCCGTCTCTGGCCTCGGCCAGCGAGTCGACGGCGTGCGCGATGGCCTGCCCGCCCGCGTACACCACCCCGTCCAGATCGAGCAGCGCCGTGTCGTAGGCCTCGCTCAGCGCCCGCTCGCTGCCCTGCGGCCGCACCCGGGAACCGTCGCCGGCCGCACCCCTCGCACTCTGGCTCATTACGTATCGCTCCTCGCTCGGTCCACTCCCCCGATCATCCCCCACGCCACTGACACTCGTACGATGCACCAATGAACACTGCAGGTGACGGCCTGGATCTGGTCCCCTTCCGGGGGGTGCGCTACGTCCCGGAACGGGTCGGCAGCCTCGCCGCCGTGACCTCGCCCCCGTACGACGTCGTCGTGCGGCCCGACGGCCTGCTCCACCTGGAGAGCGCCGACCCGTACAACATCGTCCGGCTGATCCTGCCGCAGGCCACGTCCCCGCGGTCGCGCAACGACCAGGCGGCCTCGACGCTCCACCGCTGGCTCGCCGAGGGCGTCCTCGCCGCGGACCCCACGCCGGCGCTCTACGTGTACGAGCAGCGCAGCGGCGACATGCTCCAGCGCGGCGTCATCGGCGCCCTCCGCCTGTCGGAGGCGTCGGAGGGTGTGGTGCTGCCCCACGAGGACGTCATGCCCCATGTGGTCGAGGACCGCGCGGGCCTGATGCGCACCACGGAAGCGAACTTCGAACCGCTCCTCCTCACCTATCGCGGCAACGGCGCCGCGACGGGCGCCACGGCCGTCATCGAGCACGCCGTCCACCGGCCCCCGATCCTCGCCACGACCACCGAGGACGGCTACAGCCACCGCCTCTGGTCGATCACGGACGCGGCGGAGCAGCGGCAGATCCGCGAGGACCTGGCCGCTCATCAGGCCCTGATCGCGGACGGCCACCACCGCTGGGCGACGTATCTGCAGCTGCGCACCGAGCACCCGTCGCCCACCCCGTGGGACTACGGCCTGGTCCTCCTGGTCGACACGGCCCGCTACCCGCTGCGCGTCCGCGCCATCCACCGCCTCCTGAACCGCCTCCCGATCGAGCAGGCCCTGGCGACGGCCCGTGTGTCCTTCCGCGTACGAGAAGTCGCCGGGCCGCTCGACCGAGCGCTGGAAGCGCTGGCGGAGGCGGCGGCACACGGCAACGCCTTCCTCCTGACCGGCGCCGACGACACGTACCACCTGCTCGACCGCCCGGACGCCGCTCTCCTGGACCGTACGATCCCGACGGACCGCCCCGAGGCCTGGCGCACCCTGGACGCGACCGTCCTGCACTCGACGCTCCTCGGCCATGTCTGGGGCATCCCCGAGGACTCCCCGGCGGACATCACGTACATCCACGACACGGCGGCGACGGTCGAGAAGGCCCGCCGTGACGGCAGTACCGCGGTCCTGATGCACCCGGTCCGCGAGGAAGTCGTCCGCGAGCTGGCCCGGCAGGGCGTGACGATGCCCCGGAAGTCGACGTCCTTCGGTCCGAAGCCGGCCACGGGCCTGGTCCTGCGCACCCTCACCGACGACTGACGGGCGGGCCCCCGAAGGGAACCCGCCCGTCACACACGCCGAGTCGGCACTTACCGCTCGCCGCGCTCCTCGCCGTCGTCCTCGTCCTGCTCGCGATCGACAACCACGACATCATCACTGTCGCTGTCGCTGTCGCTGTCGCCGTCGCTGTCGTCCTCGTCGAACGCGTCGACGAACTCGACGCCGTCCAGCTCGGCGAGCCGGTCGGACGCGTCGGTGCTGCCGTCCTTGTCGGACTCCACGGCCTTGGCGAACCACTCGCGGGCCTCGTCCTCACGCCCGGCCGCCAGCAGCGCGTCGGCGTACGCGTACCGCAGGCGCGCGGTCCACGACTGGACGGAGTGGGAGGCGAGCTCGGGGCTCTGGAGCGTCACGATGGCGGCGTCCAGCTGCCCCATGTCCCGCCGAGCACCGGCGGCGACGAGCCGCATCTCGACCTGTCCGGCCTTGTCGAGCTTCTGCACCTCAGGCGCACCGGCCATGTCGAGCGCCCGCTCCGGCCGCCCGAGACCGCGCTCGCAGTCGGCCATGACGGGCCACAGCTCGACGTTCCCGGTCATCCGACGCGCGGCCCGGAACTCCGCGAGCGCCTCGCTGTACTTCTGGTTCGCGTACGCGGCGAAGCCGGCGGCCTCGCGCACGGCGGCGACGCGGGACGCGAGCCGCAGAGCGACCTTGGAGTACCCGTAGGCCTCCCGGGGGTCCTCGTCGATCAGCCGGGCGACCATCACCAGGTTCTTGGCGACGTCCTCGGCAAGCCCCTTCGGCAGGGACTGGAGCTCCTGCTGCACGTCCTTGTCGAGCTCGTAACCCGAGACGTCCTCGGGGATCGGCAGCCGCTTGATCGGCTCACGGTCCCGCTCGTCGCGGAACCGGCCACCGCCACCGCGCCGGTCGTCACCACGTCGGTCGTCCCGGCGGTCGTCGCGACGGAAGGGCGGACGGTCGCCGTCCCGGCGCGGCCCACGATCCCGGTCACGGTCACCGTACGAAGGCCGATCGTCGCGCCCACGGAACCCGCCACCAGCGCTGCCACCACGGTTGTCGTCACGACGATCCCCGCGGTAACCGCCACCGCCACCACGGTTGTCGTCCCGCCCGCGATAGCCGCCACTGCTGCCGCCACGGTTGTCATCGCGGCGGTCGTCGCGACGGAACGGGGGACGGTCGCCGTCACGGCGCGGCCCACGATCCCGATCGCGGTCACCGTACGAAGGCCGATCGTCGCGCCCACGGAACCCGCCACCAGCGCTGCCACCACGGTTGTCGTCACGACGATCCCCGCGGTAACCGCCACCGCTACCACCACGGCTGTCATCGCGACGGAAGCCACCACCGCTGCTACCACCGCGGTCATCACGCCGGTCGTCCCGACGGTCGTCACGGCGGAAGGGCGGACGGTCGCCGTCACGGCGCGGCCCACGATCCCGATCGCGGTCACCGTACGAAGGCCGATCGTCGCGCCCACGGAACCCGCCACCAGCACTGCCACCACGGCTGTCGTCACGACGATCCCCGCGGTAACCGCCACCGCCACCACCACGGCTGTCATCGCGACGGAAACCACCGCCACCACTACCACCGCGATTGTCGTCACGACGGAATCCGCCACCGCCACCACCGCGATTGTCATCGCGACGGAAACCACCACCGCTGCTACCACCGCGGTCATCACGCCGGTCGTCCCGACGGTCGTCGCGACGGAACGGGGGACGGTCGCCGTCACGGCGCGGCCCACGATCCCGGTCACGGTCACCGTACGAAGGCCGGTCGTCGCGCCCACGGAACCCGCCACCAGCACTGCCACCACGGCTGTCGTCACGACGATCCCCGCGGTAACCGCCACCGCCACCACCACGGCTGTCATCGCGACGGAAACCACCGCCACCACTACCACCGCGGCTGTCGTCACGACGGAAACCACCGCCGCTGCTACCGCCCCGGTTGTCGTCTCGACGGTCGTCACGGCGGAAGGGCGGACGGTCGCCGTCACGGCGCGGCCCACGATCCCGGTCGCTGGACGACGGACGGTCGCGGCGCGGGCCGTCGCCACCGCGGTACCCGCCGCGGTCACCACTGTCCCGGCGGCGCTGGTCGCGCTCCGGACGCTCGTCGGGAGAGTTGGTGGACATGGGGTGACTCCTGTCATCGGTACCGCAGTCATTCTCACGCAGCCGGGGTGCCGGCGCGCTCCGAGAAGAGCTCTGGAAATACAAAAAGGACCCTTGGTCCCAGCATGTGTGCCGGGACCAAGGGTCCTCTCAAAAATAGTTCGGCGGCGTCCTACTCTCCCACAGGGTCCCCCCTGCAGTACCATCGGCGCTGTGAGGCTTAGCTTCCGGGTTCGGAATGTAACCGGGCGTTTCCCTCACGCTATGACCACCGAAACCCTTTCAGACGTCCCTCAAGAGGGACCCATGAACAGGGCGGCGAACTAGCACACTTTTCAATTGATAAGTGGAACTGTTCAGCCAGCACAAACTGTTCGTTGTCTGGGAACTACACAGTGGACGCGAGCAACTGAGGACAAGCCCTCGGCCTATTAGTACCAGTCACCTCCACCCGTTACCGGGCTTCCAGATCTGGCCTATCAACCCAGTCGTCTACTGGGAGCCTTAACCCCTCAAAGGGGGTGGGAGTCCTCATCTTGAAGCAGGCTTCCCGCTTAGATGCTTTCAGCGGTTATCCTTTCCGAACGTAGCCAACCAGCCATGCCCTTGGCAGGACAACTGGCACACCAGAGGTTCGTCCGTCCCGGTCCTCTCGTACTAGGGACAGCCCTTCTCAAGACTCCTGCGCGCGCAGCGGATAGGGACCGAACTGTCTCACGACGTTCTAAACCCAGCTCGCGTACCGCTTTAATGGGCGAACAGCCCAACCCTTGGGACCGACTCCAGCCCCAGGATGCGACGAGCCGACATCGAGGTGCCAAACCATCCCGTCGATATGGACTCTTGGGGAAGATCAGCCTGTTATCCCCGGGGTACCTTTTATCCGTTGAGCGACGGCGCTTCCACAAGCCACCGCCGGATCACTAGTCCCGACTTTCGTCCCTGCTCGACCCGTCGGTCTCACAGTCAAGCTCCCTTGTGCACTTACACTCAACACCTGATTACCAACCAGGCTGAGGGAACCTTTGGGCGCCTCCGTTACTCTTTGGGAGGCAACCGCCCCAGTTAAACTACCCATCAGACACTGTCCCTGATCCGGATCACGGACCCAGGTTAGACATCCAGCACGACCAGAGTGGTATTTCAACGACGACTCCCCAACCACTGGCGTGGCTGGTTCAAAGTCTCCCACCTATCCTACACAAGCCGAACCGAACACCAATATCAAACTGTAGTAAAGGTCCCGGGGTCTTTCCGTCCTGCTGCGCGAAACGAGCATCTTTACTCGTAGTGCAATTTCACCGGGCCTATGGTTGAGACAGTCGAGAAGTCGTTACGCCATTCGTGCAGGTCGGAACTTACCCGACAAGGAATTTCGCTACCTTAGGATGGTTATAGTTACCACCGCCGTTTACTGGCGCTTAAGTTCTCAGCTTCGCACACCCGAAAGTGCACTAACCGGTCCCCTTAACGTTCCAGCACCGGGCAGGCGTCAGTCCGTATACATCGCCTTACGGCTTCGCACGGACCTGTGTTTTTAGTAAACAGTCGCTTCTCGCTGGTCTCTGCGGCCACCCCAGCTCATGGAGTAAATCCAATCACCAGTGATGGCCCCCCTTCTCCCGAAGTTACGGGGGCATTTTGCCGAGTTCCTTAACCATAGTTCACCCGAACGCCTCGGTATTCTCTACCTGACCACCTGAGTCGGTTTAGGGTACGGGCCGCCATGAAACTCGCTAGAGGCTTTTCTCGACAGCATAGGATCATCCACTTCACCACAATCGGCTCGGCATCAGGTCTCACCCTCATGTGCGACGGATTTACCTATCACACGGGCTACACCCTTACCCCGGGACAACCACCGCCCGGGCTGGACTACCTTCCTGCGTCACCCCATCACTCACCTACTACCAACTTGGGCCGGCGGCTCCACCACTTTCCATTCCCCGAAGGGTCCGGAACGGCTTCACGGCCTTAGCATCACTGGATTCGATGTTTGACGCTTCACAGCGGGTACCGGAATATCAACCGGTTATCCATCGACTACGCCTGTCGGCCTCGCCTTAGGTCCCGACTTACCCTGGGCAGATCAGCTTGACCCAGGAACCCTTAGTCAATCGGCGCACACGTTTCTCACGTGTGTATCGCTACTCATGCCTGCATTCTCACTCGTGAACCGTCCACAACTCGCTTCCGCGGCTGCTTCACCCGGCACACGACGCTCCCCTACCCATCACGATCCCCGTTGGGGGTATATATCGCAATGACACGACTTCGGCGGTACGCTTGAGCCCCGCTACATTGTCGGCGCGGAATCACTAGACCAGTGAGCTATTACGCACTCTTTCAAGGGTGGCTGCTTCTAAGCCAACCTCCTGGTTGTCTCTGCGACTCCACATCCTTTCCCACTTAGCGTACGCTTAGGGGCCTTAGTCGATGCTCTGGGCTGTTTCCCTCTCGACCATGGAGCTTATCCCCCACAGTCTCACTGCCGTGCTCTCACTTACCGGCATTCGGAGTTTGGCTAAGGTCAGTAACCCGGTAGGGCCCATCGCCTATCCAGTGCTCTACCTCCGGCAAGAAACACACGACGCTGCACCTAAATGCATTTCGGGGAGAACCAGCTATCACGGAGTTTGATTGGCCTTTCACCCCTAACCACAGGTCATCCCCCAGGTTTTCAACCCTGGTGGGTTCGGTCCTCCACGAAGTCTTACCTCCGCTTCAACCTGCCCATGGCTAGATCACTCCGCTTCGGGTCTTGAGCGCGCTACTGAATCGCCCTATTCGGACTCGCTTTCGCTACGGCTTCCCCACACGGGTTAACCTCGCAACACACCGCAAACTCGCAGGCTCATTCTTCAAAAGGCACGCAGTCACGACGCAAGGAACAAGTTCCTTGCGCGACGCTCCCACGGCTTGTAGGCACACGGTTTCAGGTACTATTTCACTCCGCTCCCGCGGTACTTTTCACCATTCCCTCACGGTACTATCCGCTATCGGTCACCAGGGAATATTTAGGCTTAACGGGTGGTCCCGCCAGATTCACACGGGATTTCTCGGGCCCCGTGCTACTTGGGTGTCTCTTAAACGAGCCGCTGACGTTTCGACTACGGGGGTCTTACCCTCTACGCCGGACCTTTCGCATGTCCTTCGTCTACATCAACGGTTTCTGACTCGTCTCACAGCCGGCAGACTGTGACAAAGAGATCCCACAACCCCCTGCATGCAACCCCTGCCGGGTCTCACACATACAAGGTTTGGCCTCATCCGGTTTCGCTCGCCACTACTCCCGGAATCACGGTTGTTTTCTCTTCCTGCGGGTACTGAGATGTTTCACTTCCCCGCGTTCCCTCCACATACCCTATGTGTTCAGGTATGGGTGACAGCCCATGACGACTGCCGGGTTTCCCCATTCGGAAACCCCCGGATCAAAGCCTGGTTGACGGCTCCCCGGGGACTATCGTGGCCTCCCACGTCCTTCATCGGTTCCTGGTGCCAAGGCATCCACCGTGCGCCCTTAAAAACTTGGCCACAGATGCTCGCGTCCACTGTGCAGTTCTCAAACAACGACCAACCACCCGTCACAACCCACCGAAGCAGATTTTTACCGGGGCCGGCATTGAGGTCGGGATCGAAATCCGTACCCTCAGATACCCAACAGCGTGCCCGACACCCTCGCCTGATCTTTTCGCTTTCCACGCCGAAGCAGTACTTGCGACCAGAGCAGGTCAAGTGTGCCGAATAATCAACGTTCCACCCATGAGCAACCACCGTCGAACATTTGCCGACGTAATGGCCCTGGACCACCAAGCAAGCTTGGCAGCCTAGATGCTCCTTAGAAAGGAGGTGATCCAGCCGCACCTTCCGGTACGGCTACCTTGTTACGACTTCGTCCCAATCGCCAGTCCCACCTTCGACAGCTCCCTCCCACAAGGGGTTGGGCCACCGGCTTCGGGTGTTACCGACTTTCGTGACGTGACGGGCGGTGTGTACAAGGCCCGGGAACGTATTCACCGCAGCAATGCTGATCTGCGATTACTAGCAACTCCAACTTCATGGGGTCGAGTTGCAGACCCCAATCCGAACTGAGACCGACTTTTTGAGATTCGCTCCACCTTGCGGTATCGCAGCTCATTGTATCGGCCATTGTAGCACGTGTGCAGCCCAAGACATAAGGGGCATGATGACTTGACGTCGTCCCCACCTTCCTCCGAGTTGACCCCGGCGGTCTCCTGTGAGTCCCCATCACCCCGAAGGGCATGCTGGCAACACAGAACAAGGGTTGCGCTCGTTGCGGGACTTAACCCAACATCTCACGACACGAGCTGACGACAGCCATGCACCACCTGTACACCGACCACAAGGGGGGCACTATCTCTAATGCTTTCCGGTGTATGTCAAGCCTTGGTAAGGTTCTTCGCGTTGCGTCGAATTAAGCCACATGCTCCGCTGCTTGTGCGGGCCCCCGTCAATTCCTTTGAGTTTTAGCCTTGCGGCCGTACTCCCCAGGCGGGGAACTTAATGCGTTAGCTGCGGCACCGACGACGTGGAATGTCGCCAACACCTAGTTCCCACCGTTTACGGCGTGGACTACCAGGGTATCTAATCCTGTTCGCTCCCCACGCTTTCGCTCCTCAGCGTCAGTAATGGCCCAGAGATCCGCCTTCGCCACCGGTGTTCCTCCTGATATCTGCGCATTTCACCGCTACACCAGGAATTCCGATCTCCCCTACCACACTCTAGCCTGCCCGTATCGACTGCAGACCCGGGGTTAAGCCCCGGGCTTTCACAACCGACGTGACAAGCCGCCTACGAGCTCTTTACGCCCAATAATTCCGGACAACGCTTGCGCCCTACGTATTACCGCGGCTGCTGGCACGTAGTTAGCCGGCGCTTCTTCTGCAGGTACCGTCACTTTCGCTTCTTCCCTGCTGAAAGAGGTTTACAACCCGAAGGCCGTCATCCCTCACGCGGCGTCGCTGCATCAGGCTTTCGCCCATTGTGCAATATTCCCCACTGCTGCCTCCCGTAGGAGTCTGGGCCGTGTCTCAGTCCCAGTGTGGCCGGTCGCCCTCTCAGGCCGGCTACCCGTCGTCGCCTTGGTGAGCCACTACCTCACCAACAAGCTGATAGGCCGCGGGCTCATCCTTCACCGCCGGAGCTTTCAACCTCTCCCCATGCGAGGAGAGGTGGTATCCGGTATTAGACCCCGTTTCCAGGGCTTGTCCCAGAGTGAAGGGCAGATTGCCCACGTGTTACTCACCCGTTCGCCACTAATCCACCCCGAAGGGCTTCATCGTTCGACTTGCATGTGTTAAGCACGCCGCCAGCGTTCGTCCTGAGCCAGGATCAAACTCTCCGTGAATGTTTCCCCGTAATCGGGGTGACACCACGAGAGCGGAACAACCAGGAGGAATAATCCCGGTCGTTCACAGCGTCCTCGCTGTGCGCCTGCCAACCCACTAGAGGCCGACAGGACTTTTTCAAAGGAACCTCATCTTCGACCCGAAAGGGCCGGAGACGGGGTATCAACATATCTGGCGTTGATTTTTGGCACGCTGTTGAGTTCTCAAGGAACGGACGCTTCCTTTGTACTCACCCTCTCGGGCTTTCCTCCGGGCGCTTCCCTTCTGTGTTTCCCAACCTTACCAGATCTTTTTTCCGTTCCGTTTCCGGTTCGGATTTCATTTCCGGTGGCCGTTGGAGGGCCTTTGCCTTTCGGCGTGTCCACTACGTTAGCGGAATCTTCCTGCAACTCATAATCGAGTTTCGCGAGTTCGAATTTCGGCATGCGGACATGCTGAATAGACCCCGCCAAGGGAAGTCGTACGTAGGTAGTGGTTGGCCGCTTCCGGCTGCAGGCTGAACGCCGTACCCGGGTCAAGCGGCTCGGGCTACGTTACGGATCCCGCAAGGGCGCGTCAAGTTCGGCGACGGCGAGGGGTATGGGCCCGATAAGGGCTCACCGTCGGGTCGTTGGCGATCCAGAAGCGCCATGGGTGGACAGCGCCTTCACCGGAGACTCCGGTGCGCGGGCCCTGGAGTACCTGGTCAGTGGGGACGGGGGTGCCGTGGAGCACCGACATGGGGGAATCGGCCGGCGCGCAGGCGTCGACGCCGTCCAGGGAGCGGTCCACGTCAAGGGCCGTGGCCAGGCGCGCGGGGCCTTTGGCCAGTTCCTTGTCATTGCGGGCCGAGAGCCGACGGGTGCGAGTGAGCTCCGCCCCCTCGGTAATCTCTCCCGCGCGAAGCAGGACGGCACTCGCGGTGCCGGGCGGGCCGCACACCAGGTTCATGCAGTGCCACATGCCGTAGGTGAAGTAGACGTACACATGTCCGGGCGGACCGAACATCACGCGGTTGCGGGCGGTCTCACCTCTGTAGGCGTGCGAACCGGGGTCGTTCGGGCCGTCGTACGCCTCCACCTCTGTCAGGCGGAGCTCGATCGGACCGTCGGAGGTGTGACGTACAAGGGTGCGCCCCAGGAGATCAGGGGCGACCTCCAGGACAGGGCGGTCGAAGAAGTCCCGGGTGAGAGGCGTACGGTCAGGGGCCGCGATCATGCCGTCCGAGGGTAGTGCAGGGGCCGCGGAGGGCATCCGGAACCGGTCGCGGGTGTACCGCGTTTGTAGTCAGCAGTACCTGTACCAGTCATTCAGAGATCACGGTTACGTACGGAGGAGATCGGGACATGGGGTTCAAGCGGCTGTTGGCGAGTCTTGGTGCGGGCGGAGCGTCCGTGGAGACGGAGCTGACCGAGGTCAACGTCGTTCCGGGCGGTGTCGTCCAGGGCGAGGTGCGGATCCAGGGCGGGTCCGTGGACCAGGAGATCGAGGGGCTCTCGGTCGGGCTTCAGGCGCGGGTCGAGGTCGAGGGCGCGGACCAGGAGACCAAGCAGGACATCGAGTTCACGAAGGTGCGGCTCGGGGGTGCCTTCCAGCTCCAGGCGAACGCCGTGCACGCGGTGCCGTTCGGGCTCGAGATCCCGTGGGAGACGCCGATCACGACCATCGACGGACAGCCGTTGCGCGGGATGAACATCGGGGTGACGACCGAGCTGGAGATCGCCCGGGCCGTCGACTCCGGCGACCTCGACCCGATCAGCGTGCACCCGCTGCCGTCGCAGCAGGCCATCCTCGACGCCTTCATCGGGCTCGGCTTCCGGTTCAAGAGCGCGGACATGGAACGCGGCCACATCCGGGGTACGCGGCAGAAGCTGCCGTTCTACCAGGAGATCGAGTTCTTCCCGCCGCAGCAGTACCGGGGGCTGAACCAGGTCGAGTTGAGCTTCGTCGCCGACGACCGGGAGATGGACGTCGTCCTGGAGATGGACAAGAAGCCCGGACTGTTCAGCGAGGGCAGCGACACGTTCCGCTCGTTCGTCGTCGGGCACCACGACTTCCAGGGCACGGACTGGTCGGCGTATCTGCACCAGTGGCTGTCCGAGGTCGGCAGCAAGAAGAACTGGTTCTAGGGTCTCGGGGTTCTAGGGTTGGTGGGATCAAGATTCCGCCGATCCAGGAGGTGTCGCTGTGACCGAGCAGCTCAAGCGGGCTCCACTGCCGCATGACTTTCATCCGCAGGTGCCGTCGTTCACCGTCACGAGCGAGGACTTCGAGCCCGGTGGGGTGCTGAAGGACGCGCAGGTGTACGCGGCCGGGAACACGTCGCCGCAGCTGCGGTGGGAGGGCTTCCCGGCGGAGACCAAGAGCTTCGCCGTGTCGTGCTTCGACCCGGACGCCCCGACGGGCAGCGGCTTCTGGCACTGGTCCGTGTTCGACATTCCGGTGTCGGTCACGGAGCTGCCGACCGGTGCGGGCAGCGGCAAGTTCGAAGGGCTTCCCGAGGGTGCCGTGCAGGTGCGCAACGACTACGGGACGAAGGAGTTCGGCGGTGCCGCTCCGCCGGCCGGCGATCCCGCGCACCGTTACGTCTTCACCGTGTACGCGGTGGATCAGGAGAAGCTCGGCCCCGACTCGGACACGTCGCCCGCCGCGGTCGGATTCAACCTGCGGTTCCACACGCTCGCGCGCGCTCAGGTCGTCGCCGAATACGCGGCTCCTGCCGAGAGTTAGCGTTCACGGAACGTTTGCCCGCCTCTGGTCTTGGAAGTGATCAGAGGCGGGCATTTTTTATTGCGTTGTCCATCTCGGCGTGCGCGGCCAGAGTTGACGCACGGACGCCGAGGGGTGATCCGCTGCGTACGGGAGGTGGGCAGGATGCGGGACACGCTGGTGCTGAACGCAAGCTTCGAGCCGCTCTCGACGGTGACGCTGAACCGAGCCGTCGTGCTGGTGCTCCAGGACAAGGCCGTCGTCGAACAGTCCCACCCCGAGCTGCGCATGCGCGGCGCCGCACTGGACATACCGGTGCCCCGGGTGATCAGGCTGTGCAGGTACGTGCGCGTGCCGTTCCGAAGACGTGCGCCATGGTCCAGGCGGGGTGTGCTCGTACGGGATCAGCACCGGTGCGCGTACTGCGGGAGGCGGGCGACGACCGTGGACCACGTCGTGCCGCGGTCGCAGGGCGGTGCGGACTCCTGGCTGAACACGGTGGCGTCCTGCGCCGAGGACAATCACCGCAAGGCGAACCGGACACCCGAGCAGGCCGGTATGCCGCTGCTGCGGCAGCCGTTCGAGCCGACGCCGGCCGACGCGATGCTGCTGTCGCTGCGGATCGACGGGCGGGAAGCGCTGCCGGACTGGCTGGGTCAGCAGAAGGTCGCGGCGTAGCGGGACTCGACGCACTTCGACGGACAGAGCGGGCCGCCGACCCGAGGTCGGCGGCCCGCTCTGTCGTGCTGGGGCAGGTGCTCAGTCGATGGGCGGCTGCTCCCGGCGCTCCTTCGACGGGGCGGCCGGGGTCTGGCCGCCCCCCATCGGGCCGAAGTTGCCCATGGCGCCGCTCAGCCCCTTGAGGGCGTCGCCGATCTCGCTGGGGACGATCCAGAGCTTGTTGGCGTCGCCCTCGGCGATCTTCGGGAGCATCTGGAGGTACTGGTAGGCGAGGAGCTTCTGGTCCGCGTCTCCGGCGTGGATGGACTCGAAGACCGTACGGATGGCCTGTGCTTCACCTTCGGCGCGGAGCGCCGCCGCCTTGGCCTCACCCTCGGCGCGCAGGATCGCGGACTGCTTCTCACCCTCGGCCGTGAGGATCTGCGACTGGCGGATGCCTTCCGCGGTGAGGATCGCGGCGCGCTTGTCACGGTCGGCGCGCATCTGCTTCTCCATCGAGTCCTGGATGGAGGTGGGCGGCTCGATCGCCTTGAGCTCGACGCGGTTGACGCGGATGCCCCACTTGCCGGTGGCCTCGTCGAGGACGCCGCGCAGGGCCGCGTTGATCTCCTCGCGGGAGGTCAGGGTCCGCTCCAGGTCCATGCCACCGATGATGTTGCGGAGCGTGGTGACGGTGAGCTGCTCGATGGCCTGGATGTAGCTGGCCACTTCGTACGTCGCCGCTCGTGCGTCGGTCACCTGGTAGTAGATGACGGTGTCGATGTTGACGACCAGGTTGTCCTGGGTGATCACCGGCTGCGGCGGGAACGGCACGACCTGCTCGCGGAGGTCGATGCGGTTGCGGATCGAGTCGATGAACGGGACGACGATGTTCAGGCCGGCGTTCAGCGTGCGCGTGTAGCGGCCGAAGCGCTCCACGATGGCGGCGCTGGCCTGCGGGATGACTTGGATGGTCTTGATCAGGGCGATGAAGACCAACACCACCAGAATGATCAGGACGATGATGACCGCTGACATCGCGTCTCCCGTGCCCTTCGTGCCGTCGTCCTCCCGGCGCTGTCCCGCCGGAAGATCATGAGATCTTGCTCGTCGAGTCTGTCAGAACTACCTCTGTAGTGGGGGAAGTTCGGACCACACGCGGATTCAGATGACGACCGCGGTGGCTCCGTCGATGTCGACGACGTCGACCTGGCGGCCCGGTTCGAACGTGGCGTCGCCGTCCAGGGCTCGGGCGGACCAGATCTCGCCGCCGAGCTTGATGCGGCCGCCGGCCCCGTCGACACGCTCGACGACGACGGCCTGTTTGCCCTTGAGGGCTTCGACTCCGGTGGCCAGCTGGGGCTGTTGGTTGCGATGCCGTACGGCGATGGGCCGTACGACGGCGATGAGTGCGCACGAGACGACGGCGAAGACGATCACCTGGAGGACCGCTCCGCCGCCGAGACCTGCGGTGACGGCGCCCGCGACGGCGCCGACGGAGAGCATGCCCAGTTCGGGCATGGCCGTGATGACGAGCGGGATTCCGAGCGCGGCCGCCCCGATCAGCCACCACACCCATGCGTCGATGTCTGCCACATGGCCATGGTAGATCCGCACGGGTCCGTGCGGACAGGGGACGACCGGCCCGTACGGGCGCGCGGCCGTCAGCCGAGGGGCAGGCCCGTGGCCGTCCAGCGGTCGTTGCGCTGCTCGACGACCAGCGGGAGGCCGAAGCAGCGGGAGAGGTTGCGGGAGGTGAGCTCCAGCTCCAGCGGGCCCGCGGCGAGGACCTTGCCCTGACGGATCATGAGGACGTGGGTGAAGCCGGGGGCGATCTCCTCGACGTGGTGCGTGACCATGATCATCGAGGGGGCGATCGGGTCGCGGGCGAGGCGGCCGAGGCGGCGCACCAGGTCCTCGCGGCCGCCGAGGTCGAGGCCCGCGGCGGGCTCGTCGAGGAGGAGCAGCTCGGGGTCGGTCATCAGGGCGCGGGCGATGAGGGTGCGCTTGCGCTCGCCCTCGGAGAGCGTGCCGAACTTGCGGTCCAGGTACTCACTCATGCCGAGGCGGTCGAGGAAGGCGCGGGCGCGCTGCTCGTCGACGTCCTCGTACTCCTCCTGCCAGCCTGCGGTCATGCCGTAGGCGGCGGTGAGCACGGTCTGGAGGACGGTCTGGCGCTTGGGCAGCTTCTCGGCGAGCGCGATGCCGGCGACGCCGATGCGCGGGCGCAGTTCGAAGACGTCCGTGCCCGGCTTGCCGAGGGTCTCGCCGAGGATGGTGGCGGTGCCCTTGCTCGGGTAGAGGTAGCTCGAGGCGACGTTCAGGAGGGTCGTCTTGCCCGCGCCGTTCGGGCCGAGGATGACCCAGCGCTCCCCCTCCTTCACCGACCAGGAGACCTGGTCCACCAGAGCCCGGCCCTCGCGGACCACGGATACGTCCTCCAGCTCCAGTACATCGCTCATGAGCGCGTTGTCTCCCATTGCAGTCTCGGCTGTCTCGTGCGTCCTGGACGCAGCCCCCAGGGAAAACCTACGCCACTGGTCCGGTGGTCCCTTCCATCGGCCGGGCTTTTGGTGCTGTCAGGAGCTTCTAAGCTGGTGCGCATGCTCTCGGAACCACGCTCTGGACGTCTTGCGGCATGGGGGAATGCCCTGTTTGCCGGGCTTATCAGTCCTGATGACGCGGCGCTCGCGATCGTGGGCGACGACGCCGTGCATCGGGTGGACGGGATCCCCGGGGAGACCGGTCCCGTCGGTCTCACGCTCGCGCTCGGGCGGCTGCGGGCGCTCGGGGTGCGCGGGCTGCGGGTCGCGCTGCCCGCGCCGGGGCATCCGCTGGGGCTGAGCGGTCCGTCCGAGTTCAACGCGCGAGCGCTGGACGCCGAGGAGGCCGTCGTCTGCCACGGGGTCGCGCTCGGGCTGGTGCCCGAGGTGTACGAGGCCGGGCCCGACGGCGATGTCCACGTGGAGGTGCTGTGGCACTGCCTGCCGGTGCGGGAGGCTCCGCCGGCGGACGTGCCGTCGCTCGGGGAGGCCGAGCGGGAGCTGGCGGAGGCGCTGCGCGAGGCCACGGACGTGCTGACGCGGCTGGACGTGGCCGGGTCCGGGCCGGTGGCGGCGGCCGCGGTCGACGCGTACCGGGCACGGGCCGAGCGCGGCCGCGAGGCGCTCGCGCCGGGGTATCCGCCACGGGCCGTGCGGGTGCTGGAGCTGGCGCAGCGGGTGGGGACGCTGGTGGAGGTGGCGTACGAGAGCGGGCACGGCGGGGCGGTGAGCGCCTCGGAGATGGGGGCTCGGGCGGTGGCGCTGCGGCCGGTGGAGCGGACGGCTCGGCGGGCGCTCGTCGCCGCGTACAACGCGTTCGTGGAGGAGCGGGAGCGCGGGTGAGCGCCGCGGGCGCCGGGCCGCTAGAAGCGGGCAGCCCTTGCGGACGCTGGACCGGCATGAACAGGAAGCCCCCACGGACGCCAGGCCACCAAAAGCACGCAGCACCCGCCGACGCCAGGACGGCATGAACGCGAAGCCCCCACGGACGGTGTCCGTGGGGGCTTCCCGTGCCTGGTCGGCAGTGAACGTCAGCCGTTCGACGAGGTGTTGCCGAAGGTCGGGTTCAGGAGACCGATCACGTTGACGGAGTTGCCCGTGGCGTTGACCGGGATGTGGATCGGCAGCTGCGCCTGGTTGCCGGAGGCGACACCCGGGGACTGCGTGGCCGCGCCCTCGGCCTCGGCCTCGGCGAAGGCGGAACCGGCGGAAGCGCCCGCGGCGATACCGGCGACGGCGACGGCCAGGGCGGCCTTCTTGGCGATGTTCATGAGAAGTGTTCCTCCAGCAGAAAGTGCGTTCCGACCCCAGCCGCGGGGTCGCACGCTGGGAAACGCGTGGGCCGGTTGGACGACACGGCTCCGGGCGGCGATGCCCTCGATGGGATCAATTGCCCGGCGAGGGCTCCCATGGGCTTGCTTCGGGCCGGAGTTGAGGGTAAAGGCCCACGTCGGCGGGGTTCCGCAGGGCGGTCGGGGCGGAACACGGACCGGCCCCCCGGGAGTACCCGGAGGGCCGGTGGTCCTGTGGACCCTGAGCCTGTGTCGGCCGATGGATCAGCCGTTGAAGCCGTCGTTCCCGAAGGTCGGGTTGAGGGCACCGATGACGGTCGCGGTGTTGCCCACGGCGTTGACCGGGATGTGGATCGGGGCCTGGATCAGGTTGCCCGAGCCGACGCCCGGGGACTTCACGGCCTTGCCGTCGGCGTGCGCACCGTCCGTGGCGGAGGCGAGACCGGCACCGGCGGCGACCAGGCCACCGGCGACGAGGGTGACAGCCGCGGCCTTCTTCAGGTTCTTCACTTCAGGATCCTCCTTGCGATTGCCGCAGCCAGCCGCCGCGGCACGCACTGGAGAACGCGTCCGAGCCCCGCAGGATGCGCCGAACGGGGGACGTCCACACGACGGTATGAATCTCACACCGGACGGGAACCTTCCGTGCTGACGTGAAGTAGTGCGCCGGAGCGTGCGGTCAGCCCGCGGCCCCGTGCCGTACGGCCCAGAGCGCCGCCTGGGTGCGGTCCGCCAGGTCGAGCTTCATCAAGATGTTCGAGACGTGGGTCTTCACCGTCTTCTCGGAGAGGACCAGGGCACGGGCGATCTCCCGGTTGGAACGGCCGTCGGCGATCAGGCCGAGGACCTCGCGCTCCCGCTCGGTCAGGGAACCGCCTCTCCCCTGGCCGTTGTTGGCCTCTTCCTGGGAGAGCAGGGCGCCCGCCACCTCGGGCTGGAGCAGGATGTGGCCCGCGTGCACGGAGCGGATGGCGCCGGCGAGGGCGTCCGGGTCGATGTCCTTGTAGACGTATCCGGCGGCTCCGGCGCGCAGGGCCGGGACGACCGTGCGCTGCTCGGTGAAGCTGGTGACGATCAGCACCTTGGTGGCGTTGCCCAGTTCGCGGAGCTTGCGCAGGGCCTCGACTCCGCCCAGGCCCGGCATCTTGACGTCCATGAGGACGACGTCGGGCTTCAACTCCTCGGCGCGGGCGACTCCTTCGGCGCCGTCGGCGGCCTCGCCGACGACCTCGATGTCGTCCTGCACCTCAAGGAAGGTGCGCAGGCCCCGGCGGACCACCTGGTGGTCGTCGACAAGGAGCACCTTGATTCGGTCAGCCACCGGGGACCTCCATCTCGATCGTGGTGCCCTTGCCGGGCTCCGATTCCACTGTGAGCCGGCCGCCGACGCCGCTCGACCGGTCGCGCATGGAGACCAGGCCGAGGTGGCGCCCCGCGCGGCGTATCGCCATCGGGTCGAAGCCCGAGCCGTCGTCGCTGACGCGCAGGACCGCGCCGGAGCCGTGCTTGTCGAGTGTCACGGCGACGTGCTCCGCTCCCGAGTGGCGCAGGGCGTTGTGCAGTGCTTCCTGGGCGACGCGGAGCATCGCCTCCTCCTGGGCCGCGGGCAGTGCGCGGATGCCGCCGGTGTCGAAGGTGACGCGGGCGTCGTGGGCGCGGTCGAGGACCTGGATCTGGGTGCGCAGCGTGGCCACGAGGCCGTCCTCGTCGAGGGCGGCGGGGCGCAACTCCACGACGGCGGCGCGCAGTTCGTCCGCGGCTTCCGCGGCCAGCGCGACCACGTGCTGCAACTCGTCCTTGGCGCGGGCCGGGTCGCGGTCCACGAGGGTGGCCGCGGCCTGGGCGGTCAGGCGCAGCGAGAAGAGCTTCTGGCTGACGGCGTCGTGCAGTTCGTGGGCGAGGCGGGAGCGCTCCTCGGCGATGGTGAGCTCGCGGCTGCGCTCGTAGAGGCGGGCGTTCGTCAGGGCGATCGCGGCGTGCTGGGCGAGGATCTGGAGCAGCTCCTCGTCCTCCTCGGTGAAGCCGCAACCGCCTTGGGGCTTGGGGCACGTCTTGTTGGCGAGGAACAGGGCGCCGATCGTCTCGTCGCCGTCCTTGATGGGCAGGCCCAGGAAGTCGGACATGTCCGGGTGGGCTGCGGGCCAGCCCTCGAAGCGGGGGTCCTCGCGGACGTCGGCGAGGCGCTCGGTCCTCGCCTCGCGGAGCATCGCGGCGAGGATGCCGTGCTGGCGCGGGAGCGGGCCGATGGCCTTCCACTGCTCGTCGCTGACACCGTCCACGACGAACTGGGCGAAGCCGCCGTGGTCGTCGGGCACCCCGAGCGCCGCGTACTCGGCGTCGAGCAGCTCACGCGCCGACGCGACGATCGTCTTGAGGACGTCGCGCATCTCCAGGTGCCTGTTCATGGCCAGCAGCGCGGCGCTCACGGCGGCGATGCCGCTCTGTGGACGGTGACTCATGACCTCACCGTACCGGCGGGGTGTGACAGCGCGTATCGGTCCCGTGGCGGCGGCCTCCTAGGTCCGTGGGCGTAGGCCGAAGGGCCCGTGGGCGTTGCGGCCGGCGCACGAGGCGCCCGGGACCGTCCGCTTCCTACGTTGAAGGCACGACGCAGGATCGGTACGGCAAAGGGGACGGTTGTCATGGCAGTAGCGATCATCACCGGGGCTTCGCGCGGGTTCGGCCGGGCCCTCGCCACGGCGCTGGCCGAGCGGGGCTGGGATCTCGTCCTCGACGGGCGGTCCGCGGAGCCCCTGCACGAGGTGGCGGCGGCGCTGAAGGGGCACGGCGGGACCGTGACGGCCGTGCCCGGGGATGTCACCGACGGCGGACACCGGGTCGCACTGATCGCGGCCGCCTGGGAGTTGGGCGGCATCGATCTTCTGGTGAACAACGCGGGCGTGCTGGGCGCGGAGCCGCTCGTGCCGCTGGGCGAGCATTCGCTCGACGACTTCCGCAGGGCGCTGGACGTCAATGTGGTGGCGCCGCTGGGTCTGCTCCAGGAGGCGCTGCCGCTGCTGCGCACCGCGCCGGCCGGAGCGGTGATCAACATGAGTTCGGACGCGGCGGTGGAGGCGTATCGCACGTGGGGCGGTTACGGAGCGACGAAGGCGGCCCTCGACCAGCTGTCGGCCGTGCTCGCGGTGGAGGAGCCGGAGCTGCGGGTGTGGGCGGTGGATCCGGGCGGGATGCGGACGGACATGCTGGCGGCGGCGGAACCGGACGAGGATCTGAGCGAGGTGCCACGCCCCGAGGACGTCGTGCCCGCTTTCCTCCGCCTTCTTGATCAGCGGCCGGTCAGCGGGCGGTACGCGGCTCCTTCCTTGCTGGAGACGCGATGACGCTGGCGCTGCGTGTCCCGGAGGAGCTGTCGGCGCGGGTGCCCGCCGAGCAGCGCGATCCCGGCCTGGACAGATCGTCCGTACGACTTCTGGTGTCCCGCGGCACGGAGGTCGCCCACCACCGGTTCCCCGAGCTGCCGGACATCCTGCGGGCCGGGGACCTCCTTGTGGTGAACACGTCTCCCACGCTGGCGGCTGCCGTCGACGGGACGACCGGGGACGCGCGCGTGGTCGTGCACTTCTCCACGCAGGGCGATGACGGGCGCTGGGCCGTCGAGATGCGGGATCCGGACGGGCGGGGTACCACGCGCCCCCGTGCGGGCGTGCGCGCGGGTTCAGTGGTGTCGCTGCCCGGCTGTGTGCATCTGGTGTGGGAGGAGCCGGTGACGGCCGGGAGCGAGCGGCTGTGGTGGGTGCGGGCGACCGGGGACGTGGCCGCGGTGCTGCGCCGGCACGGGCGGCCCATCCGCTATGTGTACACGGAGCGGGACCAGCCGCTGTCCGCCTACCAGACGGTGTTCGCGCTGTCGTACGCCGACGGGGCGGGCAGCGCGGAGATGCCGAGTGCGGCGCGGCCCTTCACGGACCGGATCGTGGCGGAGCTGGTGAGCCGCGGTGTGCAGTTCGCGCCCATCACGCTGCATACAGGTGTGGCGTCCGCCGAGTCGCACGAGCCTCCTTATGAGGAGCGTTTCGAGGTGCCGGAGGCGTCGGCCCGGCTGATCAACGCGGCGAAGGCCGGGGACGGCCGGGTCATCGCGGTCGGGACCACCGCGGTGCGGGCCGTCGAGTCCGCGGTCGGCGCGGACGGGGTGGTGCGGGCGGCGGGCGGCATGACGGGGCTCGTCGTGACGCCGGAGCGGGGGGTGCGGGTCGTGGACGGCCTCCTGACAGGGCTGCACGAGCCCGAGGCGTCGCACCTGCTGATGCTGGAGGCGGTCGCCGGAGGGGCCGCGGTGAGCCGTACGTACGAGGAGGCGCTGCGGCATCGCTACCTCTGGCACGAGTTCGGGGACGTCCACCTCATCCTTCCGGAGGAGATGCCTCACACAGAGCGTTGCTAGGGCAACGGTGAGTGAGAACGGTGGGGGTCGCGTGTGACCCCGCGCATAGGGCGCACATCACGTACGAAGGTCCGTAGTGGAGGAGGCAGGGACTTAAGTCCCGAGGTGGCGTAAGGGCTGGGAGCCGAGAGCGGGCTCCCGGCCCTCTTTTTCGCGCCCCGGACCACTACCTGGCTTCGTACGTCACACCTTTGCCACGGAATTTTGCGGCCGCTAAGAATTGCCACCGTCGCTCGGCGCCGTAACGGCTTACCCGTGGCGCTCACGTCCCAAACGCTTCGAGAGGTCCCCGTCTCCATGTCCAAGCACAGCTTCCCCGGCCATAGTCAGCTGACCCGCGCCCACAAGTTCTCGATGGCCGGTGTCGCCGCTCTCGGTGCCGCCGCTCTCGCGGTCACGCTGGTCCCGGGTCATGACACGCAGGCGCAGGCCGAGACGGTCTCCGCCGCCCCCGTCGCCTTCACGACGGACGCCGGTGCGCAGCAGATCAAGGACGTGCACGCCAGCGTCACCGACCAGCAGGCCACCGCTTCGGAGAAGGCCAAGGCCGCCGCCGCGAAGCTGAAGGCGCAGCAGGAGGCCCAGGCGAAGGCCGAGGCGCAGAAGAAGGCGGACGCCGAGGCGAAGGCCAAGGCCGAGGCCGACGCGAAGGCCGCCAAGGAGCGCGAGGCCCAGCAGGCCGCCTCCCGTGCCGCCGCCCGCAAGCCGGTCTACGCCAACAACCTCGACGGCTGGATCAAGCAGTCCCTGGACATCATGAAGGCCAAGGGCATCCCGGGTACCTACAACGGGCTCTACAGCAACATCATGCGTGAGTCCACGGGCAACCCGAACGCCATGAACGGCTGGGACGTCAACGCCCAGAACGGCACCCCGTCGATCGGCCTGCTCCAGGTCATCCAGCCGACGTTCAACGCGTACCACGTCGACGGCACCTCGACGAACATCTACGACCCGGTCGCCAACATCACGGCCGCCGCGAACTACGCGGCCGACAAGTACGGCTCGATCGACAACGTGAACAGCGCCTACTGAGACTCATTGCCGGGACCTCTGGGTCCTCAGCACGCTGACCCCCACGGTGGAGAAGGGCGGCACCCCGCGAGGGTGCCGCCCTTCTCCGCGTCCGATGACCGGACGACTACTTGCGCATGACCTCGGGCTCGTGGCGGCGCAGCAGGCGGGCCACCGCGAAGCCGCAGATGACGCCGAGCGCGATCAGGACCGCGAGGTTGATGCCCCACTGGCTGACCGAGTGCTCCCACAGCGGGTCGAGGTCGTTCGGCTTCTTCGGGTCCCACGGCGGCATCAGGTGCGCGAGGTCCAGCGTCGCGCCGGCCGCGCCGATCGCCCAGCGGGACGGCATCAGCCAGGCGAACTGCTCCAGGCCGATCGAGCCGTAGATCTGGAACAGGACGCCGGTGAAGACGACCTGGACGATCGCGAACATGACGAGCAGCGGCATCGTCTTCTCGGAGGTCTTCACCAGCGAGGAGATGACGAGACCGAACATCATCGACGTGAAGCCGAGCGCGATGATCGAGATGCACAGCTCCACGGCCGGCGGCATCAGGAGACCCTCGGACGGAAGGTCGCGCGGGATGAAGCCGATGGCGCAGATGATGACGCCCTGGATGGCCGTGATGAAGCCGAGGACGATGACCTTGGACATCAGGTAGGCCGAGCGGGACAGGCCGGTCGCGCGTTCGCGCTCGTAGATGACCCGTTCCTTGATCAGTTCTCGGACCGAGTTGGCCGCGGCCGAGAAGCACATGCCGACCGCGATGATCAGCATGATCGTGCCCGCGTCGCCGTTGAACCTCGACGGCGGCTTGGGCGGGGCCAGGCCGAAGTCGGCCGGGATGACGACGGAGACGATGCCGAGGACCGCCGGCAGGATCACCATCAGGCCCATGAAGCCCTTGTCGGAGGCGATCACCGAGACGTAGCGGCGGATCAGCGTGATCAGCTGGGCGCCCCACGGCTGCGGCTTGGGCGGCTTGACCGCGGCGGGCGGCGGCATCTGCACCGACTGCGCGGCGACGGCGTCGATGTCGGCGGCGTACATCTGGTAGTGCTGCGAGCCCTTCCAGCGGCCCGCCCAGTCGTAGTCGCGGTAGTTCTCGAACGCCGAGAAGACATCGGCCCAGGTGTCGTAGCCGAAGAAGTTGAGCGCTTCCTCCGGCGGGCCGAAGTAGGCGACGGCACCGCCGGGCGCCATCACCAGGAGCTTGTCGCAGAGCGCCAGTTCGGCCACCGAGTGGGTGACGACGAGGACCGTACGGCCGTCGTCGGACAGACCGCGCAGGAGCTGCATGACGTCGCGGTCCATGCCCGGGTCGAGGCCGGAGGTCGGCTCGTCCAGGAAGATCAGCGACGGCTTGGTGAGCAGTTCCAGGGCCACCGACACGCGCTTGCGCTGGCCACCGGAGAGGGAGGTGACCTTCTTCTCCTTGTGGATGTCCAGCTTGAGCTCGCGCAGCACCTCGTCGATGCGCTGCTGGCGCTCCTGCTCGCTGGTGTCGGCGGGGAAGCGGAGCTTGGCCGCGTACTTGAGCGCCTTCTTGACCGTCAGTTCCTTGTGCAGGATGTCGTCCTGCGGGACCAGACCGATGCGCTGGCGCAGCTCGGCGAACTGCTTGTACAGGTTCCGGTTGTCGTAGAGGACGTCACCCTGGTTGGCCGGGCGGTAGCCCGTGAGCGCCTTCAGGAGCGTCGACTTGCCGGAGCCCGACGGGCCGATGACCGCGATCAGCGACTTCTCCGGGACGCCGAAGGAGACGTCCTTGAGGATCTGCTTGCCGCCGTCGACGGTGACCGTGAGGTGGCGTGCCGAGAAGGAGACGTCACCGGTGTCGACGAACTCCTCGAGGCGGTCGCCGACCAGGCGGAACGTCGAGTGGCCCACGCCGACGATGTCGTTCGGCCCGAGGAGCTGGGTGCCGCCCTTGGTGATCGGCTGGCCGTTGACGTACGTGCCGTTGTGCGAGCCGAGGTCGCGGATCTCGAAGCGGCCGTCGGGCGTCGCGTGGAACTCGGCGTGGTGGCGCGAGACCTGAAGGTCGGAGACCACCAGCTCGTTCTCCAGCGCACGGCCGATGCGCATGACACGGCCGAGGGCCAGCTGGTGGAACGTGGTCGGGCTGCGGTCGCCGTAGACCGGCGGCGCCCCCGCGACTCCACCGGGTCCCTGCTGCTGCGGCACCTTCTGCACCGGCGGCTGCTGCCACTGCTGCGCCTGCTGTTGCGGCACCGGCTGTTGCTGCGGCGCCTGCTGGGACCAGCCGGGCTGCTGCGACTGCTGCGGCTGCTGGTGGAGACCGGCGGCCTGCTGCTGCGCCTGGTGCGGCGTGGCCACGGCCGCGGCCTGGGCGCTGCCCTGCACGTTCAGCCGCGGGCCGTCCGTCGCGTTGCCCAGATGCACCGAGGAGCCCGGACCGATCTCCATCTGGTGGATCCGCTGACCCTGCACGAACGTGCCGTTGGTCGAGCCGTGATCCTCGATGACCCAACTGCGGCCACCCCAGCTGATCGTGGCGTGGCGCCACGACACCCTGGCGTCGTCCAGCGCGACGTCTCCCTGCGGATCGCGTCCGAGGGTGTACGACCTGGACGGATCGAGCGTCCAGGTCCTGCCATTCAATTCCAGTACGAGTTCAGGCACTCCATGCCCCACTGAGTTGTCCCCCGAGTATTGCCCCCGTCATGGGGAGTCTAGGGATGTCGAACATCGTGAGGAACTATTTCAGGAACGGCCCCATGACCGAAAGTCGAACCCCGCGTCGGGGGTTGTGAAGACTCGGGTGGAGCGCCGACGTCCGCGCCGTTGACGGGGCAGATACGGGCCCGGAGAGTAGTAAGCGCCCACAACTCCCTACGGATCATGCGCAAAGGGGAAATCAGGGGCGATGCGGTACGGATCGGGGGGTCCTTGATGTCCTTGACGAAGACCGGCGACCACCACACGACGCGTCGCGACCGGCTGCCCGTCGGCGATGTGCTGCTGTCCGCCATCGCCGCTGTGAGCTGGGCGTTCATCGCCATGGCGGGGATCGCGGCGCTCGGACTGCATCTCCTCGGGGCCGACTCGGCGGGCTCGCTCGGCCCGATGACGGCCGCGGTGGTGGCGCTCGCCGTCGGCGGGCGCGTGACACCGTCCGGGGACGTCTCGGCCTTCGGTCTGGAGGGCGCGCAGGCCCACACGGCGATCGACATCGCGCCGCTCGGCGTGGGTCTCGTGGGCGCGCTGCTGCTCAGCTGGTTCTTCCTACGATCCTTGCGCAGCGCGGGAGTTGAGATCTCACCGCGCGAACTCCTGGTCCGCGCGGGGGCCGTGGTGGTGCTGTTCGTGGGGATGCTCGGCGGGCTCGCCTGGGCGGGTCACGACATCATCACGATTGACGGTGCGGAGCTCGGTCTGAACGACGTTCCGGGCGCCGGGGACCTGCCGGGCGGCATCGGGGACAAGCTGCCCGGCGGGATCGGTGGGCTGCTCCCCGACCGGCTCGGCGACCTCGTGGACGCGAAGGCGTCCGTGGGCTTCACGGTCCAGACGGGGGCGACGCTGCTCGGCGGCGCCGCGTTCGTGGCCGGGGTGCTGGCCATCGCGCTGCTCGCGTCGCGGCGCACTCCCTGCCGCGGGCCCTGTCCGTGGCGCACCGGGTGGTGCGGCCCGCGGCGTCGGCCCTGGTGACGGTGTTGCTCGTGACGGTCGTCGCGGGGCTCGCCGCGGCGGCGTACGCGATGATCGGCGACGACCACCCCAAGCGCATCGCGGGCGCGGCGCTGCTGGGGGCGCCGAACGGGACGTGGCTGGGCGTCCCGATCGGCCTGTTCGTGCCGTGGGACGGGAAGGCGACCGGCGAACTCGCGAAGGCCCTGCCCGATCCGCTGGACGACCTGCTGGTGTCGTCGGACCAGCCCGTGACGGTGGGCCGCCTCGCCGAACTCGACAGCAGGGTCTGGCTGTTGGCCATCGCGATGGCCGTGATGATGCTCCTCGCCGGGGTGCTCGCCGCGGTCCGCTCCCCCGTGCCGCAGGGCACGGGCGCGCTGGGGTTCGCCGGGCGGTGCGCGCTGCGGCTCGGCGTGGTGACGGCGCTCGCGCTGCCGCTCCTCGTGTGGCTGACGGACGTCTCGGCGGGCGCGTCCCTGTCGGTGCTGGGCTTCGACGCGTTCGGGGCGGGCATCGATCTGCACGGCCATCTCGGGATGGCGCTGCTGCTCGGGGCGGCGTGGGGAGCGGGGGCGGGCGGACTCGGAGCGCTGCTCGCGTACGGGACCGGGGCGGCGGGTGGGCGGGTGTCGCCGCTGGCCGTCGCGGCAGCGGGGGCGTGCCGGAGGAGGCGGCCGGGCCGGCGGGGCCGTATCGGCCGAGCAGCCCCTACCGGCCGTCGAACGCGGACACGAACCCGTATCTGAGGCCGTACGAGAGCCCGTACGAGCAGCCGGGCGGGGTGAACGGGGCGCCCACGGTGATCGGACCGGTGCGGCCCGATCCCTCGCGGTCCCGTCCACCGCTGCCGCCCCGGCCTCGCGGCGGCGACGGGAATCGGAACGGCGGGGGTCCGCCCCGCCTCCACCGCCCCCGCGCCGGGCCGACCGCGGGACCGGCCGCGCCGGCCGGGCGACGACGGGCGCTGAACCGGCGGGAGGGCGCGGTGCGCCGCGCCGGCGCCCGATCGCCGTACGCGGGTCGGGTCCGTCGACGGGTGCGGGCCCGGTACATGTCGACGGGTGGGGGCCGGGTGCGGCGGCGGGTGCGTGTCCGGTACGCGGACCGCGTCGCCGTACCCGTACACAAGCCCGATAACGTAAGACCATCATGAGCGCTTCGCAGCCCCAGCACCCCGCTGATGCCCCGGTTGATGCCCTGGTCGACGCCGCATACGTGCAGACCGACGTCCCGACTCTCCTCGTCAAGATCTTCGGCAAGGACCGGCCCGGCATCACCGCCGGGCTCTTCGACACCCTCGCCGCCTACTCCGTCGACGTCGTCGACATCGAGCAGGTCGTCACGCGCGGACGCATCGTCCTGTGCGCCCTGGTGACCGAGCCCCCGGCCGGACTGGAGGGTGACCTGCGGGCCACCGTCCACAGCTGGGCGGAGTCCCTGAAGATGCAGGCGGAGATCATCTCCGGCCTCGGCGACAACCGGCCGCGCGGCCTGGGCCGCTCCCTGGTCACCGTGCTCGGGCACCCGCTCACCGCCGAGTCGACCGCCGCGATCGCCGCGTCGATCACCGGCACCGGCGGCAACATCGACCGTATCTTCCGGCTCGCCAAGTACCCGGTCACCGCGGTGGAGTTCGCGGTCTCCGGCACGGGCACGGAGGAGCTGCGCACGGCCCTCGCGACGGAGGCCGCGAAGTGGGGCGTGGACGTGGCGGTCGTCGCGGCCGGGCTGCACAGGCGCGCGCAGCGGCTCGTCGTGATGGACGTCGACTCGACGCTCATCCAGGACGAGGTGATCGAGCTGTTCGCGGCCCACGCGGGCTGCGAGGACAAGGTCGCCGAGGTGACGGCGGCGGCGATGCGCGGCGAGCTGGACTTCGAGCAGTCGCTGCACGCGCGCGTGGCGCTGCTCGCGGGCCTCGACGCGTCGGTCGTGGAGAAGGTCAGGAGCGAGGTCCGGCTGACCCCGGGCGCCCGCACCCTCATCCGTACGCTCAAGCGCCTCGGTTACCAAGTGGGTGTGGTCTCGGGCGGGTTCACCCAGGTCACGGACGATCTGCGGGAGCGGCTCGGGCTCGACTTCGCGCAGGCCAACACGCTGGAGATCGTCGACGGGAAGCTGACCGGGAAGGTCGTCGGCGAGATCGTGGACCGGGCGGGCAAGGCGCGGCTGCTGCGCCGGTTCGCCGACGAGGCCGGGGTTCCGCTCGCGCAGACCGTGGCGATCGGTGACGGCGCGAACGACCTGGACATGCTGAACGCGGCGGGCCTCGGGGTCGCCTTCAACGCGAAGCCCGTCGTGCGCGAGGCCGCGCACACCGCGGTGAACGTGCCGTTCCTCGACACGGTCCTGTACCTCCTCGGGATCACCCGGGAAGAGGTCGAGGCCGCGGACGCCCAGGGGGCGTGAGCATCCGTAGGCGGGGCCCGGTACCGATGCGCGGTACCGGGCCCCTCTGCGTATGCGCGCGCGTGCGCACCTGTGCGGGCGAGCTACGTATGCGTATGCGTACGTGTCAGTCGTTCGGCGACCAGTAGTCGGTCAGGGTGGCGGTGCCCGGCTCCAGGGACTTCCACGGGCCGGTGAAGGTCAGCACGGCGAAGGCGGAGGTCGGGAAGCCGCCGCGGCGCATCCGCCGGGCCGCTTCGTCCTCGGCCTCGCCGGTCAGGACCTCCGCGAGGCCGTGCACCCCGGGGTTGTGGCCGATGAGGACGACATCGCGGGCGTCGTCCGGCGTCTCGTTCAGCACGGCGATCAGCTCGCCGGGGGACGCCTCGTAGATCCGCTCCTCGTACACGGTCTTCGGCCGCTCGGGCAGCTCCGCGACGGCGAGCTTCCAGGTCTCCCGGGTGCGCGCGGCGGTCGAGCAGAGGGCCAGGTCGAAGGCGATGCCGGAGTCGGCCAGCTTGCGGCCGGCGACGGGGGCGTCCTTGCGCCCGCGCTCGGCGAGCGGCCGCTCGTGATCCGAGACCTGGGGCCAGTCCGCCTTGGCATGCCGGAAAAGGACAATCCTGCGGGGTTCTGCGACGCTCATGAGTCCCAGCTTCGCATGAAACCGGGCACGGGGCGCAGGGAGTTGGGGGGCTCGCCCGGCACGGGTGAACGACCTCCGCGGGGCCCTGCCGAAACGGACAGGCGCTAGCGCAGGACCAGTTCCTTGGCGCGTTCCAGGACGTGCGCGATGGTCGGGTCGCCCGCCGCGGCCTGTGCGTCGGCCGGGTTGAGGATGAGCAGGAGCAGCGCCACGAACGCGACGGCCGGGAGCACGATCGCCCACCAGGGCAGCCGGACGTCGACGCCGCCCGAGGCAGCCGGGTGGGGCCGGGTGTGCGTGGGGGCCGACATGGGTGCCTCCGAGGTCGGGGTGCGGAGTACGTGCTCCGTGATCCGTCGTGTTCTTCGTTCGTACGCCCACGATCTCGGCGACACTTCGACGGTACGGACTCCGGGGGCCTCGACCCATCCGGTGATCCACCCACTTGACCCTGACACTGGCCCCCTAGGGGATGGTGGAGTTAACCCCACCCCCGTGCGCGGAGGTGGGGTCAGGGGGAGGCGATCGTCGCGATGACGGCCACGATCACGGTGACGGCCAGCATCGCGCCGAGCACGAGGAGAAGCTTCTTCTGGCCGTTCTGGGGGTTCGGTTCAAGCACAGGCGACATGCGGCAAGTGTCGCACCCGTCCCCGCTCGTCAGGACGCCGGGGCCGCCTCGGTGGCGGGGCCGACCTCGTCCTCGACGGTGCGGTTGCGGCCCGCCAGGACGCCGACCGCGATCTGCGGCACCATCAGCGCGGCCATGAGGGCGATGGGCACGCCCCAGCCGCCGGTGTGCTGGTAGAGGACGCCGACGAGCAGCGGTCCGGGGATCGAGATCAGGTAGCCGGTGGACTGCGCGAACGCGGACAGCTTGACGACGCCGGCGCCGGTGCGGGCGCGCATGCCGACCATGGTGAGGGCCAGAGGGAAGGCGCAGTTGGAGACGCCGAGCAGGATCGCCCACGCCCAGGCGCCGGAGGCCGGGGCGAGGTAGAGGCCCGCGTATCCGGCGAGACCGCACAGGCCGAGGGCGATCACCATCGGGCCCTGGCTGGGCAGCCGGGCGGCGACGCGCGGGATGACGAAGCCCAGCGGCACGCCCATCACCATGGTGACGGCGAGCAGCACACCGGCGGTCGACGCGGAGACCCCGGAGTCCCGGAAGATCTGCGCCATCCACCCCATGGTGATGTACGCGGCGGTGGCCTGGAGCCCGAAGAAGACGGCGAGCGCCCAGGCGGTGCGGCTGCGGGTGATGCGCAGCTCCTCGCCGCCACCACCGCCGGCGACGGCCTGCGACGGCTCGGCGGGGCCCGCGCCCCTGTGCCGTACGAGCGGGATCCAGGGCAGGACGGCGGCGGCGCCGAGCGCGGCCCACACGGCGAGGCCGGTCTGCCAGCTGCCGCCGAGGGCCGAGGTCATGGGGACGGTCGCGGCGGCGGCGAGGGAGGTGCCGGCCGCGAGGGCCATCGAGTACACGCCGGTCATGGAGCCGACGCGGTCGGGGAACCAGCGCTTGACGATGACGGGCATCAGGACGTTGCTGACCGCGATGCCCATCAGGGCGAGGGCGCTGGCGACCAGGAAGCCGACCGTGTTCCCCGTGTAGGGGCGGATCAGCAGGCCCACGGTGATCGCGACCATGCCCGCGCAGACGACGGTGCTCGCGCCGAACCGCTTGGCGAGCCGGGGCGCCATCACGCCGAAGATCGCGAAGCACAGGGGCGGTACGGAGGTGAGGAGTCCGGCGACGCTGCCGCTCATGCCGAGCCCGTCGCGGACCTCTTCGAGGAGGGCGCCGAGGCTGGTGATCGCGGGACGCAGGTTCAGGGCGGCGAGGACGATGCCGACGGTGACGAGGCGTACGGCCCACGCGCGCGGGGCGTTCTTCTCCGCCTCCTCGGCGCTCGCCGCGCTGTCCTCCTTCTCCGTACGTATGTCGCTCGGTACGGGTGTCGGGACGGACGGCGCTGTCATCGTCGGGGTTTCCTCACTAGCCATGAGACCCATCTTAGAATCATGGGATGATTGGTTGTCCAATCCGTCTGTGTCACACCCTCCGGTCCGTCTGCGTCACACCCTCCGGCCGCCCACGACGGGCAGGTCCTCCTCCGCAAAGGAACGCCATGCCGCTGTCCTCCCCCCGGCGCTCGGCCCTGTCCGAGCAGGTCATCTCCGCTCTGCGCGCCCAGATCTCCTCGGGCGAGTGGCCGGTGGGCACCCGCATCCCGACGGAGCCCGAGCTCGTCGAACAGCTGGGCGTCGCGCGGAACACCGTGCGGGAGGCGGTGCGCGCCCTGGCGCACAACGGGCTCCTGGACATCCGGCAGGGCTCGGGCACGTACGTCGTGGCGACCAGCGAGCTGGCGGGGGTCATGCAGCGGCGGTTCGCGGACGCCGATCCGCGGCACATCGCCGAGCTGCGCTCCACCCTGGAGTCGAGCGCGGCGAAGCTGGCCGCCCAGCGGCGCACCGAGCGCGATCTGAAGCAGCTGGACGCCCTGCTCGTACGCCGTGAGGAGGCGTGGGACTCGGGGGACACGGAGGCGTTCGTGGCGGCGGACGCCACGTTCCACCTGGCCGTGGTGGCCGCGTCGCACAACGACGTGATGACGGCGATGTACGCGGATCTGGGCGAGGTCATGCGCGACTGGCTGCGCGAGGACGTGGGCGAGAAGCTCAGCGCAGAGAACCACATGGACCACACGCGTCTGGTCGACGCGATCAGGGTCGGGGACGAGGAGGCGGCCGCCGCGGAGGCCGCGGGCTATCCGTTCCTGTGCCGTCCCGGGCGGCTCACACCGCCGCCTTCCGGTGACTGACCCAGGCGGTCCGCACCTTCTTCCAGCAGCGGCCGTCGAGCCGCACGGTCTCGGCCGGGCCCGCCGGGACGGGCTTCGCGTCGACGTCGATGTCCCACCACGCGTCGCACTCGATGTGCAGGGCGACGCGGTCGGTGCGCGGGTACGGGTTGTGACAGGTGGCGCTCACCAGGGGGCCTTCGACACGGATCCGGCAGTCGGCGCCGAACAGTTCACGCTTCTCGACGGGCCGCGCCGCGGCCTTCGCGCCGGTGTCGGACAACGCTTCGAACGGGACCAGGAGCAGCAGGGCCAGCGCGGCGAGCGCGGGGACCGTGCGGGCCGGGGTGACGCGTCGGGGCAGGTACACCAAAGGGACCTCCTCGCACCCAGGGTGCGCAGAGGTCCCCCGGCCCGCCCGGCCGGTGGGCCGAACGGGTCAACAGCCGTCAGGCTCCGATGGCGTGCAGACCGCCGTCGACGTGGATGATCTCGCCCGTGGTCTTCGGGAACCAGTCCGACAGGAGCGCGACGATGGCCTTGCCGGCCGGCTCCGGGTCGTCCAGCTTCCACTCCAGCGGGGAGCGCGTGTCCCACACGGCGGCCAGGTCGCTGAAGCCCGGGATGGACTTGGCGGCCATGGAGCCGAGCGGGCCCGCAGAGACCAGGTTGCTGCGGACGTCGTGCTCGCCCAGGTAACGCGCCATGTAGCGGTTCGTCGCCTCCAGGGCGGCCTTGGCCGGGCCCATCCAGTCGTACTGCGGCCACGCGAACTGCGCGTCGAAGGTGAGGCCGACGACCGAGCCGCCCTCGTTCATCAGCGGCAGCAGCGCCATCGTCAGCGACTTCAGGGAGAAGGCGGAGACGTGCATGGCGGTGGAGACGGACTCGAACGGCGTGTTCAGGAAGTTGCCGCCGAGCGCGTCCTGCGGCGCGAAGCCGATGGAGTGCACGATGCCGTCGAGCCGACCGCCGAGGTGCTCGCGGACCTGGCCCTCCAGGCGGGCGAGGTGCTCGTCGTTCGAGACGTCGAGCTCGAGGACCTTGACCTTGTCGGGCAGCGGCAGCTTCTTGGCGATGCGCTCGGTCAGCGTCGGCCGCGGCCAGGCGGTGAGGATGATCTCCGCGCCCTGCTCCTGGGCCAGCTTCGCGGCCTGGAAGGCGATGGAGGACTCCATCAGCACACCGGTGATGAGGATCTTCTTGCCCTCGAGGATGCCAGTCGTGTTCGTCATCGTGCTCAGTGACCCATTCCCAGTCCGCCGTCAACCGGGATGACGGCTCCAGTGATGTACGAAGCGTCGTCGGAGGTCAGGAACTTGACCACTCCGGCGATCTCCTCGACCTGCGCGTACCGGCCGAGCGGCACCTGCGCGACGATGCCGGCGCGCTGCTCGTCCGTGAGCGCCTGGGTCATGTCGGTGTCGACAAAGCCCGGGGCGACGACGTTGAAGGTGAGGTTGCGCGACCCGAGCTCACGGGCGAGGGAGCGCGCGAATCCGACCAGACCCGCCTTCGAAGCGGCGTAGTTCGCCTGCCCCGCCGAGCCGAGCAGGCCGACGACGGAGGAGATCAGCACGACGCGGCCCTTCTTGGCGCGCAGCATGCCGCGGTTGGCGCGCTTCACGACGCGGAAGGTGCCGGTGAGGTTCGTGTCGAGGACGGACGTGAAGTCCTCCTCGGACATACGCATGAGGAGCTGGTCCTTGGTGACGCCGGCGTTGGCGACCAGGACCTCCACGTTGCCGTGCTTCTCCTCGATCTCCTTGTAGGCGGCGTCCACCTGCGCGGAGTCCGTGATGTCGCACCGAACGGCCAGGGCGCCCGCATCGACGAGCTCCTTGGGCGGCTCGCCCGAGCGGTAGGTGAAGGCGACCTTGTCACCCTGCTCCAGGAAAGCACGGGCGATGGCGAGGCCGATGCCCCGGTTTCCTCCGGTGACGAGAACCGAGCGGCTCAACGGATCACCCTTTCGATAGCGGTGGTGGTCCTCGAAACCTATCGGTACGACCCTTCGTACGGAGAATCGACCACCGACAGTGGCGCACTCGACTCACTGTCGGGTCCCTACAGAAAGGTCTGGCCGCGCACCCCCGCCGCGCGACATGATCGGGGCGACCGGCATGACCGTCATGACGGACGAGAGGGAGACATTCGTGCCTCATACGATCGATGCGGCCTTCACGGCGCTCCCGCTGCGCGCCCTCGCCGACGCGGCGCTCGCCCGCGCCCGCGCGCTGGGCGCCGAGCACGCGGACTTCCGCCTGGAGCGGGTGCGCAGCGCGGAGGTGCGGCTGCGGGACGCCAAGCCGTCGGGCTCCTCCGACACCACGGACCTGGGCTACGCGGTGCGGGTCGTGCACGGCGGTACGTGGGGGTTCGCCTCGGGCGTCGATCTGACGATGGACGCCGCGGCGAAGGTGGCCTCGCAGGCCGTGGCGATGGCGAAGCTGAGCGCGCAGGTGATCAAGGCGGCCGGGTCCGACGAGCGCGTGGAGCTCGCCGCTGAACCCGTGCACGCCGACCGCACCTGGATCTCCTCGTACGAGATCGATCCCTTCTCCGTACCGGAGGAGGAGCGGTCCGCGCTGCTCGCCGACTGGAGCGCGGGGCTGCTCGCGGCCGACGGCGTCTCCCACGTGGACGCCTCGCTCCTCTCCGTCCACGAGAACAAGTTCTACGCGGACACGGCGGGGACCGTCACGACACAGCAACGGGTGCGCCTGCACCCGCAGTTGACGGCCGTCTCCGTGGACGACTCCAGCGGCGAGTTCGACTCGATGCGCACGATCGCGCCGCCGGTGGGGCGCGGCTGGGAGTATCTGACGGGCACCGGCTGGGACTGGCAGAGCGAGCTGGGGCAGATCCCCGAGCTGCTCGCCGAGAAGATGCGGGCGCCGAGCGTCCGGGCGGGCTCGTACGACCTGGTCGTCGATCCGTCGAACCTCTGGCTGACCATCCACGAGTCGATCGGGCACGCCACCGAGCTGGACCGCGCGCTCGGCTACGAGGCGGCGTACGCGGGCACGTCCTTCGCCACGTTCGACCAGCTCGGGACGTTGAAGTACGGCTCCGAGATCATGAACGTGACCGGTGACCGCACCGCCGAGCACGGGCTCGCGACGATCGGGTACGACGACGAGGGCGTCGCCGGGCAGTCCTGGGACCTGGTGAGGGACGGGACGCTGGTCGGCTATCAACTCGACCGGCGCATCGCGAAGTTGACCGGGTTCGAGCGGTCCAACGGGTGCGCGTACGCCGACTCCCCCGGGCACGTGCCGGTGCAGCGGATGGCGAACGTCTCGCTCCAGCCGGACCCGGGCGGACTCTCGACCGAGGACCTGATCTCCGGGGTCGAGCGCGGGATCTACGTCGTCGGGGACCGGTCGTGGTCCATCGACATGCAGCGCTACAACTTCCAGTTCACCGGCCAGCGCTTCTTCAAGATCGAGAACGGGCGGATCACCGGTCAGCTGCGCGATGTCGCCTACCAGGCGACGACGACCGACTTCTGGGGCTCGATGGCGGCGGTCGGCGGCCCGCAGACGTACGTCCTCGGCGGCGCCTTCAACTGCGGCAAGGCCCAGCCGGGCCAGGTCGCGGCCGTCTCGCACGGCTGCCCCTCGGCCCTCTTCAAGGGCGTCAACATTCTGAACACGACGCAGGAGGCGGGTCGATGAGCGTGCACGGTGACATGCCCCGCGCCGACCACAGCCCCGGAAACGGCTGGGGGTCCGGGGGTCGTCCCCCGGGCAAGCACAGTCTGAACACGACGCAGGAGGCGGGTCGATGAGTCCTCGTACGAACAAGCCCTACGAGATCGTCGAGCGCGCCCTCGAACTGTCGCGGGCCGACGGCTGTGTCGTCATCGCCGACGAGACGTCCTCCGCGAATCTGCGCTGGGCGGGCAACGCGCTGACCACGAACGGGGTGACGCGCGGGCGCACCCTGACCGTCGTCGCGACCGTGGACGGCAAGGAGGGGACGGCGACCGGCGTCGTGTCGCGGTCGGCGGTGACCGCCGACGACCTGGAGCCGCTGGTGCGGGCCGCCGAGGAGGCGGCGGCGAAGGCCGGGCCCGCCGAGGACGCGCAGCCGCTCGTCAGTGGCGTACCGCACTCCCCCGCGTTCACTCAGCCGCCGGCCGAGACGTCGTCGGCCATCTTCGCGGAGTTCGCGCCCGCCCTGGGCGAGGCGTTCGCGCGGGCCAGGGCGGGCGGGCGTGAGCTGTACGGCTTCGCCCACCACGAGCTCACCTCCAGCTACCTCGGTACGTCGACGGGGGTGCGGCTGCGGCACGACCAGCCGAACGGAACGCTCGAACTGAACGCCAAGTCGCCGGACCGCAAGCGCTCGGCGTGGGCGGGGCGCTCGACCCGCGACTTCACGGACGTCGACCCGGCCGCGATGGACGCGGACCTCGCCACCCGGCTCGGCTGGGCCGAGCGGCGCATCGACCTGCCGGCCGGGCGCTACGAGACGCTGCTGCCGCCGACGGCCGTGGCGGACCTGCTGATCTACCAGCTGTGGTCGGCGGGCGCGCGGGACGCGGCCGAGGGCCGGACCGTGTTCAGCAGGCCAGGGGGCGGCACGCGCGTCGGCGAGAAGCTGAGCGAACTGCCGCTGACGCTGCGCAGCGACCCGCACGCGCCGGGCCTCGAATGCGCGCCGTTCGTGCTCGCGCACACCTCCGGGGACGACGCCTCCGTCTTCGACAACGGGCTGCCGGTCGGCGCCACGGAGTGGATCGCGGACGGTGAGCTGCGGCATCTGACGACGACCCGGCACAGCGCGGCGCTCACCGGGCTGCCCGTCGCACCGGCCGGCGACAACCTCATCCTCGACGGCGGCTCGGGGAAGTCGCTGGACGAGATGGTCGCCGCCACGGAGCGCGGGCTGCTCCTCACCTGCCTCTGGTACATCAGGGAGGTCGATCCGGCGACGCTGCTGCTCACCGGCCTCACCCGCGACGGCGTGTACCTCGTGGAGAACGGCGAGGTGGTCGGCGAGGTGAACAACTTCCGGTTCAACGAGTCGCCGGTCGACCTGCTGAGCCGGGCCACCGAGGCCGGGCGCACGGAAAAGACGCTGCCCCGGGAGTGGGGCGACTGGTTCACTAGAGCTGCGATGCCGGCGCTGCGGGTGCCGGACTTCAACATGAGCTCGGTCAGCCAGGGCGTCTGACCCCAGGGTTTCGCCCATAGACTGGCCGGGATCACTTTTCAGGTACGTACGAGGAGACTCAGAACCGTGACGGACATCGTCGACGAACTCAAGTGGCGCGGGCTCATCGCCCTGTCCACCGACGAAGACGCGCTGCGCAAGGCGTTCGCGGACGGTCCTGTCACGTTCTATTGCGGCTTCGACCCGACCGCGCCGAGCCTGCACCTGGGCAACCTGGTGCAGATCCTCACCATGCGGCGCATCCAGCAGGCGGGGCACCGTCCGCTGGGTCTGGTCGGCGGCGCCACGGGTCTGATCGGCGACCCGAAGCCGACGGCGGAGCGCACGCTGAACTCCCCCGAGGTCGTGGCCGGCTGGGTGGACCGGCTGCGCGGCCAGATCGAGAAGTTCCTCGACTTCGAGGGCCCGCACGCGGCGACGATGGTGAACAACCTGGACTGGACCCAGGGCATGTCCGCCATCGAGTTCCTGCGGGACATGGGCAAGTACTTCCGGGTCAACAAGATGATCGCCAAGGAGGCCGTCTCCCGGCGGCTCAACTCGGACGCGGGCATCAGCTACACCGAGTTCAGCTACCAGATCCTGCAGGGGATGGACTTCCTCAAGCTGTACGAGCAGTACGGCTGTGTCCTGCAGACCGGCGGCAGCGACCAGTGGGGCAACCTCACCTCCGGCACCGACCTGATCCACCGGGTCCACCCGGAGGCCGTCGTGCACGCGATCGGCACCCCGCTGCTCACGAAGGCGGACGGCACCAAGTTCGGCAAGACCGAGTCCGGCACCGTCTGGCTGGACGCGGAGATGTTCTCGCCGTACGCCTTCTACCAGTTCTGGCTGAACGCGGACGACCGGGACATCTCCAAGTTCCTGCGCACCTTCTCCTTCAAGTCCCGTGAGGAGATCGAGGAGCTGGAGACGCTGACCGCGGAGCGGCCGCAGGCCCGTGCCGCGCAGCGTGCACTGGCCGAGGAGCTGACGACGCTGGTGCACGGCGCCGACCAGACGGCCGCCGTGATCTCCGCGTCGAAGGCGCTGTTCGGGCAGGGCGACGGCAACCTGGCGGACCTGGACGAGGCGACGCTCGCCGCGGCGCTCTCGGAGCTGCCCCGGGTGGAGGTCGCCGAGCTCGGTCCGGTCGTCGACCTCTTCGCCGAGGTCGGTCTGGTCGCCAGCAAGTCGGCCGCCCGGCGCACCGTGAAGGAGGGCGGGGCCTACGTGAACAACGTGAAGGTCGCGGCCGAGGACTTCGTCCCGGGCACCGAGGAACTGCTGCACGGCCGGTGGCTGGTGCTGCGGCGCGGCAAGAAGAACCTGGCCGCCGTGGAGCTCAAGGGCTGACCGCTCACACGCGACAGTGCCCCGCACCCCTCATGAGGGGTGCGGGGGAATTGTGCTTCGTCAGGCTTTCCTCTTGTTGCCGCGTAGCGCCACCCATGCCATGTCGCCGACGCCGACCACCACGATGGCGCCGATGAGCTGCAACAGATGGCGGGTCCAGTCGATGCCCCGGGTGTCGTTGACGCCCAGGCCCGTGGCCGCCCAGTTGCCCAGGACGCTGCCGATGATGCCGAAGACCGTCGTCAGCCACAGAGGGATCGCTTGTTTGCCCGGCAGGATCGCCTTGGCGATCAGGCCGAGAACGAAGCCCACGATGATTGCCCACAACCAGGCCATGCCGTCGCCTCCTCTGGCGGCGCGAGGATGCGCGCCTGCGCACTTGTGATCAGTTTCGGTCCGTACTCCGTACGGCGCATGTCGGGTGAGCCCGTACGCGGTACGGCGCAGACGGCACGCCCAGGTCAGACCTGCCCCGGTCTCGTAGCCGACGCACCCCGGGCGTAACGTGGAGACGGTCCGGTCCGGGGAGAGTCCGGCTAGTCGGCGGGTGGTGGAATGTGATGCGGAAGCGCGGCAGCAACGGCGGAGCAGAGGTCTTCCGGATCACAGGGGCCCGGCAGGGCCTCGCCGAGGACGTCCGCGGGCGGCAGCGCCGCTACATCATCTCGATGGGGATCCGCACGCTCGCGGTGATCCTCACGGCGGTGCTGTGGAACGTGGAGAGGCACGTCGCCATCGTGACGCTCGTCGTCGGCGCCTTCCTCCCCTACGTCGCCGTGGTCATCGCCAACGCGGGCCGGGAGAACGTGCCGGGGCTGCCCTCGACCTTCGTGCCCGCCCCCACGCGGCCCATGATCGCACCGGCTCCGACCGGCGGTCCCGCGGAATCCGTCCCGGAGGACCGCGGCTAGCGGACGGCCCGGCGCACACCGTCCGGTGCCGCGCGAACGCGCTGTGCGACTAGTCCGCAAAGCTCAAGAAAAGCTCAGATCAATCATGTGGTTCCGGTGCCGGGTCGGGGGTGCCCCATGACATACTTCGTACGCGCTCCGCATCCCCCGTCGGAGCGACGGACCGACGCCGGGCAGCTCCCCCCGTGGCTGCTCGGCGTCGCCATTTCCGGGGGCTTTTTGCCGGCCTCGACGGCCTCTCGCGACGTCCGCGCAGACCCTGTCCCGGGGCTTTGGCGGGGCCTTTCCCGGGGCCTTTAAGGTTGAGGCGTGAACCTCGCCGATCTCTCCGCCTCGTCGCAGCCCTCGCCCACCACGCCCCAGTGCTCGGCCAAGGGCTGTCGCGCCGACGCCGTGTGGGTGCTGGCGTGGAACAACCCGAAGCTGCACACCCCGGACCGGCGCAAGACGTGGCTCGCGTGCGACGAGCACCGCGAGCACCTCTCCCAGTTCCTGGGCGTGCGGGGGTTCCTGAAGGACGTCGTCACGCTGTCGGAGTGGGAGTCCCACCCCGACAACGACGGCGCGTAGGCGTCAGCCGCCGATCGCGGACATCGGGCGGTCGGGCTGGAGGAACGTCGGGTCGTCGAGACCCGAGCCGGCCTTCTTGCCCCACATCGCGCGCTTCCAGATATCGGCGATGCCCTCGTCGTCGCTCTCCGCGCCGTCCGCCCGCAGGGCCGCGCGCAGGTCCGTCTCCTCCGTGGCGAACAGGCAGGTGCGGACCTGGCCGTCGGCGGTGAGGCGGGTGCGGTCGCAGGCCGAGCAGAACGGGCGGGTGACCGAGGCGATGACGCCGACGCGGTGCGGGCCCCCGTCGACGACCCAGCGCTCGGCCGGGGCGGAGCCGCGCTCGTCGGAACCCTCGGGCGTCAGCTCGAAGCGCGTACGGAGCGAGGTGAGGATGTCCCCCGCGGTGATCATGCCGTCGCGCTTCCAGCCGTGCTGGGCGTCGAGCGGCATCTGCTCGATGAAGCGCAGTTCGTAGGAGTGCTCGACCGCCCAGGCCAGGAGCTCGGGAGCCTCGTCCTCGTTCAGCCCCGGCATCAGGACCGAGTTGATCTTCACCGGGGTCAGGCCCGCGTCGTGGGCGGCCTCCAGGCCCTCGATGACGTCCTTGTGGCGGTCGCGGCGGGTCAGTGTCTTGAAGACGTCCGGGCGCAGGGTGTCCAGCGACACGTTCACCCGGTCGAGGCCCGCTTCCTTGAGCGCCCGCGCGGTGCGCTTGAGCCCGATCCCGTTCGTCGTCAGGGACATCTGGGGGCGGGGCTCCAGGGCGGCGACCCGCTCGACGATGCCGACCAGACCCGGGCGGAGCAGGGGTTCGCCGCCGGTGAAGCGGACCTCGGTGATGCCGAGGTGGGTGACGGCGATGCGGATGAGGCGGACGATCTCGTCGTCCGTCAGCAGGTCCGGCTTGGCCAGCCATTGCAGGCCCTCTTCGGGCATGCAGTACGTACAGCGGAGATTGCACCGGTCGGTCAACGAGACCCGGAGGTCGGTGGCCACTCGGCCGAAAGTGTCGATGAGCACGTGGGCCCCCTCCCTGAGCGCGTTCTGCCTGACACCGCCGAGCCTACGTGACGGGTATGACATCGACAGGCCGAAGATCCCACGAGCGTGCCGCGCCCCCGTCGTAGAGAGCTACAGCCTTCTACGGCGGGGGCGCGCGGCGTACGGGTGGGTCAGTGGGCTCCGGTGCCGGTCAGGGACCGGACCTCGAGCTCCGCGTACTTGCCCTTGTCGGCCTTCTCCTTGGCCATGTACGTACCGATGACGCCCAGCAGGAATCCGACCGGGATCGAGATGATGCCGGGGTTCTCCAGCGGGAACCAGTGGAAGTCGACGCCCTTGAACATGGAGGTCTTCGGGTTGCCCGAGACGACCGGTGAGAACAGGACGAGGAAGACCGCGGTGAAGAGGCCTCCGTAGATCGACCAGAGGGCGCCGTTGGTGTTGAAGCGCTTCCAGAAGAGGCTGTAGAGGATCGTCGGCAGGTTGGCGGAGGCGGCGACCGCGAAGGCGAGCGCGACCAGGCCGGCCACGTTCAGGTCGCGGGCGAGCGCGCCGAGCGCGATCGAGATGATGCCGATGAAGACGGTCGCCCAGCGGGCCGCCTGCATCTCCTGCTTCTCCGACGCCTTGCCGCGCTTGATGACGTTCGCGTAGATGTCGTGCGCGAACGAGGACGACGAGGCGAGGGTGAGGCCCGCGACGACCGCGAGGATCGTGGCGAACGCGACCGCCGAGATCGAGGCGAGGAGGATCGCGCCCCAGTTGGAGTCGACGCCCCCCAGATGCAGGGCCAGCAGGGGCGCCGCCGTGTTGCCCGCCGGGTTGGAGGCGATGATCTCGTCCGGCTTGATGAGGGCGGCCGCGCCGAAGCCGAGCGCGATCGTCATCAGGTAGAAGGCGCCGATGATGCCGATGGCCCAGTTGACCGACTTACGGGCGGCCTTGGCGGTCGGCACCGTGTAGAAGCGGATCAGGATGTGCGGCAGGCCGGCGGTGCCGAGGACGAGCGCGATGCCCAGCGAGATGAAGTCGATCTTCGAGGTGCCGGTGGCGCCGTACTTGAGACCGGGCTCCAGGAACGGGGTGCCCTTGCCGCTGTTCGAGGCGGCCGTGCCGAGCAGGTCGGAGATGTTGAAGTTGAACTTCAGCATGACCAGGAAGGTGAGGAGGATGGCGCCGGCGATCAGCAGGACCGCCTTGACCATCTGCACCCAGGTGGTGCCCTTCATGCCGCCGATCGTCACGTACACGATCATCAGGACGCCGACGAGGGCGACGATGCCGACCTTGCCCGCGTCCGAGGTGATGCCGAGCAGGAGCGAGACGAGGACGCCCGCGCCCGCCATCTGCGCGAGCAGGTAGAAGATCGAGACGACGATCGTGGAGGTGCCGGCCGCCGTGCGGACCGGGCGCTGGCGCATCCGGTAGGCGAGGACGTCGCCCATCGTGTAGCGGCCGGAGTTGCGCAGCGGTTCGGCGACCAGGAGGAGCGCCACGAGCCAGGCGACCAGGAAGCCGATGGAGTAGAGGAAGCCGTCGTAGCCGAAGAGGGCGATGGCGCCGGCGATACCGAGGAAGGACGCCGCCGACATGTAGTCGCCGGAGACGGCGAGGCCGTTCTGGAAGGCGGTGAACTGGCGGCCGCCCGCGTAGAAGTCGGACGCGCTCTTGGTCTGGCGGCCGGCCCATACGGTGATGACGAGGGTCGCGACGACGAACACAGCGAACAGGGTGATGATCAGCGGCCGGTGCTCGCTGGCCTCTGCGGCGGCGAGCAGCTGCGGTGCGGGGCTCATGCGCCGCCCTCCAGACGGGACTTGAGGGCCTCGGACTTGGGGTCGAGCTTCGCGGCGGAGTACCGCGCGTACCACCAGGCGATGAGGAACGTGGTCAGGAACTGGGCGAGGCCGAGGAGGAAGGCGACGTTGATGTTGCCGAAGACCTTGGTGCCCATGAAGTCGCCCGCGTAGTTGGAGAGCAGGACGTACAGCAGGTACCAGGCGATGAACGCGATCGTCAGCGGGAACGCGAACGAGCGGTGCGCGCGGCGCAGTTCACCGAACTCCGCGCTCTCCTGCACCTCGATGAACTCCTCGGTGGAGGGCAGGGTGGGACGGGCGTCCGGACTGCCCTTCTGGGGTGGTGGTGCGTCGGTGGCCACGGAGTCTCCTCGCGGTGCGGATGCGGTCGGCAGGGACGGGGACGGGCTGGGGGACGGGGGTGTGCGCATGGTGGAACTGGACCTCACAGTGACGTGGATCACGTGGGCCGGGTCGCGATGGTAGGGCTCTCCGGCGTGATCCAACAGGGGGCTGGATCGTGCTCGTACCCCCTGTCCAACGTCACGGGGACACGCGCGGGGTGGTTCAACTCCCCTGATTTCTTTCGGAACTCGTTGATGACCTGCGGCGACTAGAGATACGTTCGCACCGCACCACGCGTCATGTACCTGCCCGAGCACCACTCGTGTCTCGGGCTTTTCCGTATTCGCCTCATACGACGGATGATGTGGAGATCCCATGGCTCATCTGCCCGCCAGACGCCGCATGGCCCTCGCCCTGCCGATCGGCATCGCGCTCACGGCCTCCTTCGGTTTCCTGCCGTCCGCGGTCGCCGCGCCGGCCGACTCCCCTGCCGCCTCGGGGACTTCGGCGAGCTCGGCCTCTTCCCTCGCGTACGTGGTCAACACGCGTAGCACCGACTCCCGCACCATCGCCTCCGTGGGCCGCGCGATATCCGCGGCCGGAGGCTCCATTGTCGAGACGTACGCCAAGATCGGCGTCTTCGTCGTGCACTCCTCGAACCCGGACTTCGGCAAGCGGATACGGGCCGCGAAGGGCGTCGCCACGGCGGGCGCCACGCGCACCGCGCCGCTCAGCCTGGCCGGCACCACCGACGAGGGCGCGGTCCAGAAGCTCTCCGCCGCCGACGCCAAGTCCCTGGCGGCGCAGGCCACTTCGGGCCAGGAACCGCTCGAGGCGGACCAGTGGGACCTGCGGGCCATGGGCGCCGACAAGGCCGCGGCCATCAACCCGGGCAGCCGCAACGTCACGGTCGGTGTCATCGACACCGGCGTCGACGACACCCACCCCGACCTCGCCGCGAACTTCTCCGCCTCCCAGTCCGCGAACTGTGTCGGCGGCAAGGCGGACACCTCGCCGGGCGCCTGGCGGCCCGCGAACCCGGAGCACTACCACGGCACCCACGTCGCCGGTGAGATCGCCGCCGCGCGCAACGGCATCGGCGTCGCGGGCGTCGCGCCCGGCGTGAAGGTCGCGGGCATCAAGGTGGCCGACCCGGTCAGCGAGCTGTTCTACCCGGAGAGCGTCGTGTGCGCCTTCGTGTTCGCCGCCGACCACGGCATCGAGGTCACCAACAACAGCTACTACGTGGACCCCTGGCTCTACAACTGCATGGACGACCCCGACCAGCGGGCCATCGTCGACGCGGTCAACCGGGCCCAGCTGTACGCCACCAAGAAGGGCACCCTGAACCTCGCCTCGGCGGGCAACTCCAACGACGACCTCGACTCCGACGCGATCGTCGACGAGTCGAGCCCCGACGACTCGACGGCGGTCACCCGCACCATCGACCCGCACACCTGCTTCGACGTCCCGACCCAGCTCCCGGGCGTCGTGACGGTCAGCGCGACGGGCGTGAACAAGTCCAAGTCGTACTACTCGAGTTACGGCAACGGCGTCATCGACATCGCGGCGCCCGGCGGCGACAAGTACCAGATCCCGGACACCCCGTCGAAGAACGGCCGCATCCTCTCCACGATGCCCGGCGGCCAGTACGGCTTCCTCCAGGGCACGTCGATGGCGTCGCCGCACGCCGCCGGTGTCGCCGCGCTCCTCAAGTCGACGCACCCGAAGGCCGGTCCGGCCGAGCTCCAGCGCCTGATGAAGGCGCAGGCCGACGAGCAGGCGTGCCCCGCCTCGTACGACGGTGACGGCGACGGTGTCGTCGACGCCACCTGCGAGGGCGGCGTGCAGCGCAACGGCTTCTACGGCTACGGCATCGTGAACGCCCTCAAGGCCGTCAAGAAGTGAGGGGCGTCGCGCGTGGGAGAGCGCGCCTTGCGAGAGCGCTCGCGGTGTCGGCCGGGCTCGCGATGGCGTCCGCGCTCGTCGTGGTGCCCGACGCCGTCGCGGCCGACGCGCCCGTCGCGACGGACGGACCGCTGCTGAGCTACGTCGTCAACGTCGCACCCGGGCACGGGACTTCGTCGTCCGTGCGGCGGGAGATCGCGGCGGCGGGCGGCAGCGTCGTCATCGCGTACGACAAGATCGGCGTCATCGTCGCCCACTCCAAGAACCCGGACTTCGGGACGACGATCCGCGGTGCGCGCGGGGTGCGGAGCGCGGGCGCGACCCGTACCGCGCCGCTCGCCGCGTCGGCCACGGACGAGACGGGCACGACGCAGGCGCTGACCGGCGCGCAGGTCGCGAAGGCCGGTGCGCGGGCCGCCGCGACGCAGGAGCCGCTGGAGCCCAACCAGTGGGACATGCGGCTGATCGGCGCCGACAGGGCGAACGCGATCGAGGACGGCAGCCGCACCGTGACGGTCGGTGTCATCGACACCGGCGTCGACGACACCCACCCCGACCTCGCGCCGAACTTCTCCGCCTCCCAGTCCGCGAACTGCGTGGGCGGCAAGCCGGACGCGTCGTTCGGCGCGTGGCGCCCGTACGAGGCCGCCGCCGACCACGGGACACACGTGGCGGGCACGATCGCCGCCGCCCGCAACGGGGTCGGCGTCGCGGGTGTCGCGCCGGGCGTGAAGGTCGCCGCGATCAAGGTGGCCGACCCGGGCACGCAGCTCTTCTACACGGAGTCCGTGGTCTGCGGGTTCGTGTGGGCCGCCGACCACGGCATCGACATCACCAACAACAGCTACTACTCCGACCCCTGGTACATGAACTGCGTGACCGACGCCGATCAGAAGGCTCTGGTCGACTCGATCTCGCGGGCCATCCGCTACGCGCGGGACAAGGGCGTCACGAGCGTGGCGAGCGCCCACAACTTCAACGACGACCTGGCGTCGGACTCGGTGACCGACACGTCGAGTCCGGACGACGGCACTCCTGTCGAGCGCACCGTCGACCCGTCCGAGTGCCCGATCGCCCCGGAGATGCTGCCGGGGATCGTGACGGTGTCGTCGGTGGGTGTCACCAAGGAGAAGGCGTACTACTCCAACTACGGCAACGGCGTCATCGACGTCTCCGCGCCGGGTGGGGACGGCCGCAAGCCGGCCGACACCCCGGACAGGAACGGCCGTGTCCTGTCGACGCTGCCGGGCGGCGGCTGGGGCTACAAGCAGGGCACGTCGATGGCGGCCCCGCACGTGTCCGGCGTGCTCGCGCTGCTCAAGTCCACGCATCCGAAGGCGACTCCGGGCCAGTTGGAGTCGCTCCTGAAGAAGCAGGCCGACGAGCAGGCGTGCCCGAGCGACCCGTACGACAGTGACGGCGACGGTGTCGTCGACGCGGTCTGCGAGGGCGTCGCGCAGCACAACGGCTTCTACGGCCACGGAATCGTCGACGCGCTCAAGGCCGTCACGAAGTAGCTCGTCACGGAGTAGCTCGTCATGGAGTAGCTCGTCACGACGTAAGGGATTCCATCACCCATGAAATCGCGTCTCATACGGACCCTGGCGCTTCCGGCGGGGCTCGCCACGGCGGCGGCGCTCGCCGTCGTCCCGAACGCGGTGGCCTCGCAGGCACCGGTCGCCGCGGACGGGCCGCGGCTCAGCTATGTCGTCAACGTCCGCCCGGGGCACGGCGGTTCCGCCTCCGTGCGACAGGCCATCGCGGCGGCCGGCGGTTCCGTCGTCATCACGTACGACTCGATCGGTGTCGTCGTCGTCCACTCGAAGAACCCGGACTTCGCACGCACGGTCCGGGCCGCGCGGGGCATCGAGTCGGCCGGTGCCACGCGCACCGCGCCGCTGGCCGCGCAGTCCAGTGACGACCTCGCCACCGAGCAGGTGCTGACGGCCGACGAGGTCAAGAAGGCCGCCGCAACGGCGAGTTCGGGCCAGGACCCGCTGGAGCCCCTGCAGTGGGACCTGCCCGCCATCAACGCGGACCAGGCGCACCAGAAGTCGCTGGGCAGCCCGCGGGTCACCGTCGGCGTGCTCGACTCGGGCGTCGACGACACCCACCCGGACATCGCGCCGAACTTCGACAAGGAGGCGTCGGCCAACTGTCTGGGCGGCGTCCCCGTGCAGAAGGACCACGCGTGGCGTCCGGTGGCGGGCGAGTCCAACCACGGCATGCACGTGGCGGGCACGATCGCCGCCGCGAAGAACGGCGTCGGCGTCACCGGCGTCGCGCCGGGCGTGAAGGTCGCGAGCCTGAAGGTGGCCGAGCCGGCCACCGGCATGTACTACACGGAAGCCGTGGTCTGCGGCTTCATGTGGGCGGCCGACCACGGCGTCGATGTCACCAACTCCAGCTACTACACCGACCCTTGGCTTTTCAACTGCACGACGGACGCCGACCAGAAGGCGCTCGTCACGGCCGTCACGCGGGCCACGCGGTACGCCGAGCACAAGGGCGCGGTGAACGTGGCGGCGGCGGGCAACGCGGCGACGGACCTCGCGCAGGACCAGATCGTCGACGACACGTCGCCCGACGACACCACTCCGGTGCCGCGGACGATCGACACGAAGGACTGCTTCGACATCCCGTCGCAGCTTCCGGGTGTCGTCACCGTCTCGGCGACGGGCGCCAAGGGCATCAAGGCGTCGTACTCGAACTGGGGCAAGAACGTCGTCGACATCGCGGCGCCGGGCGGCGACAGCACCAAGTACCAGACGCCCGCTCCCCCGGCGGTCGACGGCCGGATCCTGTCGACCCTGCCGGGCGGCGCGTACGGCTACAAGGCCGGTACGTCGATGGCGTCGCCGCATGTCGCGGGCGTCGCCGCGCTCATCAAGTCGACGCACCCGCGCGCCTCGGCGGCGCAGGTGAAGGCCCTTCTGTACGGGGAGGCCGACGCGACCGCGTGCACCGACCCGTACGACATCGACGGCGACGGTACGGTCGACGCGGTGTGCGAGGGAAGCAAGAACAGGAACAGCTTCTACGGTGCCGGTACGGCGGACGCGCTGGACGCCGTGACCAAGTAGGGGCGATCCGGTGGGTGCGGGGTCCGGCCGGATCCCGCACCCACCGCTCCTGGATAGTTCTCGTATGACCTACGCAGTCGACACCTCAGTCGCCTGGGACGCGCTGGGCGGCGACCCGGCCCTGCTGTCCCGCATCTCGCACCTCACGCGCGCGGGCGCGCTGCCCGCCCGCCTCCCCGTACGCGCGCTGGCCGGCGCCTGCGTCGGTGCCTGCTCGCTCGCGGCGGCGGAATTCGCCGCCACGCGCGCGGGGCGGCCCGTCGACGACATACAGGTGCGGGTCGACGACGGCGCGGTGGCGACCTCCTTCATCAGCGAGCGGCATCTGCTCATCGACGGGCGCGCGCCGGTCAACTTCGCGCCCCTGTCGCGCTTCTGGCACACCAAGGAGGGCCGGCTGCGCACCCACGCCAACTACCCGCACCACCGCGCGCGGCTGTGCGCGGCGCTCGGCGTCGCCGAGGACGCCACGGTCGACGAGGTGGCGGCGCTGCTCGCCGGACGGTCGGCGTACGAGGTCGAGGAGAGCGTGTACGCGGCCGGGGGCCTGGCCGTCGCGCTGCGCACGCCCGAGGAGTGGGCGGCCCATCCGCAGGGCGCCGCGGTGGCGGCCCGTCCGCTGCTGACCCGGGAGCGGGTCGACGAGGCGCCGCCGCGCCCGGCGGATCGGCCGGTACGGGTCCTCGACCTCACCCGGGTCATCGCGGGCCCGGTCGCGACGCGCACGCTGGCGCTGCTCGGGGCGGACGTGCTGCGGGTGGACGCGCCGCAGCTGCGGGAAGACCCGGACGCGCACGCCGACACCGGTTTCGGGAAGCGCTCGACGCGGCTCGACCTGGGCGACGGAGCGGACCGGCGCACGTTCGACGAGTTGCTGTCCGGCGCCGATGTGGTGGTCACGGGGTACCGCCCCGGCGCGCTCGACCGGTTCGGGCTCGACGCCGAGACGCTCGTGGAGCGGCGTCCCGGGCTCGTGGTGGCGTCGCTGTCGGCGTGGGGCGCGTACGGGCCGTGGGGCGGGCGGCGCGGCTTCGACAGCCTCGTCCAGGTGGCGACGGGCATCGCGGCGGTGGAGGGTTCGCCCGACGCTCCGGGCGCGCTGCCGGCGCAGGCGCTCGACCACGGCACGGGGTATCTGATCGCGGCGGGGGTGCTGCGCTCGCTCACCGAGCAGGCGCGGGACGGCGGTTCACGGGTGCTGCGGTTCGCGCTCGCGCAGACGGCGCACTGGCTGCTCGGCGGCGAACGGGACGAGCGGGGCGTCCCGGCCGAGGGGCGGGCTCTCGCCCCCGTGCTCGCGGAGCGCGACAGCCCGGTGGGGCGGCTGCGGTACGCGCCGCCGCCGGTGTCGTTCGCCGGTGGCCCCACCGACTGGGCGCGTCCGCCGGGGGTCTGGGGAACCGACGTCCCCGCGTGGGTCTGAGCGCCTGCCGGCGAACGGGGCCACGCTGAGCGGGTCCGCGAGGTGGGCGGGGAGCGGGGCTGGGGGCATCAGGCGGGCGAACGTCCGGATCGCTTTGCTCCAGTTGTCCCTGTGCACTTGCCCTGATCTGCCCGCACTGGCGAAGATCCAACCGTGAGTTCGATTCCACCGACCACCGAGATGTCCGTTCCGGCGGACGTGCCCGTGCGCAGACCCGGCGCCGGGCGCGCCGTCGCCGTCGTCGTGCTCGTCGCCGCCGCGGCCCTGATCCCGATGTTCGGGCCGCGGGCCGCGCTCGACGGCACGGGCGAGGCCTCGGCGCCCGGCGTGGGCGGGATCGCGCTGCTGCGGACCGTGCTGTTCGCCGCGCTGTGCGTGCAGTTGGGCGAGGTGTTCGCCGGGTTCCTCGCCCGCAAGGTCGACCCGCTGGCCCCCGGCCCCGCCGCTGGTCGCGGTACGCGCCCTGGGCGGGGTTCGCCGCGGCGCTCGGGCTCGCCTCCGTGGTGGCCTCCGGGAATCTCGTCCCGCACAGCGTCGCGGCCCTGGACATCGGCGGCCTGTACGGGACGCGCGACGGCACCCTCGCCCTCGTCGAGGTGAACGCGTTCCTGGTGGCGGCCCTGTGCGCCCGTTCGCGCCGTCCGGGCACCGCGGTGCTGCCGCTGGCCGCCGTGGTGGTCGCGGAGGCGCTGCGGGCCCACCCGCCGGTCGAGGACACCCCGCTCGTCGGCTCCGGACTCACCCTGGTCCATCTGACGAGCGCCGCCCTGTGGGTGGGCGGGCTCCTGTACGTCCTGCGCACCACGCACGCGTGGCGGACGCGCGCCCCCGAGGCCGGCACGGGGCTGCTCGGGCTCTACGCGCGCGTGGCCGCGCTCCTGCTCGCCGCCATCACGGCGACGGGGGTGTGCAGCACGCTGCGCCGGATGCCGCCGAGCACGGTCGTCGACCAGCTCACGACGACGGCGTACGGGCGCACCCTCCTCGCGAAGGTGCTGCTCGTGGTGGTCGTCGCCGGGCTCGCGCTGGTGGCGCGGCTGCGGCTGCGCGGCGCGCGGGACCGTACACGGGCGTACGTTCCCGCGCGCGCGGAGGTCGCGGTGCTCGCCGTCGTGGTGGCGGTGTCCGCGGTCCTGACCGCGCTGCCGCTGCCGATCCGCTGGTGAGCGACCGGTGCGGTCGCTCGGCCGATGACGGTCAGTTGGTGACGAGGACCTTCAGGGCGGTGCGCTCGTCCATCGCCTTGTAGCCGCCGGGCACGCCTTCGATGTCGACCGTCATGTCGAAGACGGGCGACGGGTCGATCGTGCCGTCCAGGACGTCGGGCAGCAGCTCGGGGATGTAGCTGCGGACGGGGGCGACACCGCCGCGCAGCGCGATGTTCCGGTCGAACATGACGCCCAGGTCGAGGCCGGTGCCGCTGCCGTGCGGAACGCCGACGAAGCCGATGGCGCCGCCGTCGCGGGTGATGTTCACGGCCGTCTTCATGGACTGCTCGGTGCCGACGGCCTCGATCACGGCGTGCGCGCCCTGGCCGCGGGTGAGTTCGCGGATCGCCTCGACGGCCGCGTCGCCGCGCTCGGCGACGACGTCCGTGGCGCCGAAGCGCCGCGCGATGTCCGTACGGGCCTGGTGGCGGCCGAGCGCGATGATCCGCTCGGCGCCGAGCCGCTTGGCCGCGAGGACGCCGCACAGGCCCACCGCGCCGTCCCCCACGACGGCGACCGTGGCCCCTTGCGCACGCCCGCGCCGAGGGCCGCGTGGTGGCCGGTGCCCATCACGTCGGAGAGCGTCAGGAGGGCGGACAGCAGGTGGTCGTCGGAGGCGGCGTCGGCCGGCAGCTGCACGAGGGTGCCGTCGGCGTACGGGACGCGCACGGCCTCGCCCTGGCCGCCGTCGTGGCCGACCGCGCCCCAGAAGCCGCCGTGCTCGCACGAGGTGGTCAGGCCCTCGCGGCAGTAGTCGCACACACCGTCCGACCACATGAACGGCGCGACGACGAGGTCGCCGCGCCGGACGCCGGTCACCTCGGTGCCGGTCTCCTCCACGATGCCGAGGAACTCGTGCCCGATCCGCTGGCCCGGCCGGCGCGCCGCCTCGCCCCGGTAGGCCCACAGGTCGCTGCCGCAGATGCACGCGCGCAGGACTCGTACGACCGCGTCGGTGGGGAGCTGGACGACGGGCTCCGGGACGTCCTCGACCCGCATGTCGAACGGGGCGTGAATGGTGGTGGCGCGCATACGGGGTGTTCCTTCGTGCGGATCAGTGCCGTGCCGATCGGGAGCAGGTCGATGCGGATCGGCACAGGTCGGTGCAGGTCAGTGAGGCGTGCGCCGGGTTTCGGCGCGCTCCTCATCACGGTACGCCGCTCCGCCCGCGCCGCGCGCATCGAGGACCCCGCGGGCCAGCAGGTACTGCGCCGCCACGTAGGTGAGCATGATCCAGAAGTCCTGCTGCCAGACTTCCGGCCACTCGGCGACGCCCAGGGCGATGAGCGAGTCCGAGAGCAGGAACAGCGCGCCGCCGATGCCCGCCGTGCGGCCGAGCCGGGACGCGCCGAACGCCATGGCGGTCAGCAGCACGCTGTACACGGCGACGGGCACCCGCATGTCGGCCGGCAGATCGGGCCAGAGCGCGGCGACGGTGTTGGACAGGACGACGACGTACACGATCCCGAGCATCGATCCGCGCGCGCGTGGCGTCCCGTACCGCTTGAAGAGCACGAGGTAGCAGATGTGCCCGGCGGCGAAGCAGCCCATCCCGGCGAGGAACGCGGCGTCCTGGTCGAACAGCAGGAGCACGTCGCCGCCCCAGCCCAGGAGCAGCGCGCCGCACAGCGGTCGGGGCCCGCCGCGCGCGACGACGTACGCCACGAGGGCGGGCATGAGCAGCGGCTTGAGGACGGTGTGCGCGGTGTCGAGGCCGGCGAGCAGCGCGGCGAGGTCCGCGGCGCACACGGCGAAGAAGCCGATCCGCAGCGCCTCGGTACGGCTCACGCGGCGCCCTCGGTGACCTTCCGCGGGGCGCTGGGCACGCGTGCGGGCGCGGGCTGCCAGCCGGGCCCGCGGAAGACCCGTCCGGCCCGCTCGCGCCAACTGTCCGCCGCCTTGAGGTCCCTGGCGATGGCCACGTACTCGTGCGTGGCCACCCGCAGCGGGTTGTAGGTGCTGATGTTCTTGGTGAGCCCGAACACCGGACGCTCGGCCTCCGCCGTCCACGAGCCGAAGAGGCGGTCCCAGACGATCAGGATCCCCCCGAAGTTCCGGTCCAGGTAGCCGCCTTGGGAGGCGTGGTGCACGCGGTGGTGGGAGGGCGTGTTGAAGACGTACTCGAAGGGGCGCCACATCCTGTCGATGCGCTCGGTGTGGATCCAGAACTGGTAGACGAGGTTGGCCGACGAGCAGAACGCGAGCGCCGCCGGGTGCACGCCGCACGCGATGAGCGGCAGGTAGAACGGCCACACGGTGAGGCTCGTCCAGGGCTGGCGCAGCGCTGTCGAGAGGTTGAACTTGCGGCTGGAGTGGTGCACCACGTGGCACGCCCACAGGATGCGGATGACGTGGTGCCCGCGGTGGGACCAGTAGTAGAAGAAGTCCTGTCCGAGCAGCATCAGCGGGATCGTCCACCACAGGACGGGCACGCGCAGCGGCGTCAGTTCGTAGACCGCCGTGTAGATGGCGACGATCGGTATCTTCCACAGGAAGTCGAAGACGAGGCTGCCCAGGCCCATGGTGATGCTGGTCGCCGCGTCCTTGGTCGCGTATCCGGCGGCGTCCTCGTCGGGATGGACGCGGACGCTCACGATCTCGACGACGGTGAGCAGCACGAAGGCGGGGATCGACCACAGCACGACATCGGGCAGGTTCGGGGACGGCATGCGTGCACCGTAAAGGCCCGGACCGAGCCTCGGCTAGAGGTGGTTACTGACAAGTATTACCCGCGGTAGGGGTCAGACTCCGGCGGCTCCCAACAAAGATCCCGCCGCGTAGGTGACCGCCATCGCCAGCGCTCCGCCGCCCACGTTGCGCCACACGGCGGGCCGGGGCTCGGCGCTGCCCGTGCGGGCGCTGAACCAGCCCGTGATCGCGAGGCCCGCCAGGACCGAGACGACCGTGACGGGCAGCCGCAGGCCCGAGGGCGGCAGCACGATGGCGAGCAGCGGGAGCAGGGCGCCCGCGGTGAACGCGAGGAAGCTGGCCCACGCCGCGTGCCAGGGGTTCGTGAGGTCGTCGGGGTCGATACCGAGCTCCACGCGCGCGTGGGCGGCCAGCGCGTCCCGCGCGGTGAGCTGTTCGGCGGCCTCACGGGCCACCTCGCGGCTGAGCCCGCGCTCCTCCAGCAGGCCGGTCAGCTCGTCGAGTTCGGCTTCCGGCCGCTCCTTCAGCTCGCGTCGCTCCATGGCGATCGCGGCCTCCTCCGAGTCCCGCTGCGTGGACACGGAGACGTACTCGCCGACGGCCATCGACATGGATCCGGCGAAGAGGCCGGCGAGCCCCGCCGTGAGCAGCGCGGAGCGGTCGTCGGTGGCCCCGGCCACGCCGACGACGAGGCCCGCGGTGGAGACCACGCCGTCGTTGGCGCCGAGCACGGCGGCGCGCAGCCAGTTGAGCCGTGAGCCGAGCGCGCCGCCGTGGGCCTCGTCATGCGTGGGTGGTGTCCCGGATTCCGTCACGGACCGAGGATGGCACCCCGCACCGTCACCAGACCCGTACCGACGCTCCTGTCGCGAACACCGGGCTCGTCGCGTCCGCGGGCGGCTCCTTCAGGGGCTCGTCGATCTCCGCGACGGTGGGGCCCACGCGGGCCGCGATCGGGTCGAGGAAGGCGAGGTCGAAGCCGTAGACGCGGGCGGTGTTGCCTCCGACCATGGCGGCGATCTCGTCGTGCGGCAGGCCCGCGTAGGCGATGCGCAGACCTTCGCGGGTGTAGGGGTAGGTGCCCTCGTCGTGCGGGTAGTCGCTGCCCCACATGATCTTGTCGAGGCCGATGCGGTCCCGCAGGGGCACTTCGTGGGGGCGCATGAAACTCGCGCCCACGTAGCAGTTCTCACGCCATACCGTGGAAGGGCCCTTGCCCATCGAATCGGCGAGCCCCGCGCCGAACTTGGACTCCGCGGTCCGCGCCGTCGCGGCCGCCGCCTTGCTCGCGGCCGCCACGAGACGCCCGTGGTAGTAGTCCAGCATGTCGAGCACGCCGGGGATCCAGCCCGAGCCCTGTTCGGTGAGGACGAGCTTCAGGTCCGGGTGCTTGCGGAACGCGCCGCCGAAGACGAGGTGCCACAGGGCGCGGTGCGAGAACCAGGTCGTCTCGACCATGAAGACCGCGCGTGCGGCGGGTTCGTCGCCGAGCGGCGGGGACGCGGAGCCCGCGTGGTGGTTGACGGGGACGCCGAGTTCGGCGCAGACCCGCCAGATCGGGTCGTACGTCGACGAGTAGAGCTCGGGGAGTCCGGAGCCGGGCGGTGTGCCGGGCAGCAACAGGCCGCCCTTCAGGCCCGCCGCGGCCGCCCAGCGGATCTCCTTCACGGCCTCCTCGACGTCGTTCAGGAGGATCTGGAAGACGCCCGCCCGGCGCCCGGGAGCCGCGGCGCAGAAGTCCGCGAGCCACCGGTTGTGGGCCCGCAGGCCGGCCCAGCGCCGCTCGAACTCCCCGGGTGTGGGCGCCGGTGCCATGAGGGACGCCGACGGGAAGAACGGCGGGATGGTGTTGGGGAAGACGACCTCGGCGACGATGCCGTCGCGCTCCAGCTCGGCGACGCGACGGTCGGAGTTCCAGTTGCGGTCGGCGGTGTCGGCGAGGAGGTCCTCGTACGGGTTCACGTAGGTGGCCGCCCACGCGTCGAAGGCGTCGTGGTGACGGGCCTCCAGGTACGGCTTGTAGTCGAGGAGATCGGCGCCCGCGTGGCAGTCCGCGGAGATCACGGTGTAGCGCTCGTCCGGTGTGCTCATGGGGTCACCCCGAGGGTCGGGAAGTCGTGGTCGGTCAGCCAGTGCCTGCCCACGTCGCGCGAGCGCGCCCAGGACGCCTCGACGGCGCTCTGGTCGGCGTCCTGGCCGAGGTCGGCCGGGGTCGGTCCGATGCGCCGGGCGAGCGGGGCGAGCTTCTCGGTGTCGAAGCCGAACACCTCGGCGGCCGCCAGGCCCAGCATGCGGCGGGTCTCCGCGACGGGGATGTCGTGGAAGGTCTTCTTCAGCCACGCGCGCGTGTCCGGCCAGGTCCCTTCGGGGTGGGGGAAGTCGCTGCCCCACAGGATGTTGTCGACGCCGATCTCGTAGCGCTGCGCCAGTTCGCGGCGCTTGGTGTTGGTGGCGCAGACGAAGATCTGCCGGTCGAGGTACTCGTGCGGCGCGCGCTTCAGCTCGGCGAACGGGGACAGCTTCTTGCCGCCGTGGGCGCCCAGGTAGAGGCGGTCCATGAACCACAGCAGGTTGGGCAGCCACCAGCAGCCCGACTCGGCGACGCCGAACCTCAGCCCCGGATGCCGCTCGAAGACGCCGGACCAGAGCAGGAACCACAGGGGACGGGCCGGCCACCACGTCACTTCGCTCACGTAGATGCCGAGATGGTCGCCGTACTCGTGGCGGGGCGCGGCGCCCGAATGCGTCACGACCGGCATCTGGCACTCGGCCGCGGCCGCCCACACCGGGTCGTAACGGCTCGCGTGGTACGGGTCCTTGTCGACCCACATGGAGGGGATCATCAGGGCGCCGAGCCCCGACTCCTTGGCGCGGTGCACCTCGGCGACGACCTTGTCCGGGTCGGCGGTGATCGGCAGCAGGGCGACCCCGCAGTGCCGTTCGGGGTTCTGCGCGACGAACTCGGCGAGCCAGCGGTTGTGCGCCTGCGCGCCCGCCATGCCGAGCTCGGGGTCCTGGTCGCCGGAGAGGCCGAGCCCGACGCCGAAGGGTGCCGCCGTCTGGCTGTCCACGGCGTCCGCGTCGGGGAAGACGACCTCGGCGGCCACCCCGTCGCCGTCGAGCTCCTTGAGGCGCTGTGCGGAGTCCCAGCCGCCGCGCAGGCCCTCCTCGTTGTCCTGGAACCACTTCGCGGCGAACGCGTCGTTGCGGATGCCGAGCCGCGTCGCCTCCTCGCGGCGCTTGTCCCGCTCACCGAGGAACTCGTCGAAGGCGCGGTGGAAGCGGCTGTCCAGGTAGGGGCGGTACTCCTCCGTCGGCAGTCCGGCGTGGCAGTCGGAGGAGATGATCAGGTAGGGGTCCTGGTTGCTCATCGTGCGTCCCTCCTCGGAGGATCAGTCGAGAATGAAGCTCTCCAGGTACGCCGGGTTCGCCCGGTCCAGCATCGAGCGTGAGCGGGCCCGGATCTGCCGGTCGCTGTGCTCGCTGTCGGGAAGCAGCCAGAACCGGTCCGCCGCGATGCCCTGCGCGACGAAGTCCGCCACTTCCTCGACGGGCGTGAACTCGACCTGCTTGCCCGCCTCCTTCATGGCGGCCTCCCACTGGTCGAGGCTGCGGTAGGGCGTCTTGCGGGGGCGCTCCTTCGCGAACCGGTCGGGCCGGTTGCGGTGCGACTCCCACAGGCCCGTACGCAGCATGTGGGGGCCGGGGAAGAGCACCGAGGCGCCCACGCGCGCGTGCTCCGCCCTCAGGTGCGCGTACAGCGACTCGGTCATCGTGACCACGGCCGCCTTCGTGACCGCGTACACGGAGGCGGTCGGCAGCGGCGCGATGCCGCCGTCACCGGAGGACGTGTTGACGACGTGCCCCGGCTCACCGGCCGCGAGCATGCGGGGCACGAACGCCTGGATGCCGTGGAAGACGCCCCACACGTTGACGTCGAACGCCCACTTCCAGTCGTTGGGTTCGTGCTCCCACATGCGGCCTTCCGCGCCCGAGCCGACGCCCGCGTTGTTGCACAGCACATGGCAGGCGCCGAACGTCGCGTACGTGTCCTCGGCGAGCGCCTTCATCTGCTCGCGCTCGCCGACGTCGACCACGCGCGCGTGCACCGTCGCCCCGTCCGCCCGCAGGTCGGCGGCCGCGCTCTCCAGGGCGCCCTTCTCGACGTCGGCGAGCACCACCTTCAGGCCGTCCGCCGCGAACCGGCGGGCCAGCGCGAGGCCGATGCCGCTCGCCGCGCCCGTGACGACGGCGACCTGTCCCGCCTCCAGGCGCATCAGACGCTCCCCTCGGGCGGCCCGTCGAGGATCTGCTGCGGGTCGTCGTAGCGCTGGTGGATGTACGGCAGGAGGGCCTGGGCGCTGACCCGCTCGACGACCTTGCCCCGCTGGTCGGTGGTCTTCTCGCCGAGGGTGATCTCGACCAGGGTGCGCACCGGCAGGTCGGCCACGGGATCGAACATGGACTCCCGCAGCACGACGTCCCCGGTGACCCGCTCCAGCTTCCTGACCTTCTCGTTGCGCAGGCAGTGCACGAGGACGGGGTCCGCGTCGAAGCCCGAACCGTCCACCGCGGGGAGGAACTTGAAGTAGAAGTCCGTCTTCTGCGTGGGCTCCGGGAGCGGCAGGTCGCCGCTGACGGCGCCGCGCACCTCCACGAAGGCGATGCCGTGCCGGGCGAGCGCGGCCCGCACCACCAGGCCGTCGCGTTCGACGGTGACCTCGCCGAGCTTCTTCGGCTCGCCGAAGACCTCGCGGCCGCCGATCAGCGCCCGCTCGTGGGTCATCGGCATGACGAGCGGGTACCAGCCCTCGACGCCGCCGTGCTCGGCCGCGACCGCGACGGATCCCGCGCCCAGCGGATAGCCCGGCAGGTCGACCTTGCTGATGTTGGCGCGCACCAGGGGCCGCGCGGTGGGCTTCAGCGGGGGCGGCAGGACCGCCGCCACCGCGTCCGGGTCGGACTCCCACACGGCGACCACGCCGGTGGACCAGATGTCGGGGAGCTTGCTGCTCGCGGTGCGCGCGGCGGCGATCTCCGCCTCGCTGCGCGCTCCGTACCGTACGCGTGCCATGTCGTACCGCCCTTCGTCCATGACGTGATGGGGGGTCGTTCGCGCTGCGCCTGTAACACAGTTACACCGACGCCGATGAAGGGTAAAGACACGTGCACGTACGGGAGTCGAGGGAGGGCGCAGGATGGCACGCGCACCACTCACCCGGGACGAGGTGCTCGTCGTCGCCGCGGACCTGGTCAAGCGGGACGGCCCCGAGGCGCTGACCATGCGCAAACTCGCGGCCGAACTGGGCACGGCCGTCACGTCGATCTACTGGCACGTCGGCAACCGCGAGTCGCTGCTCGACGCCCTCGTGGAGCGCACGGTCGCCGACCTCGGCGGGATCCGGCCGCGCGGTGCCACCCCGGCCGAGCGCGTCGTCTCCGTCGCCCGCACCCTGCGCCGCCAGTTGCGTGACCATCCTCACCTGGTCGCGATGGTCCATGAGCGCGGCCTCACCGAGCGCATGTTCCTGCCCGCCCAACAGGCCCTGGTGCGCGAGGTGCACGCGGCGGGCCTGCGGGGCGCGGGCGCCGCCGACGCGGTGCGGGCCGTGCAGTTCCAGGTTGTCGGATATGTCCTTGTCGAGCGGAATCGTGAACGCGCGCCGGTGCAGCGCCCCGGCGAGGAGGAGCTGTGGGACACGGCCCTCGCGGAGGACGACGCGGCCCTGGCCCGCTCCCTCTCCCGGCCCGTCGATCAGGACCGGCTGTTCCTCACCTCCGTACGGGCCCTGGTGAAGTCGCTCCTGGAGCCCGGCAGTTGCTCCTGAGGGGTGGCCCACGGGGCAGGCGGCGACCGGAGTGTCAGTGCGGGCCCGTATCCTCAGGGACCATGCTCGAAGACCGCCCGACCGCAGCGTCCGCAGCCCCCTGGCCGGCCGCGTATCCGCAGGGATACGCGGTCGTCGACGTGGAGACCACCGGCCTCTCCAGGGACGACCGGATAATCTCCGCTGCCGTCTACCGCCTGGACGCCCGGGGCGACGTCGAGGACCACTGGTACACGCTCGTCAACCCGGAGCGCGATCCGGGCCCGGTGTGGATCCACGGTCTGACGACGGACGTCCTCGACGGGGCGCCGCTGTTCTCGGACATCGCCGAGGAGTTCGCGACGCGGCTCGACGGCCGCGTCCTCGTCGCGCACAACGCGGTCTTCGACTGGTCGATGATCTCCCGCGAGTACGCGCGGGCGCAGCGCACCGCCCCCGTGCGGCAGCGGCTGTGCACCATCGCGCTCTCCAAGGAGCTCGGGCTGCCGCTGCCCAACCACAAGCTGGAGTCGCTGGCCGCGCACTTCGGTGTCGTACAGGAGCGCGCGCACCACGCGCTCGACGACGCGCGCGTGCTCGCGGAGGCGTTCCGGCCGAGCCTGCGGGCGGCCGCCGCCGGAGGTGTGCGGCTGCCGCTCCTGGAGTGCCGGCCGCTCACGGAGTGGTCCGACCCGGCGGTGCCGCGCCAGCCGCAGTCCTCGTACCGGGGCGGCGGTGGCGGTGGCGCGGGCAGCTGGCGGCCCTCGCGCAAGCGGCCGGCGTGCCCGTATCCGAACCCGGGCCGCTACGAACCCGACAAGCCGCTCAAGCAGGGCATGCGCGTCGCGTTCTCCGGGGACACGTCGGTCGAGCGGGAGCTCCTGGAGGACCGGGCGGTCGAGGCGGGCCTCCATGTGGCGACGAGCCTGTCGCGGCTGACCAGCCTCCTGGTGACCAATGACCCGGACTCGTACACGTCGAAGGTCGTGAAGGCCAAGCAGTTCGGGACGCCGGTCGTGGACGAGGCGGCGTTCGGACAGCTGCTGCGGGACGTGGCCCCGGCGGACCAGGGCTGAGCCGACCGACAGACGGGTGATTGCGGGGCGACTCGCCCCGCGCCCGCTCGCCTGGCGGAGCCGCGGCGCTCACCCTGTGGCGCATGGCACGTTGCGAGGTCTGCGGAAACGACTACGGCATGTCCTTCGAGGTGCACGCGCAGGGCGCGGTGCACGTCTTCGACTGCTTCTCCTGCGCCATCCACCGCATGGCGCCGATCTGCGAGCACTGTCGGTGCCGCATCATCGGGCAGGGCGTCGAGGTGGACGGGCACTGGTTCTGCGGGGCGCACTGCTCCCGCGCGGAGGGGAAGGTGGGCATCGTCGACAAGGTCTGACCGGCTCCGCCGAGCCTCCCCCCGCACGGACAAGCCCCGACAAGCCCCGACAAGCTCAGCGGTACCCCCCTCATGGCACCCCATGGCCCGGTTGTACGGTCATGGGGTGTACCGCTTCCTGTTGACCCGGCAGTGGGTGATCCTCACCCTGGTCGCTCTTCTCCTCATCCCCACGATGATCCGGCTGGGCATCTGGCAGATGCACCGCTACGACGAGCGCTCCGCCCGGAACCAGCTGGTCACCGACGCACTGTCCGCGAAGCCCGTGCCCGTGCAGGGCATGGACTCCGCCGGGCACACGGTCACCCGCGACGAGCGGTACCGCGCCGTGACGGCGAAGGGGCACTTCGACACCGACGACGAGGTCGTCGTCCGCCGCCGCACCAACTCCGACGACGAGGTCGGCTATCACGTCCTGACCCCGTTCGTCCTGACCAGCGGCAAGGTCCTGCTGGTCAACCGGGGCTGGATCCCCGCGAACGGCCCGAGCCAGACCGCCTTCCCGAAGATCCCCGCGCCGCCGCGCGGCGAGATCACCGTCACCGGCCGCCTGATGCCCGACGAGACGACCGAGGCGAGCGGCATCAAGGACCTCAAGGGCCTGCCCGACCGGCAGATCATGCTGATCAACAGCGCGCAGGAGGCGAAGCGGCTCGGCGAGGAGGTCCTCGGCGGCTACATCGCGCAGACCGCCCCCGAACCCAAGGGCGACAGCCCCGAGCTGGTCGGCAGGCCCGGCAAGGAGGACTCCGCGCTGAACTTCGCGTACGCCTATCAGTGGTGGCTGTTCGCCGCGGCCGTGCCGGTCGGCTGGATCATCCTGCTCCGGCGTGAGCTGCGGGACCGGCGCCGCCGGGCCGAGGCGGAGCCCGTGGACGAGGTGCCCGCCGCGGTGGGATGACACCCGGCGCGGTTTCGATGCAGCCCCCGGCCTCTGGCGGGGCACACGTGAGACGTGCATCCACGTATAGAGGACTACGCCCTCATCGGCGACCAACAGACCGCGGCCCTGGTCGGGCGGGACGGTTCGGTGGACTGGCTCTGTCTGCCCCACTTCGACTCCCCCGCCTGTTTCGGCGCGCTGCTCGGTGACGACGAGAACGGGCACTGGCGGCTCGCCCCGAAGAACCCAGGACCGTCACGACGCCCCGGTGAGTGCACCCGGCGCGCGTACCGCCCCGGCACGCTCGTGCTCGACACCGAGTGGGACACCGACGAGGGCAGCGTCCGTGTCACCGACTTCATGCCGCAGCGCGACCGGGCGCCGGACGTCGTCCGCATCGTCGAAGGGCTGAGCGGACGCGTCACGATGCGCGGCGCGCTGCGGCTGCGCTTCGACTACGGGTCCGTCGTGCCGTGGATGCGCCGGGTCGACGGGCACCGGGTGGCCGTCGCGGGCCCGGACTCGGCGTGGCTGCGCAGCGAGCCCGAGGTGCCCACCTGGGGCGAGTCGTTCTGCACCCACTCGGAGTTCACCGTCGAGGAGGGTGAGCGGGTCGCCTTCGTGCTGACCTGGCACCCCTCGCACGAGGAGCGCCCGCCGCTCGTCGACCCGTACGAGTCGCTGCGGCACAGCGTGGAGGACTGGCGCGCGTGGTCCGACCGCTGCCGGTACGACGGCCCGCACAAGGAGGCCGTGCTCCGCTCCCTGCTCACCCTCAAGGCGCTCACCTTCACGCCGACCGGAGGCATCGTGGCGGCCCCGACCACGTCGCTCCCGGAAGAGATCGGCGGCGTACGGAACTGGGACTACCGGTACTGCTGGCTGCGCGACTCCACGCTCACCCTGGGCGCCCTGGTGTCGGCCGGATACCTGGAGGAGGCGCAGGCGTGGCGCGACTGGCTGCTGCGCGCGGCGGCCGGTGACCCCGCCGACCTCCAGATCATGTACGGGCTCTCGGGCGAGCGGCGGCTGCCCGAGTTCGAGCTGCCGTGGCTGGACGGCTTTCACGACTCCCGTCCCGTACGCACCGGGAACGACGCCGTGCACCAGCTGCAGCTCGATGTGTACGGGGAGGTCGTCGACTCCCTCGCGCTGGCGCGGCGCGCCGGGCTCACGTCCCAGCCCCACGCCTGGCAGGTGCAGCTGGCGCTGCTCGACTTCCTGCACGAGGCGTGGCGCCAGCCGGACGAGGGCCTGTGGGAGGTGCGCGGGCCGCGTCGGCACTTCGTCCATTCCAAGGTGATGGCCTGGGTCGCCGCCGACCGGACCGTGCGGGCCATGGAGGACGACCCGCGGCTGCCCGGCGACATCGACCGGCTGCGCAAGTTGCGGGACGCCATCCACCGCGATGTGTGCGAGTACGGCTACGACGAGGAGCGCGGCACGTTCACCCAGTTCTACGGATCCTCCGAACTCGACGCCTCACTGCTGCTCATCCCGCGCGTCGGCTTCCTGCCGCCGGACGACCCTCGGGTCGTCGGCACGGTCGACGCGGTGCGCGCCGAGCTGTCGCACCACGGCCTGTTGCGGCGCTACAGCTCGGACGCGACCGTCGTCGACGGACTTCCCGGGCGCGAGAGCACGTTCCTCGTCTGCTCGTTCTGGCTGGCGGACGCGCTGCACATGACGGGCCGTACGAAGGAGGCGCGCGCGCTGTTCGAGCGGCTCGTGGCGCTCGGCAACGACGTGGGGCTGCTCGCCGAGGAGTACGACCCCGTGGCCGACTGCCACCTCGGCAACTTCCCGCAGGCGTTCAGCCACATCGGCCTGGTCGGCACCGCGCTGACCCTGTTCGGCACCGCGCAGGACGGAGAGGCAGGATAGGAGCCATGGATCTTGGACTGAAGGACCGTGTGTACGTAGTCACCGGCGCCACCCGGGGCCTCGGCAACGCCGCCGCGCGTGAGCTGGTCGCCGACGGGGCGAAGGTCGTCATCACCGGGCGCGACGAGCAGAAGGTGAAGGACGCGGCGGCCGAGCTCGGCCCGAACGCGTTCGGCGTCGCGGCCGACAACGCGGACCCGCAGGTGGCGGAGCGGCTCATCGGTGTCGCGCGCGAGCAGTTCGGCGGCTTCGACGGGGTGCTGATCAGCGTGGGCGGGCCCGCGCCGGGGTTTGTCGCGGACAACACGGACGAGCAGTGGCAGTCGGCGTTCGAGTCGGTGTTCCTCGGGGCGGTGCGGCTCGCGCGGACCGCCGCCGGCGAGCTGGGCGAGGGCGGGGTCATCGGGTTCGTGCTCTCCGGTTCGGTGCATGAGCCGATCCCCGGGCTGACCATCTCGAACGGGCTGCGGCCGGGCCTCGCCGGGTTCGCCAAGTCGCTCGCGGACGAACTGGGTCCGCGCGGGATCCGGGTCGTGGGGCTGCTGCCGGCGCGCATCGACACGGACCGCGTGCGTGAGCTGGACGGGTACTCGGCCGACCCGGAGGCCACCCGGGCCGCGAACGAGTCCCGGATCCCGCTGCGGCGGTACGGGACCCCGGCGGAGTTCGGCAGGGCCGCCGCGTTCTTCCTGTCGCCGGCCGCTTCGTATCTGACCGGCGTCATGCTGCCGGTGGACGGCGGTTACCGGCACGGTTTCTGACGGGCCCCGCCTCAGGGTGGAGGGCACGGGACCGGGTCCCGTGCCCTCCACCCCTGAGTGTCTCGGGTCGCTCAACTCACCCTCTCCGCGCGGTGCTTGACCGCCCGGAGCCGGACCTCCGCCGGGAGCGACGCAAGACCCGCCGAGTCCCGCGCCTGGGCCAGCGCGTCGTCGCTGAGCAGCGTCAGGGCCTGGCCGGGGGCCGCGTGGGGCTCCAGGGTGAGGTGCACGCGGGCCTCGGGGACGCGCGGCGGCCGGTCAGGGCGACGGCGGCGCGGTCCACGCCGTCCAGCGATTCGGCGCCGCTCACCAGCACACTCTCCAGGGCGCGGCCGCGCAGCAGCGCGCCCTCGCCGTCGCCGGTGTCGACGAGGACCTCGGTGAGCCTGCGCCGCCTGAACTGCGCCACCAGCCACCACAGGGCGAGCAGGACGACGACGGCCAGGACGGCGATGACCGTCGGCCACCACCAGCCGTCGTCGTGCCACCGCTCCCGGTCCGCCTCGCTGAGCAGCACGTCGTGCCGGTCGTCGTAGATCCACCAGGACGGCGGGTCCACACCGAGCCCGACGGCGAGGACCGAGCCGCCGCCGAGGATCAGGACGAGGCCCAGGAGGCCGAGCACGATCCGGTTCACGGTCTTGCGCACGCCGCTCATCCCTTCTTGCCGGGCCGCGCCACCCGCACCGAGAGCCCGGGTGCGGTACCGAGCCCCAGCTCCTTGATGCCGTCGCCCAGCGTGGTGTCCAAGTCGGCCCGTACGTCGTCGAGTTCACGGAAGTGCGCCAGGGCCCGCACGTCCACCTTGGAGCGCTTCATGCGGACGCGTACGGACTGCACGCCCGCCACCTCCATGGCGCGGTCGCGCAGCACCATGGCGGCGGCGTCCCGGTGCAGGCCGGCCCGGACGTCGGCGTGGGTGCGGCGCATGGGCAGGAGCGCGCGCAGGCCCGGTGTCACCGCGAGGACGAGCAGCCAGAGGCCGAGCGCGACGGCGACGCCCGCGCCGATCAGGACGGCGGTGTCGTCGAGGGGCCGCGTCGCCAGTTCGTCGGCGAGCGAGCGGCGCCACTGCATGGAGTCGTGTCCGGCGCGCACCGCGGCGATGTCGTAGAGGAGCAGCCCGGCGGCACCGAGCAGCACCAGCGCGACGAGGGCCGCGGGGATCCGCCGGGCCGACCAGAAGCGGGCGGGCTTCTCCTCACCGGCCAGGGTGGGGTGCGGTTCGTACGCCGCCGCGGACGCCGACTGGTCACCGAGGTCGCTCTGCCCGCGCTCGACGACGGGCAGGCGTTGGGTGGGCTCGCTCATCGGATCCTTCCCCGGTCCGTACCGCGCGTCTGGGCCGAGTGCAGCCGCTCCACCTGGACGGCCACCTCCGGCACCTCCATTCCCGCCAACGCCCTTACCCGCTCGGCGACCTGACGACGCACCAGGCCGCACTGCGCGCCGATGTCCGCCGGATAGTCGAGCTCCAGGCTGATCCGGACGCGCGCCGTGTCGTGGTGCACGGAGACGGTGGCGTGTGGTGGTGCGCCGTCCTCGGGGACGGTGTCCAGCGCCTCACGTGCCGCGTACGCGGCGATCTTCGCGACGACCCGGTCGGCGATCCGGGTCGCGCCGCGCTCGGCGGGCGCGACCTGTGTCGCCATCGGTCACCGCCGCCGATCGCCGCGCGAACGGAAGAACTCGCCGGGTTCCAGGTCTCCCTCGAGAAACCGGCCCGCGACGAAGCCGATGGCGCCCAGCGCCGCCACCAGCAGGAAGGCCCCGAAGCCGCCGAAATATCCGGCGAACCCGAGAGCCATGCCGGCGATCATGCCGATCACGGCCAGATTCATCGTGTGCTCCTCCTACGTCTGTCCGTTGCGGGCCCGGTGGTCATTGAAGCCGTGACTCCGGCTCGTCGTCCTCCTCGTCCGGCAGCTTCACGTCGCTGACGGCGATGTTCACCTCGACGACCTCGAGTCCGGTCATACGCTCCACGGCCGCGATCACGTTCTCCCGTACGGCACGCGTGGTGTCGCCGATCGACACGCCGTACTCGACGACGATCTCCAGGTCGAGCGCCGTCTGTACCTCGCCGACCTCGGCCTTCACGCCGCGCGACACGGACTTGGTGCCGCCCGGCACCCGGTCGCGGACTGCGCCGAACGTGCGCGACAGGCCGCTGCCCATCGCGTGCACACCGACCACGTCGCGGGCCGCGAGGCCGGCGATCTTCTCGACCACACCGTCGGCGATGGTGGTGCGCCCGCGGCTCCCGGGGTCTCCCCCGCCGCGCTTGGTCACACCGGTCTTCCCGGTGGGGGCCACGGTCGGGGTTCCGGGCGTCTCACCCGGCTTCTGCGAGGTGTCACTCATCGGGCTGTCCCCTCTGTCTGTGAGATGGGGTGTTGCATTCTTTTGCCCACAGTAAGTGCGGTTACCCAGGACCGCGCTCGGGATGGGGCAGCCTGGGGCCATGACGGTTGACCGATGGGGACAGGCAGTACGGCAACAGCTCGGACTCGGCAGGTTGCTGCCGTTGGGCGGACCGGGTGACGGAGCGTGGATCACGGAGCCCGCGGCGCGCGCGGCGCTGACCCGGGCGGTGTCTCAGGTGCGTGGCGTGCGCCTGGGTTCGCTGCGCCTGGAGCTGGCGGACCCGGAGCACGCGGGCGAGTCCACGGTGCCCGCGCCGCCGAGCGCGCTGCCGCCGGGGCCGCTGCGGATCGTGGCGCAGTGCGCGGCGGCGGCGGAGGAACCGCTGCCGTCGGCCGCCGGGCGGCTGCGGGAGGCGCTCGCGCGGGCGGCGGACGAGGGGCTCGGCCTGGTGATCGCGGAGGTGGATCTGCAGGTCACGGCGCTGCTCGACGACGACGCGGCGCGGTCGGCGCCGGCGGATGCGTCACCGCCGGAGCCGGGAGAGCCGGGAGCCTCTGAGGACAAGGGACCCGGTGAGGGCGACGCGGGCCGGGCCGCCGAGGCGGCGCTCGCCGTACCCGGGGTGACCCGGCTGACCGGGTCCCTCGGCGGTCTCGGCCGCGCGGTGCACATCGAGTCCCGCTCCCCCGAGGCGGCCGTGTCCCTGCCGAGCCGTCATGTACGGGTGGAGCTCTCGGTGGCGCCGGAGGCGCGCGCCCTGGACGTGACGCGGGCCGTCCGGGAGGCGGTGACGACGGCGCTCCCCGACGGCCCTACGGTCGCGGTCCTGGTCACGCAGTAGGTACCGGCGACAGAGTCCGTCGGGGGGAACGGCGTGGGCCGAACGGGTGGGGGTCAGTCGCCGATGCCCGCGAGGTCCCGCAGCCGGCGGCCCTGCGCGGCGCGTTCGGCCGTGCGCTGCTCGTCGAGCGTGCGGCCGCTCACGCCCTGGAGCAGCGCCTTCGTCTCGATGACGGCGTCCCGGGGCGCGGCGACGAGCGCCGCGACCAGGTCCTGCGTCGCGGCGTCCAACTGCTCGGCGGGCACGGACACATTGGCGAGGCCACTGGCGACGGCCTCGTCGGCGTGGATGTAGCGCCCGGTGACGCAGATCTCCAGGGCGCGCGCGTAGCCGACCAGGGAGACGAGCGGGTGCGTGCCCGTCAGGTCCGGCACCAGGCCCAGGCTGGTCTCGCGCATGGAGAACTGCACGTCGTCGGCGACGACGCGCAGGTCACAGGCGAGGGCGAGCTGGAAACCGGCGCCGATCGCATGACCCTGGACAGCGGCGACCGACAGGATGTCGCTGCGCCGCAGCCAGGTGAAACCGTTCTGGTACTCGGCGATCGTCGCGTCGAGGACGTCGTCGGAGCCGCGTGCCAGGTCGATGAAGGACGGCTCGCCGTCGAACCCTTCGGGCGTGAACGCCTGACGGTCCAGGCCGGCGGAGAAGGACTTGCCCTCGCCGCGCAGCACGACCACCCGCACAGAACCCGGCAGGATACGTCCGGCCTCGGTCAACGCCCGCCACAGCGCGGGACTTTGGGCGTTGCGCTTGTCCGGATGGGTCAGGGTCACCGTGGCGATCGCGTCGTCAACGGTGAGCCGGACACCGTCCTGGTCGAGCAGCGGTGCGGGCATGGTCATCTGGACCTCCGGGTCTGCGCAGTCGTACGCAACGCACGAGCGTAAGTGACTGCACAGTAACCACCCGGCCGATCAGAGAACCGACCGGGTGGTCACCGCCGGAGCCAGTGAGCAGAACGAGCCGTGGAGAGCGTCAGCTCGCCGCGGCCTTCTTGCCTCGCGTGGCCCCGCCGCGACCTCGCAGCGTGACCCCGGACTCGCTGAGCATCCGGTGGACGAAGCCATACGAGCGGCCGGTCTCCTCGGCCAGCGCCCGGATGCTCGCACCGGAGTCGTACTTCTTCTTCAGGTCTGCCGCGAGCTTGTCGCGCGCGGCGCCGGTTACCCGGCTGCCCTTCTTCAGAGTCTCGGCCACCCGTGCCTCCTCATGGGAAGTGCGCTCTGGATTTCCCATGATCACCCCTTGCGGGCTTCCTGGCCACCCATTCGGCAAGGTCCGTAGGCCGGGAATTCCGGACGGGAAGGCGATCCACACGAGTGGAATTAAGGATTCCGGTGACCTTTCCCGACCAGGGGAAAGGCCCCCGTGAAAGAACCGGCAGGTCAGCGACTCCCCAGGCGCCACAAGGGCTGTGGCGCCCGGGGTGCCGCCGGATGCGTGTAGGACACACCGCGGTACGAGGCGATCTCACTCAGATGAAGGATCACGGATCGGCCGAATGATCCATACGGAGTGGATCAGTCATTCGATCAAGCCGTGCTGACGCCCCGGGACGGCCGTCCCGGGGTCAGGCGAGGGCGACGAGGTCCGCGTACCCCTGGCCCCACAGGTCCTCGACACCGTCCGGGAGCAGGATGATCCGCTCCGGCTGGAGCGCGTCGACGGCGCCCTCGTCGTGCGTGACGAGGACGACGGCGCCCTTGTAGGTGCGCAGCGCGCCGAGGATCTCCTCGCGGCTGGCCGGGTCGAGGTTGTTCGTGGGCTCGTCGAGGAGGAGGACGTTCGCGGAGGAGACCACGAGGGTCGCGAGCGCGAGACGGGTCTTCTCGCCACCGGAGAGGACCCCGGCCGGCTTGTCGACGTCGTCGCCGGAGAACAGGAACGAGCCGAGCGTCTTGCGGACCTCGACCAGGTCGAGGTCGGGGGCCGCGGAGCGCATGTTCTCCAGGACCGTGCGCTCGGGGTCGAGGGTCTCGTGCTCCTGGGCGTAGTAGCCGAGCTTGAGGCCGTGGCCCGGCACGACCTCGCCGGTGTCGGGCTGCTCGGTGCCGGCCAGGAGCCTCAGCAGGGTCGTCTTGCCCGCGCCGTTGAGACCGAGGATGACGACGCGCGAGCCCTTGTCGATGGCCAGGTCGACGTCGGTGAAGATCTCCAGGGAGCCGTACGACTTCGACAGGCCCTCGGCCATCAGCGGGGTCTTGCCGCAGGGGGCGGGCTCGGGGAAGCGCAGCTTGGCGACCTTGTCGCTCTGGCGCACCGCCTCCAGGCCCGCGAGGAGCTTGTCGGCGCGCTTGGCCATGTTCTGCGCGGCGACCGTCTTCGTCGCCTTGGCGCGCATCTTGTCGGCCTGCGCGTTGAGCGAGGCGGCCTTCTTCTCGGCGTTCTGCCGCTCGCGCTTGCGGCGCTTCTCGTCGGCCTCGCGCTGCTGCTGGTAGAGCTTCCAGCCCATGTTGTAGACGTCGATCTGCGAGCGGTTGGCGTCCAGGTAGAACACCTTGTTGACGACCGTCTCGACCAGGTCGACGTCGTGGGAGATCACGATGAAGCCGCCGCTGTACGTCTTCAGGTAGTCGCGCAGCCAGACGATCGAGTCCGCGTCCAGGTGGTTCGTGGGCTCGTCGAGCAGCAGCGTGTCCGCGTCGGAGAAGAGGATCCGGGCCAGCTCGATACGGCGGCGCTGACCACCGGAGAGCGTGTGCAGGGGCTGGCCGAGCACACGGTCGGGGAGGTTCAGCGCGGCGGCGATGGTGGCGGCCTCGGCCTCGGCGGCGTACCCGCCCTTGGTGAGGAACTCCGTCTCCTGGCGCTCGTACTGCTTGAGGGCCTTGGTCTGCGTGGCGCCCGTGCCGTTCGCGATGCGCTGCTCGTTCTCGCGCATCTTGCGGATCAGGGTGTCCAGGCCGCGGGCGGAGAGGATACGGTCGCGGGCCAGCACGTCCAGGTCGCCGGTGCGCGGGTCCTGCGGGAGGTAGCCGACCTCGCCGGAGCGGCTGATGGTGCCGCCGGCCGGGACGCCCTCACCGGCCAGGCACTTGGTCAGCGTCGTCTTGCCGGCGCCGTTGCGGCCGACGAGGCCGATGCGGTCGCCCTTGGCGACACGGAAGGTGGCGTTCTCGATGAGGATGCGGGCGCCGGCGCGCAGTTCGATGCCGGATGCGGTGATCACGAAGACTCCAGGACAGGATTAACGGCTTACTGACGAGCAAGGGCCAGGGCGAGGGCCGGTCGGCGCCGCTAATGCACCCAGAGAAGAAACGTCATACGAGCCAGTTTAACGGTGGGATGCAAACGGATTTCCCCCGCGTCCCGGGTGCCGGGACGCGGGCAGCTCGTTGCCCAGGGGCGTGCGGCGGGGAACGATCCGGCCGAGGCTGTCCACGGCCACGATCCGCTCGGTCCACGGCACGGAGGACTCCGTGCAGGGCTGCGCGATGAGCACCGCTTTTCCCCGTCGTACGTAGTCGGCCGGTGCGAAGGCGCAGCCCGCGCGCGCGGGCAGCACCCAGCGCAGGTCGCCGTCCGCCGTGCGGTAGGCGGCGATGCGCCGGGGCGTCACCACCGCGATCATCCGGGCCTCGGGGTCCAGCGGCTGGAGGACTCCCGCGCCGCCGCGCGCCCCGGCGTGCGCAGCCAGGGCGCCGCGTCCGGGAGGGCGCGGTGCCAGCGCACGCCCTGGGCCCCGGCTCGTTCGGTGTCGGTGACCAGGCCGTCGCTCCAGAGGGCGAGGGCCTGTCCGGGAGCGGCGAGGACGGCGAGCGGCCGCCGTCCGTCGCGGGTGTGCCGCCAGTGGACGGCGGTGCCGTCGTACGCCTCGACCGCCCCGCCGCGCGTACGCAGCAGGGGCTCGGGCCCCGCGGGGTCCACGGCGGCGCGCGCGTACCGCGTGAGGTGGTCGCCGTAGGGGGCGGAGCGGGTCTGGTGGGCGGCGGCGAGCAGCGGGAGCGCGAGCAGGGCCCCGACGACCGGCAGGAGCAGGGCGGCGCGGAGTCGGCGGCGCGGCGCGGGCGGCGGTGGCGTGAACAGGGCGAGGGAGGCGGGGTGAGCGGGCCGCGCGGGGCTCTCCTCCGTGGTCACGTCGAGCGGAACGACCGCCACTGCCCCTCCCCCTTCTGCACCCTCTCCGTCACCTTCGGCCACGGATCCGGCGCAGAGCGTAGCCGCGGGGCGCGCGGCACGGACCCCGGCGCGTGACGACACGGCGTGCACGACGGCGCGCGTTCCCCCGTTCGGCCCCCGGATCGGGCCCGCACCTGAGGCGCGTAACAGGATGAAAAGGTCGATTCCCGGCTCCTGGCGAGAAAGCGGTGCGGCATGCAGTTCGACGACGACGCGAATCTGGACACCTCGGAGGTCCAGGACGTACGGGGCAGCCGGGTCCCGGGCGGGAAGGCGACCATCGGGGGCGGTCTCGCCGGACTGATCGCGCTGTTCTTCGGGCTGTTCTTCGGCACGAACGAGTTCGGGCTCTCGTCCGACGACACCGGCACCCCCGCGACCACCGTCTCCAGCGCGGCGCAGGTGCAGCAGCACTGCCGTACGGGATCGGACGCCAACACCAAGGACGACTGCCGGATCGTCGCGGTGGTCAACAGCGTGCAGGACTACTGGCGGCCGGAGTTCCGGCGCAGGAGCGGCACCTACACGCCCGCGTCGACCGTCTTCTTCACCCACCAGGTGTCCACGGCGTGCGGCGCGGCGACCTCGGCGGTCGGGCCCTTCTACTGCCCCGGCGACCGCAAGGTCTATCTGGACCTCGGCTTCTTCGACGAACTGCGCACCAAGTTCGGCTCCAGCGGCGGGCCGTTCGCCCAGGCGTACGTGGTGGCGCACGAGTACGGGCACCACGTACAGAACCTCATGGGCACCCTGAAGCGCTCGCAGGACGGGCGCACCGGGCAGAACAGCAACGCGGTCAAGGTCGAGTTGCAGGCCGACTGCTACGCGGGCGTCTGGGCCCGCAACGCCACACGGACACCCGACGAGTCGACCGGCAGGCCGCTCATCACGAACCTGACCGACGCCGACATCCGCGACGGCCTGGACGCCGCCGCGGCGGTCGGCGACGACCGGATCCAGGAGCGGTTCCAGGGCCGGGTGACGCCCGAGTCATGGACGCACGGCTCGGCGCAGCAGCGGCAGCAGTGGTTCTACCAGGGCTACAGGAGCGGGGACATGGCGCAGTGCAACACCTTCCGGTGAACCGCTGACGTCCTAGGCCCCGCCGGTGTGCACCTGGAAGGCCGCGCGGCGGACCGCCTTCGCGAGCGCCGGGTCCGGGTGGGCGGCGGCGAGGGCGACCAGGACCTGGACCGTACGGGGGTGCCCGACGGCGCGGACCTCCTCGATCAGCGCGGGCACCGTGGGCTGCACCGCGGACTCCAAGTGCCGCACCAGCAGCGGGGCTTCACCGTGGTCGGCGACGGCGGCGGCGGTGTCGACCCACAGCCACGTCGCCTCCTCGCGGGTGAGCACCGTGTGGACGTCCTCGGGGTCCGCGCCCTCGTACTCGGCGAGCCACAGCAGGGCGTAGGGGCGCAGGCCCGGGTCGTCGGCGGCGCGGCGGACCTCGGGTTCGGCGGGGGCGCCGACGACCCGCAACGCCTCGAAGGCGAGGCCGCGCAGCAGGGCGTCCTCACCGCCGGCCGCGTCGACGAGTTCGGTGACGGCGGTACCGACGTCACGGGCGGCGAGCCAGGCACGGTACTCGGAGCGGGCCGCGTTCGGCCGCAGCCGCGCGCAGCCGCGCAGCATGTCCTCGGCGGACACCTCGATGTTCCCGGCCGGGGACTGGGCGGCGACACAGATCTGCTCCAGCTTGACCCAGACCGCCCAACTGCCCAGCGGAGTCAGCGTGGCGTGCCCTTCGGCGTACGTGAGCGCGCTGACCGAGGCGAGGCCGTTCAGCGCCCAGTCGAGGAGCGGGAGGAGCGGGGTGTCCTGCGGCGGTACCGGTTCCGGCTGCGGTCCGAAGGGGATCTCGCAGCGCTCCGTGCGGAGTTCGGCGACGCGCTGGTCCAGCAGGTCCAGCAGCTGGCTGACCGCGACCGGACCCGCCATCAGCTGGAGGAAGGACAGCAACTGCGGTACGGCTTCCACGACTTCGGCCACCGCGGCGGGCTCCAGCGAGTCCGGCGCGGGGTGCACGAGGGACCAGGCGTCGAACAGGGCGACCCAGCCGCGCAGCACGGCCGTGTCGTCGCGGTCCCAGGCGCGCAGGCGCCAGCCGGGGCGCGCGCTGTCGCCGTGCACCTCGACGAGGCCCGCCAGGCGCGCGGTGTCCCAGTCGGCGCGGACCTGGGCCACCGTGAGGGCGAGGTCGTCGGCGGCGCGGCGCGCGGTGGCGTCGGAAAGGGTGCCGAGCCCGTCCCCGGCGGCCATGTTGTTGCCGGGGCTCAGGGCGGCGTCGGCCCAGCGGGCGACGCGGACGGCGGCCGCCAGACACCGGCGGGCGGTGCCGGCCAGCTCCGACGGGGGCGGGGTGCCCTCGGGCGGGCGGGGCGCGGGGCGACGCTGGGCCGCGGGCCTGGGGCCGGGGCCGCCAGGGGCTGGCGGCGCGGGCGGACAAGTCGGAGCCTGGAGTCGCGCGGAGTACGGGACGTCACCGGAGCAGTCTCCAGGGTGACCCCGTGAATTCCCAAACGCGGCCCTGTGTTCGGGGTTCGGCTCGCGGTTCGTGGCACTTCCCGCACCACGAGCCGACCGCTCTCACGAGGCTCACATCAGGGGGGTCAGGAAGCGCCGCAGCGCCTCTTCGTAGCCCTCCGGGTCCGCGTTCCACATCGCGCCGTGCGGGGCACCGTCGACGGTGTGCAGGCTGATCGACTGCGGGCGCCGCTCGGCGAGCCTGCGGGAGAGCGCCCAGGGCGCCACCTCGTCGTCGGGGCCGTGCACGAGGAGCGTGGGGACGCCGAGGGCGGCCGGGTCGGCGGCCTCGGCGAAGCTGCCGACGCCGAGTGCGGTGCGGCCCTGGGCGGCACGGACCGCGAGCGGGAGCAGCGCCGAAGGGGTGCGGCGGGCGCCGGCCAGGGCGCGCAGCGTCGCCTCCCAGCTGAGCACCGGGGAGTCGAGGACCAGGCCCTTGATGCGGTCGCGCAGCGCGGAGTGCGCCGCGGCGTGCAGGGCCATGGCGGCGCCGGTGGACCAGCCGTGCAGGATGACGTGGCGAGCCCCGTAACGCACGGCATAACGGATCGCCGCGTCCAGGTCGCGCCACTCTGTCGCGCCGAGATGGCCGAGGCCGTCCGGGGAGCGGGGCGCGCCCAGGTCGCCGCGGTAGGCGACGTCGAGCACCGGGAAACGGTGATGGTGCAGGAACCCCATGAGGTTCATGGGGTGCTCACGGGTGGTGCCGAGGCCGTGGACGGTGATCACCCAGGTGTCGCGGACGCCCGGCAGGAACCAGGCGGGCAGCGCCCCGAGTTCACCGGGGACGTCCACGTCGGCGTGGTCGAGGCCGAGCGCGGACTTGGGGTCGCCGATGTGCAGCTGAGGCGTGAACCAGGCCTTCGCGCCGGGTTCCAGGGTGCCGTGGGTGACCCGCTCCAGGCGGCGCACGACGGTGTCCGCGGCGTGCGGGGCCGACTCGATGACGGGTCCGACCACCGCGTGGTAGCCGTCGCCCGCGAGCCCGTACGTGCCGGGGCGCTGCGAGGCCAGGTCGCGGGTCAGGGTGATCTGGCCCGCGGCGGTGGCGTGGACGGTGAGTCGGGGTTCGGTGGGCAGGGGGCGTCCAGCGGGCGCCTTGAGCGCGGCGTCGCTGGCCAGCCGGCCGGCGGCGATCGCGGCGGCCGAGGCCCCTAGGACGGCGGTGACGGCAGCGGCCGTCGCTCTGGCGGTGCGCACCCGTCCAGTGTCGTGGGCCCGGCGCGCCGCGGCCAGCGGGACGGAGGATGCGAGTGACGCCCGTGCAGGGCGGGGTGCGATTGCCGTACGGGTTCTTCTCACGGGGCCTCCTCGCGGCGGACGGGTCCCCGTACGGGTGCTCGGGAAGGCCCCTCGTACGCCTCCGGGCCCGGATCAGCTCGGCGGGGCCTGCTGCCCGTATCCGCGCAACCGCTCCCCCACCTCGTCCAGCTGCTCGCCGGTGAGGAGGGAGGGGGTGAGGCCGGGGACGGAGTGGGCGGTGAGCCACAGGCGGCACATCCACTCCAGCTGGGCGGTGCGGTCGTAGGCCTGGGAGAGAGTGTTTCCGTATGTGACCGTGCCGTGGTTCTGAAGGAGACAACCTGTGCGGTCGGCGAGCGCCGTGAGCATGTTCTCGGCCAACTCCTCGGTGCCGTAGGTCGCGTACGGGGCGACGCGGACGATGCCGCCGAGGGCCGCGGTCATGTAGTGGACGGGCGGGAGCTCGGGGACGAGCGTGGAAACGGCCGTGGCGTGCACGGCATGGGTGTGCACGACGGCGCGGGCGTCCGTGTTCCGGTAGATCGCGAGGTGCATCGGCAGCTCGCTGGTGGGGGCGAGGGACCCGGCGTGGCGCGTGCCGTCGAGGTCGACGGCGACGACATCGCGCGGGCCGAGCCGTTCATAGGGGACACCGCTCGGCGTCACCAGGACGATGTCTTCGCCGACGCGAACGGAGACGTTGCCCGAGGTGCCGACGACCAGACCGTCGGCGACCGTGCGGCGGGCCGTCGCGACCAGTTCCTGCCATGCCCGGTCGAGCGACTGAGCCAGCGCCTGCCCCTGTTCCTTCATGGCCCGCATCCTGCCAGCCGCGGGGCCTCGCGGACCGGGGCAGGTTAGTGCGGAGGCCAGGCGTCCGGGAGTGCACATATGGGCATAGATCCCCCTTCGGCAACGATTGGCTTGGGGGTGACGGGCACATTCTGATCTTCCAGTACTCTCTGGGTGATTTGTCATGCACGTCGCCATCCGGGGGGAAATATGGCTCGTGACAACAAACCGCCGCATCGCCGCGCCCGCATCGCCGCGGCGGCGTCCGTGGCCGCGCTGGCCCTGGGGGGCACCGCGCTCGCGGAACTACCGGCGCAGGCGGCGGGAAAGCCGAGGGGGCACGACGTCTCCTCGCACCAGAAGAACGTCGACTGGAGCAAGGCCCGGAGCAAGGGGGCCCGGTTCGTCTACGTGAAGGCGACCGAGTCGACGACCTACAAGAACCCGTACTTCGCGCAGCAGTACAACGGCGCGCGGCGGGCCGGCGTCATCCGCGGCGCCTACCACTTCGCCCTGCCCCACCAGTCGTCGGGCAGGACCCAGGCCTCGTACTTCGTGCGCAACGGCGGGGCCTGGTCGCGGGACGGCTGGACGCTGCCGCCCGCGCTCGACATCGAGTACAACCCGTACGGCTCGAAGAAGTGCTACGGCATGAGCAGGGGCAGGCTCGTGTCGTGGATCAAGTCCTTCAGCGACGAGGTGAAGCGCAGGACCGGGCGGCGCCCGGTGATCTACACGAACTACCACTGGTGGGCGAAGTGCACCGGCAACAGCCGGGCCTTCGCCGCCGACCACGCCCTGTGGCTCGCGCGCTACGACGAGAGCGCGGGGGCGCTGCCTGCGGGGTGGGGGTACTGGACGTTCTGGCAGTACGACAACGGCGGACGTCTGCCGGGTGATCAGAATCTCTTCAACGGGTCCCTCGCGCAGCTCAGGAAGTTCGCCCGGGGGTAGTCCCGAAGGGGGTCGCAAGGCCCGGCCGAAGGTCCCTGGAGCCCAGGATTCCGGGGATCGGGCCGGGCCGTCGCCGCGCCGAAACGGAGGCTGTCCGGCCACCTCCTGTCAAGCGGAGCACAGGCGCTCCGGATCGGGTCACCAAGGCGCCCGCCCCAGTTCATCTTTCGTTCCGTAAGGAGCCTCGGTTCCAGCTTCCCGCCGATCTCGTACTCGGGCAGTGAGGCAGGCCGCCCCCGATGGGTCTTCTCGGGTGTCGACTTCAAGTACACCCGGACATCGAGAAGTTCGATCAGGCGGGCCTTCTTGGGCTCGCTCAGCTTCTCCAGGCGGTTGCTCGCAGCCGCAGCCAGCGCCTGGAGGTCGCGGGCTCGTTCGGTCGCCGCCTCAGTCTCAGCCTGCCAGGCCAGCACCTCGGCCCTCTGCTTCTCCAGCACGGCCAGCTCTTCATTCAGTGGCTTCACGGTGCGCTCGGCGGCCTCGGCCGCCTCTGCTCCCTTGAGCCCGCGCTTGGTCGCCTGTCGGGCCGCTACGACGAGTGTCGTGTCGATCGTGTCGCTCAACTCGTCAATCTGGCGGGACAGTTCGTTGATCCGGTCAACATGGTTGACCTTGCTGTTCATGGCGACGCCCACCCACTCCTCGGCGAGCTTCTTCAACTTCTCCGCGTCCCCCAGCATCCCGACCAGGTCGTCCCAGACGGCCTTCTCGATCAGGTCTGCGTTCACCTGTGCACACGAGCAGATGCCCGCGCCGGCATACTTCGGCTGCTTTCCCGAACAGCGGTAACCGCGCAGATCCTTGGCCTTCACGTGGAAGCCCGAATAGTGCTTCCCGCAGGCGCCGAAGATGCGCTTCGAGTACGGATAGGACGGGGCTCCGGCAGCGTCCCGCTTCACCGAGCCGCGGGCCAGGGCCTCGTTCAGCTTCTTCAGCTGCTGCTCGTTGAAGGTGGGCTCCAGCGGGATAACCACCGACTTGCCGTAGACGGGGTTTCCGTCTCGGTCCAGCTTCGCCTTCTTCGGCTTGCGGAAGGTCACCTGTGCCTTCTGCACGGCTTCAGACTTCAGCTTGTTCAGTACGTTCTTGTTGGTCCAGCGCTTACCTTCGCGGGTCCACGCGGATTCCGCGTTCAGAACCAGGGCCACCTGTTCGCAGTCCTTGCCCTGCTCCGCGACGAGTTCGAGCATCCGGCAGAGAATGCCGTGCTCGTGCGGGTCACGGGCCAGCCGGGACAGCCCCCGCTGCCCCTTGTTCTCGATCATGTAGCCGTACGGCGGCCGCCCGCCGGTCCATCCGCCCTCTTCGGCCTTCTCCTGAAGGCCGCCCTGTGTGCGGTCGCGGATGTTCTCGCGCTCTTCCTCGGCATAGTCGGCGTCCTTGCGCATCTGACTGCGCCCGGCCGAAGTCGAGTTGTCGTAGTTCTTCTTGACCACGTGCACGTAGATGCCAAGGTCTTCCAGCTCCCACACCCAGCGCCAGAATGCCCTGCCAACGCGGCCGATCACCCGGCCCTCATTGACGCCCACCATGTCGAACGGACGGGGTACCTGGCGCGCATCCTCCATCAGACGCTTGAGATCCGGCCTGTCCTCCGCCTCCAGGCTGCCGCTCAGCCCTTCATCGGCGTAGACACCGACGAACGCCCACCCCCTCTCGGCGATGCGCCGCACCACGCGCTTGCCGGAGTAATCGATGCCGTAGCCCTTCAGTTGCTCCTCCGTCGACACCCGGAGGTAGGCGACAGCGCGGAGTTGACCGGGCCCGGCCACCTGGAGCACAGCACCGATGGACTGAAGAAGGGCCGCGCGCCTGACTCCGTCGTTCGTGGCCTTGGGCAGTCCCGTGTCCACGGCAACAGCCCTCGTGAGATCCTGCTTCATGTCAGTCCCTTTCCGACTGGCCGGTCAGCCTTGGCTGTCCGGGCCCCGGGCGTGTTCGCAGCACCCCGGGGTCACTCAAGTGGCCGTATTATGCCGCCATTTCACTCTCGTCCGGGCCGAAAAAGATGGAGAGTACTTCGCGGAATGCCGCGTCGTCGGACTCAGTGATCTCCCACTCGATACTCACCCGGGGCCGCGGGTCGTCCTTGAAGTGCTCCCGCAGCCACTCCCCGCTTCGTCCCCCCGGGTCCTCGCGTCGTCCTGCATGCCGTGCTCCCTTACTGGCCCGTCTACTCCTCGGCCCGCAGGCCGGGCTTCCACCGGGCTATGGATTCGGTGATGGGCACGTCGATCTTGAAGACCTGCGGCCAGTCCGTGGGCCGCGGCTGTTCTGCTGACCACCGGCCGGAGGGGGCGACGGGAAGCCCGGGTTGCCCTGGAAGCCAGGGGCTCCCGGCACGGAGACGTTCGGGCCGAACGGCGGAGGGGTCACCGCGCCTGGTACCGGCGGGGCCTGAGGGACAGCAGGGGCGACCGGGGGAACCGGGCTGGCCCCGAGGCCCGAGGCGACGGCCGCAGCTGCCTTGATGGACGCCCAGAAGTTGCCCATGGCTGCGCCGGCCGCGGCCTCGTCCAGTTCCTGGAAGCCGGCGATGATCTCGCCCGCGATGTTGCCGCGGACCACGACCATCGGGCCGCGTCCGTCGAAGCTGATCGTGAAGCGGTGGTTGTGCGGGTTGCTCGGCATCTCCGGGTACGCCGTGGAGTGGTCGCCCCAACCCTCCGCCTCGGCGTAGGGGGCCACGGTCTCGGTGGTGACGTCAGTCATCTGATCCCTTGTCTACGTTCTCGAAACGGATGCAGCCCGGGTAGTGGCCGCAGAACTCACAGCAGGTGCCGCAGTCGCAGTTGGGGAGGTAGGTCACTGCTCGCCGTGGACGGCCCGGGAATGGGCCGCCCCTCGGCCTCGGACTCGAACGGAGCGCCACAGAAACAGAAGCGGCAGTGGTACGTGGCCAGCTCGGCCAGGCGGTGAATCAGGGTGCGGATCATGACTCCTCAATCAGGGGTGCGGGGAAGCCCGGGGCGTCCGGGTCGTGGCGGCGGCCCGGCCGGTCCGGGAACGGGCGCAGGGCCCGCGGTGACAGCTCGGGAAGAGGAAGACCGACGATCCCCGCGGCTCGCTCGTGCGCGGCCCTCTCGCGGTCCTTCTCGGCCTCATCGATCAGCTTCGACGCCAGGGAGGGCAGGACGTCGGACAGCGTCATGACCTCCCGGAGGGACGCCCCCCCCGGTCGCGGAGCTTTAGCAGCTCCCGGCCCCACATCAGCCAGGTCTCGGTGGTCCAGTGCTTGGCCCTCTTCGTCAGGGCCCGACGTGCCAGGTAGCGCTGGTACTGGTCCAGTCCGCCCCACACCCCGAACTCTTCGCCCGTGGTGTCGCGGCGGCACTGCATCAGGACCGGGCACCCGGCGCAGATCTCCTTGGCCTGGTCCCGCTTGGCCTGTGTCTTGGTCGCCGGTCGGCGGTTGGCCATGCCTCCCCCGGCGAAGAAGAGGGGAAGGTCTTCCTCCTGGCATGCGTGCTGCGGCCACCAGGGCCGCCGCACGTCGAAGAGGACGTTCACGCCCGGCCCCACAGGGCCCCCGCCAGAACTCCGATGCCGGCGCCGACGGCGACCAGCGCCGTGTGCCACCAGTTCCAGCGGAACAGTTCCAGGCGGATGCGGTCGGCGATCTCCTCGCCCATGTCTCACCTCCAGTGCGGCACCCCGCACATGACGAAGGCCGCCACGAGGGCGGCCAGAATGATCAGTTTCTGAGGTCTGTTCACGTCGCCTCAGTGCTTGAGGCAGGGATACGGATCACCGCAGATCGGGCACCTGTCGTCCTTCACGGCTCCTCGCTCTCGTAGCGCGCCAGCTCCTTGCGCAGGCGCTCGTTCTCCTTCGTCAGCCGGTAACCAGCCTGGCTCCGGCCGGCCTTCAGTCCGGCCTCATAGGCCGTAGTGACATGCCTCTCAAAGGCGCCCTACGCGCACTGCTTCACGAAGTCGTTGCCCTGCACCCAGTTGCTCACGGACTGCAACAGAGCGGCCTTCCAGCCCGGTGTGGCCTAGGGGTCTCCTGACGCAAAGAGACCCCCGCCGTGACAGGGGTATGTGTGATCACACGATCGCTCTCCGTGCAGGTTGCTTGGGGTCCCCCGTCAGTTCACCTTCCGTTCACTGAGCAGCCGTACGTTCACGAAGGCTTCGGCAATCTGCCGTGGCCAGCGCCTCCGTACGCAACCTGAAACGGATACCCGGATATGGCACTTGATGCCACGCTCCTGCTTGCGATCGTGATCGTTACCGCGCTGGTTTTTGATTTCACCAACGGTTTCCACGACACCGCCAACGCGATGGCGACGACCATCTCGACAGGCGCCCTCAAGCCGAAGACGGCGGTGGCCATGTCCGCCGTGCTGAACCTGGTCGGAGCGTTTCTCTCCGTCGAGGTCGCGAAGACCATCTCCGGCGGCATCATCAATGAGGACGGCCTCAAGACCGAGGTCATATTCGCGGCGCTCGTAGGCGCCATCCTCTGGAATCTGCTGACCTGGCTGGTCGGCCTCCCCTCCAGTTCCTCGCACGCCCTGTTCGGCGGCCTCATCGGCGCCGCGGTCATGTCGATGGGCTGGTCGTCGGTGAACGGCGGCACCGTCGTCACCAAGGTGCTGCTGCCCGCGGTCGCCGCGCCGATCGTCGCCGGCCTCGCCGCGATGCTCGCCACGCGTCTGACCTACCGCATCAGCAAGAAGACCGACCAGAAGGCGACCGCCAAGGGCTACCGCGCCGGGCAGATCGCCTCGGCCGGCCTCGTCTCCCTCGCGCACGGCACGAACGACGCGCAGAAGACGATGGGCATCATCACCCTCGCCCTGATCACCGGCGGCGTCCTGAACCCCGGCGCCAACCCGCCCCTGTGGGTCATCGTCTCGGCCGGTGTGGCCATCGCGATGGGCACGTACCTGGGCGGCTGGCGGATCATCCGCACCATGGGCAAGGGCCTCACCGACCTCGCCCCGCAGCAGGGCTTCGCCGCGCAGACCAGTGCCGCGACGGCGATCCTCGCCTCCTCGCACATCGGCTTCTCGCTCTCCACGACCCAGGTCTGCTCCGGCGCCGTGATGGGCTCGGGCCTCGGCCGCAAGGGCGGCGTGGTCCGCTGGTCGACCGCGACCCGGATGTTCGTCGCCTGGGGTCTGACGCTGCCGGCCGCCGGTCTGGTGGGCGCGGGCGCCGAGTTCCTCACCAAGCAGGGTCCGTGGGGCATCGGCCTCACCGCCGCACTGCTGGTGATCGGCTCCGGCATCATCTGGAAGCTGTCGCGCCGCAACTCCATCGACCACACGAACGTCACCGACGACGAGATCCGCGGTGCCGGGCCCGTCTCCGGTGCCGTCGAGGAGCCCGCGGGTGTCGTGACGACCGCGATCGCCGCGGTCACGCCGCCGCCGGTGGGCACGCTCGCCACCGGGGAGTCCTCCGAGGTGAAGAGCACGATCCCCGCTCCGGCCCCGGCCGTTGCCGACCCCGCGCGCCCGGCCGGCGCCACGCTGTAAGGAAGCAGGACCAGCTATGAAGATCGACTGGGCAGCCCTCGGCTCCGTCTTCGGCGTCAGCCTCGTGGTCACCGTGGCCCTGGTGGGCCTGTTCACCCTGGGCATCGTCGGCCTCACCAAGAAGGAGTCGGCGGCGCGGCAGGGTGGCTCGGCCGCCCTCGCCACGTCCGGTGCGTACGCGTGCTTCGCGGCGTGTGCGGCGGCTGTGGCGTACGGGATCTTTCTGATCGTGGCGTGACCGCGGCCCCACCGCCGCGCGTGTTCCTGAACCGCCCTGTGCCTGCCTACCCGGAGGCGCAGGGCGGTTCCGTGTGTGCGTCGCGCGGTGGTGCGACGTCCGGGGGCAGGAGGACGCGGAGGCTGTCGGCCGGGTAGCGGCGAGGGAGCTCGCACAGGGCTGTGTCGGCGGCGCGGGCGGCGGGCCTGGCCACCCGGCGGGTGGTCGCCGGAGGGGCGCCGGACACATTCCGGAGGGCCGTCTGCCCGTCGAGTGCAGCGGCCGCGGGAGCGTGATCGCAAGCGCCGCCCCGGTCGTGGGTCCCGTACGGACGAACCGGGCGGAGGGACCCGCCGTGGGCGCGTTCTTCGTGGTAGGCGGTGTGGGGCTGCGCACACTCTCCCGCTCCTGGTCAACAGCAGTTGACTGCCGTTCGCGGGGCGTGATGGACTTCCCCCGCCATTTACGGCAGCAGTTGAGGAAGCCGGTGCGAATCCGGCGCGGTCCCGCCACTGTGAGTCCTGCTTCGGCAGGGCCAGCCAGGAACTCTCTCTGCCGGTCTCGTCGAACCAGGGCGTGGACACCCTGAGTGAGGACAACTACCGCCATGTTCGCCCTGCGTGGGGCCGGGCGGTCCGAGCGCGTTTTCGCGTACGGGGCCGCCATCGGGCTGTTGAGCGACCTTCTGGTCGGAGATCCGCGTCGTGGGCATCCCGTCGCCGGGTTCGGGCGGGTGGCGGGCGCCGTCGAGCGTCGGCTGTGGCGGGACCATCGCGGGTGGGGCGCGCTGCACACGGTAGTGTGCGCCGGTGGTGCCGCCGCTGTGGGCGCCGCCGCCTCCCGTGCCGTACGCCGCTCCCCGTCGCGTCCGTCGCGCTGACCGCCGCCGCCACCTGGGCCGTGGTGGGCGGGACGTCGCTGGGCCGTGAGGCGCGGGCCGTCGGGTCCGCTCTGGAGGCCGGGGACGTGGAGCTGGCGCGGGAGTTGCTGCCGCGGCTGTGCGGGCGCGATCCGCAGGGGCTCGACGCCGACGGGATCGCCCGGGGCGTCGTGGAGTCCGTCGCCGAGAACACGTCCGACGCCGTGGTGGGCGCGCTGGTGTGGGGCGCCGTGGGCGGCGTCCCCGGGCTGCTCGCCTTCCGTGCCGTGAACACGCTGGACGCGATGGTCGGGCACAAGTCCGCGCGGTACCGACGGTTCGGCTGGGCCTCGGCGCGGCTCGACGATGTCGCCGGATGGCCGGGGGCTCGCCTGACGGGCGCTCTCGCGGTACTGGCCGGGGGGCGTCCGCGCGATGCCGTACGGGCGTGGCGAGCGGACGCGGGGCGGCATCCGAGCCCCAACGCCGGGGTCGTCGAGGCCGCGTTCGCGGGGGCGCTCGGGGTGCGGCTCGGGGGCACGTTGTCGTACGGGGGCAGGGTCGAGCACCGGCCTGTCCTGAACGCGCCGGGGCGTCCGGTCGAGGTGCGTGATGTGGAACGCGCCGCGCGTCTTTCGCGGCGGGTCGGTCTGGCTGCTTGGGGAGTCTGTGTGGGTGTTCGGGTGCTGTCGCGGGGTCGGCGATGACGGGCCGACGGGGCGGAGGGCTGCTCGTCGCGGGCACGACCTCCGACGCGGGCAAGAGTGTCGTGACCGCCGGGATCTGCCGGTGGCTGGTGCGCCAGGGCGTGAAGGTCGCGCCGTTCAAGGGGCAGAACATGTCCCTCAATTCGTTCGTGACGCGCGAGGGCGCCGAGATCGGGCGCGCGCAGGCCATGCAGGCGCAGGCCGCGCGGGTCGAGCCGAGCGCGCTGATGAATCCGGTGCTGCTGAAGCCGGGCAGCGACCGCAGCAGCCAGGTCGTGCTCATGGGCAAGCCGGTGGGCGAGATGAGCGCCCGCGGCTACCACGGGAGCCGGCAGGCGTCGCTGCTCGACACCGTCGTGGGGTGCCTGGAGGAGTTGCGGGGCAGTCATGACGCTGTGATCTGCGAGGGGGCCGGGTCGCCGGCCGAGATCAATCTGCGCCGCACCGACATCGTCAACATGGGCATCGCGCGCGCCGCGCGGCTGCCGGTCCTCGTCGTCGGGGACATCGACCGGGGTGGCGTCTTCGCGTCGTTCTTCGGTACGACGGCGCTGCTCGCTCCCGAGGACCAGGAGCTGCTCGCCGGGTATCTGGTGAACAAGTTCCGGGGGGACGTGAGCCTTCTGGAGCCCGGTCTGGACATGCTCAAGTCCCTGACCGGGCGCCCCACTTACGGGGTGCTCCCCTTTCAGCACGGTCTCGGCATCGACGAGGAGGACGGTCTGCGTGTCTCGCTGCGGGGCACCGTGCGCGAGTCGGACGCGCCGCCGCCGGTGGGCGAGGACGTGCTGCGGGTCGCCGTGTGCGCCGTGCCGCTGATGTCGAACTTCACCGATGTGGACGCGCTGGCCGCGGAGCCGGGGGTCGTCGTGCGGTTCGTGGACCGGGCCGAGGAGCTCGTCGACGCGGATCTGGTGGTGGTGCCGGGGACGCGCGGGACCGTGAAGGCGCTGGCGTGGCTGCGGGAGCGGGGGCTCGCGGACGCGTTGGCGCGACGGGCCGCCGAGGGGCGTCCCGTGCTCGGCATCTGCGGCGGCTTCCAGTTGCTCGGTGAGCGCATCGAGGACGAGGTGGAGTCGCGGGCCGGGGTGGTCGACGGGCTCGGACTGCTTCCCGTACGGGTGCGGTTCGCCGTGGAGAAGACCCTCGCACGGCCGGTCGGCGCCGCGCTGGGTGAGCCCGTCGAGGGCTACGAGATCCATCACGGGGTCGCCGAGGTCCTGGGCGGGGAGAGTTTCCTGGACGGGTGCCGGGTGGGGGCGGTCTGGGGGACGCACTGGCACGGCTCCCTCGAGTCGGACGGGTTCCGGCGGGCGTTCCTGCGGGAGGTCGCCCGGGATGCCGGCCGGCGGTTCGTGCCCGCGCCGGACACGTCCTTCGAGGCGTTGCGGGAGGAGCAGCTCGACCGGCTCGGGGATCTCGTCGAGCGGTACGCCGACACGGACGCGCTGTGGCGGTTGATCGAGGAGGGCGCGCCCGCCGGGTTGCCGTTCGTTCCTCCCGGGGCGCCGTCGTGAGCGCGGGGGCGGGGAGTCGCCCCCCGACCCCCGGTGGCCTGTTTGTACGTGTGGGTTCGGTGGGGTTGTCCGCACCGTTCCTCGCGCCCCTGTCGGGGCGCTTCGACCCAACGGAGGATTGCCGCTGATGGCCACCCCTTATCCCTTCACCGCCGTCGTCGGTCAGGACGATCTGCGGCTCGCCCTCCTCCTGAACGCCGTGTCGCCCGCCGTGGGCGGTGTGCTCGTGCGCGGCGAGAAGGGGACCGCCAAGTCCACCGCCGTACGGGCCCTTTCGGCGCTCGTGCCCGCGGTCGACGTGGTCGCGGGGTGCCGGTTCTCCTGCGACCCCGCGGCGCCCGACCCGCAGTGCCCCGACGGGCCGCACGCGGACACGCCCGGCGCCCGACGGGCCGCGCGCATGGTCGAGTTGCCGGTCGGCGCGTCCGAGGACCGGCTCGTCGGCGCGCTCGACATCGAGCGGGCGCTCGCCGAGGGCGTGAAGGCCTTCGAGCCGGGGCTGCTGGCCGACGCCCACCGCGGGATCCTGTACGTGGACGAGGTCAACCTCCTCCACGACCACCTGGTCGACCTGCTGCTCGACGCGGCCGCCATGGGCGCCTCCTATGTGGAGCGCGAGGGCGTCTCCGTACGGCACGCCGCCCGTTTCCTGCTCGTCGGGACGATGAACCCCGAGGAGGGCGAGCTGCGGCCGCAGTTGCTGGACCGGTTCGGTCTGACCGTGGAGGTCGCCGCGTCGCGGGAGCCCGCGCAGCGCGTCGAGGTCGTCAAGCGACGGCTCGCGTACGACGACGACCCCGAGGGCTTCGTCGCCCGGTGGGCCGGCGAGGAGGACGACGTACGGGCCCGGATCGTCGCCGCGCGGAAGCTGCTCCCCCAGGTGCGGCTCGGCGACGGGGCGTTGACGCAGATCGCCGCGACCTGCGCCGCGTTCGAGGTCGACGGGATGCGGGCCGACATCGTGATGGCCCGTACCGCGACCGCGCTGGCCGCGTGGGCGGGGCGCACGGACGTGCTCGCGCAGGACGTGCGGCAGGCGGCGCTGCTCGCGCTGCCGCACCGCAGGCGGCGCAACCCCTTCGACGCGCCGGGGCTCGACGAGGACAAGCTCGACGAGACGCTGGACGAGTTCGGGCCGGACGACGAGCCCGATCCCGAGCCGGACGGTCCCGACGGTCCCGACGACGGTGGTTCCGGTCCTGACGGCGGGGGCGGCGGGCTGCCTCCGCAGGCCGGGCCGGAGCAGGGTCCCGAGCGCCCCGACGGCGCCGACGGTCCCGAGGAGGCGCCCGAGCCCGAGGAGGCGCCCGCGGGCGCGCCCGCGTCCGCCGGGGCCGGGGAGCAGCGGGCGGTCTCCGCCGGTGAGCCGTTCCGTACGAAGATGCTGAGCGTTCCGGGTCTCGGCGAGGGTGCGGCGGGGCGGCGCTCCCGGGCCCGTACCGCGCACGGACGCACGACGGGCGCCACCCGCCCGCGAGGTGCCCTGACCAAGCTGCATCTGGCGGCGACCGTGCATGCCGCGGCGCCGCACCAGCGGGCGCGCGGTCGGTCGGGTCCCGGGCTCGTGGTGCGCCGCGACGACCTGCGGCAGGCGACCCGCGAGGGGCGCGAGGGCAACCTCGTCCTGTTCGTGGTCGACGCGTCGGGGTCGATGGCGGCGCGGCAGCGGATGGGTGCCGTGAAGGGCGCCGTCCTGTCGCTGCTGCTCGATGCCTACCAGCGGCGCGACAAGGTGGGGCTCGTGACGTTCCGGGGCACGGCGGCCGAGGTCGCGCTGCCGCCGACGTCGAGCGTGGAGGCGGCCGCTTCCCGCCTGGAGACGCTGCCGACCGGCGGGCGTACGCCGCTGGCGGCCGGGCTGCTCACGGCGCACGAGGTGCTGCGGGTGGAGCGGCTGCGGGACCCGGCGCGCAGGCCGCTGATGGTCGTCGTGACCGACGGGCGCGCCACCGGTGGCCCCGAGCCGGTCAGGCTGGCCGGGCGGGCGGCCGGGCTGCACGCCGCCGAGGGCATCGCCTCCGTGGTCGTCGACTGCGAGAGCGGCATGGTGCGGCTCGGCCTCGCCGGGCAGCTCGCCACCCATCTCGGGGGCACGGCGGTGACGTTGGACGAGCTGCGGGCGGACGCCATCGCCGGTCTCGTCAAGGACGTACAGGGAAGTCAGCAGCACACCAGGAGGGCCGCTTAATGCCGCAGGGACAGCCGAGTGTCGTACCGGACGACGGGCTGACGACCCGTCAGCGCCGCAACCGTCCGCTGGTGTTCGTGCACACGGGCGTCGGCAAGGGCAAGTCGACGGCGGCCTTCGGGCTGGCGCTGCGCGCCTGGAACCAGGGATGGCCGATCGGGGTGTTCCAGTTCGTCAAGTCGGCGAAGTGGAAGGTCGGCGAGGAGAACGCGCTGAAGGTGCTCGGCGCCTCCGGCGAGGGCGGCACCGTCGACTGGCACAAGATGGGCGAGGGCTGGTCCTGGGTGCAGCGGGACGAGCAGGCCGACAACGAGGAGAAGGCGCGCGAGGGCTGGGAGCAGGTCAAGCGCGACCTGGCGGCCGAGACGTACAAGCTGTACGTGCTCGACGAGTTCGCGTACCCGATGCACTGGGGCTGGATCGACGTCGACGAGGTCGTGCAGGTGCTGCGCGACCGGCCGGGGACGCAGCACGTGGTCATCACGGGGCGCAACGCCCCGGAGAAACTGGTCGAGTTCGCCGATCTGGTGACCGACATGTCGAAGGTGAAGCACCCGATGGACACGGGTCAGAAGGGCCAGCGAGGCATCGAGTGGTGACCACCGACGTGCCCCGGCTCGTCGTCGCCGCGCCCGCGTCCGGGTCCGGCAAGACGACCGTGGCGACGGGCCTGATGGCCGCGTTCGCCGAGCGCGGGCTCGCCGTGTCGCCGCACAAGGTCGGGCCCGACTACATCGACCCGGGCTACCACGCGCTCGCGACGGGGCGTCCCGGCCGCAATCTCGACGCGTACATGTGCGGCCCCGAGCTGGTCGCGCCGCTGTTCGCGCACGGCGCGGCCGGGTGTGAACTCGCCGTCGTGGAAGGCGTGATGGGCCTCTTCGACGGAGTGTCGGGCGAGGGTGAGCTCGCCTCGACCGCGCATGTGGCGAAGCTGCTGAAGGCGCCGGTCGTCCTCGTCGTGGACGCCTCGTCGCAGTCGCGGTCGGTGGCGGCGCTCGTGCACGGCTTCGCGTCGTTCGACCCGCAGGTGCGGCTGGCGGGCGTCATCCTGAACAAGGTGGGCTCCGAGCGGCACGAGCAGGTGCTGCGCGAGGCGCTGGAGGAGGTCGGGGTCCCGGTGTTCGGGTCGCTGCGCCGGACGCCTCAGGTGGCCACGCCGTCACGGCACTTGGGCCTCGTGCCGGTGGCGGAGCGCAGCGCGGAGGCCGTGGACTCGGTGCGGGCCGCGGCGGCGATGGTGCGCGAGGGCTGCGACCTGGAGGGCCTGCTGGCCCTGGCGAGGACGGCTCCGCCACTGGACGCGCAGCCGTGGGCGCCGGCCCCGCGGAGACGGAAGCGGAGGCGGCGGTGCCGGTCACCGCGTCGCGGCCGATCGTGGCGGTGGCGGGCGGCGCGGCCTTCACCTTCTCCTACGCCGAACACACCGAGCTCCTGCGGGCGGCGGGCGCCGAGGTGGTCCCCTTCGACCCGCTGCACGACGAACAGCTCCCGGAAGGCGCCGCGGCCCTGGTGATCGGCGGCGGCTTCCCCGAGGTCTACGCCCCCGAACTGTCGGACAACGAACAGCTCCGCAAGTCCATCGCCGCGCTGGCGGGCTCGGGCGCCCCCGTGCTGGCCGAATGCGCGGGCCTGCTCTACCTGTCCCGCTCGCTCGACGGCAAGGACATGTGCGGGGTCCTGGACGCGGACGCGACGATGTCGGGGCGCCTCACCCTGGGCTACCGGGACGCGGTCGCCCTGACCGACAGCGCGCTCGCCCCGGCCGGGGCCCGGCTGCGCGGGCACGAGTTCCACCGCACCGTCCTCGAACCGGGTGCGGGGCCGACGCCCGCGTGGGGCATGCGGCTGCCGACGCCGCGCGTCGAGGGCTTCGTGCAGGGGGGCGTGCACGCCAGCTATCTGCACACGCACTGGGCGGCGAGGCCGGACATCGCCCGGCGCCTCGTGGACCGGTGCGGCACCCCGTGAGCTCAGCCGGCCAGGCCCACCACGAGCCAGATGAACGCCGCGCCCGCGACCGTGCACGCCAGTGTCGAGCGGGCCGGGTGGTCGTGGTGGGCCTCCGGCAGGATCTCCGCGGCGGCCAGATAGAGCAGCACGCCGCCGAAGAAGCCCAGATAGCCGCCGAGCAATTGCTCCGGAATGGTGAACAGGAGCGTCGAGGCCGCGCCCACGACGGGCGCCACCGCGTCGGCGAAGAGCATCATCATCGCCTTGCGGCGGGCGTTCCCGTACAGCCGCGTGATCGTGTACGTGTTGAAGCCGTCGGCGAAGTCGTGCGCGATCACCGCGAGCGCCACGGCGAGGCCCATGCCGCCGCCGACCTGGAACGCGGCGCCGATCGCCATGCCGTCCATCAGGCTGTGCCCGACCATCGCCGACGCCGCCGTGAGGCCCACCTCGGGGGCCCGGCCGTCGTGCTCGGCGGCGCCGTGGGCGGCCTGGCGCTGGGCGAGGAGGTGTTCGAGGACGTGGGCGGCGAGGAACCCGGCGACGAACAGCAGCAGCGCGGCGGGCACCCCGAAGACCGGGCCGCCCGCCGCTTCGAGCGCCTCAGGGAGCAGGTCGAGGCCGACCACGCCGAGCATCAGCCCGCCCGCGAGCCCGAGCACCAGATGGCGCCGGTCGGTGACCCTCCTCGCGGTCCAGCCGCCGACCAGGGTCATCACAAAGGCGCCGAGCGCCACGAACACCGCCATGGGCCCTTGCTAACGCATCCGACGGTCCCGGCGCACATCCGACACCACCCGGACGCCGTGGTCGTCGGTGTCGGCGCCCGCGCCGGGGTGAGCGCCGAGGAGGTCCTCGGGCTGGTCCGTTCGGTGCTGGCCGAGGCCGGGGCGGGGCCGGGGGACGTCGTGGCGTTCGCGACGGTCGAGGGCAAGCGGCACGAGCCCGGGATCGTGCGGGCGGCGCAGCTGCTCGGTGCGCCACTGGTGGCGTTCGACGCGGCACGGCTCGTCGCCGTGCCGGTGCCGCACCCTCGGACCTGGTCCGCGCGGCCGTCGGCACCCCGTCCGTCGCCGAGGCGGCGGCGCTCGCGTTCGGGGGCGTGCTGCTCGTCCCGAAGCGGGTCTCGCCGGGGGCGGGCGGGGGGCCGGGGCGGGTGACGTGTGCGGTGGCACGGAGCGGATAGCTTCCGGCGCGGCGGCGCTTCCCGTCCGGGTTTCTTTCGGTTCCCCGCCCCTCTTGCCTGGCCCCTCTGTCCTCTCGGGCCCCCTCTGTCTGGTCCCTCTGTCCTCTCGGCCCCCTCTACGGGCCCCTCTGCCTGGTCCCTTGTCCGGTTCCTCTGTCCGGTCCTCTCTGTCTGGCTTCCTCCCAAGGAGACACGTCCTGTGCACACACCCGCCCCGGCCCTGCTCGCCGCCCTGGAGCAGCGGCTCGACGACGTCCTGGGCGGCGGTGGCCGTACACCGGCCGACCGGGCCGATGTGACGGTGCTGCTCGTGGGGCGCGGCGCCGCCGATCCCGCCGCGAACGCCGAACTCTGCGCCGCCGCGCGGCTGTTGTGGGAGGGCAGCGGCTTCGCGGGCGTCGAGGTCGCCTTCGTGTCGGGCGCGGCGCCCGACGTGCCGTCGGGGCTCGACCGGTGCGCGGCACTCGGCGCGCGACGGATCGTCACCCTCCCGTACGAGGCGTACGAGGCGTACGAGGCGCGCGTCGTGGACCGGGCCGCGGCGCAGGCGGAGGGGTGGAGCGCGGCGCACCCCGAGGTGGAGGTGCTCCTCGCGGCTCCCGTCGCGGCGCCGGCCCCGGTCGGCGGCCCGGATCTGCGGCACCACGGAGACGCCGAAGTACGGGACGACGGCGAGAAGTTGACGGATCTCGCGGTGAACGTGCGCACCGGCACGCCTCCGGAGTGGCTGCGCGAGCACATCGCGTCGTCGCTCGACGGGCTCGCCACCTATCCGGACGGGCGGGCGGCGCGGGCGGCGGTGGCGGCGCGGCACGGGGTGCCGGTGGAGCGGGTGCTCCTGACGTCCGGCGCGGCGGAGGCGTTCGTGCTGCTGGCGCGGGCGCTCAGGGTGCGGCGACCCGTGGTCGTGCACCCTCAGTTCACCGAGCCGGAAGCCGCGTTGGCGGACGCCGGGCACGCGGTGGGGCGGGTGCTGCTGCGGGAGGAGGACGGGTTCCGGCTCGATCCGCGACTCGTGCCGTACGACGCCGACCTGATGGTCGTGGGGAACCCGACCAATCCGACGTCCGTGCTGCATCCGGCCGGTGCGGTGGCGCGGCTCGCCCGTCCCGGGCGGGTGCTCGTGGTCGACGAGGCGTTCATGGACGCGGTGCCGGGTGAGCGGGAGTCGCTGGCCGGGCGGACGGACGTACCGGGTCTCGTGGTGCTGCGGAGCCTGACGAAGACCTGGGGTCTCGCCGGGCTGCGCATCGGGTACGTGCTGGCCGAGCCGGAGATCATCGCGGCCCTGGAGCGGGCGCAGCCGTTGTGGCCGGTGTCGTCGCCGGCGCTCGTGGCGGCGCAGGCGTGCGTGTCGGTGCGGGGAGTCGAGGAGGCCGCGGAGGCGGCCGTCTCGGTGGCGGCCGACCGGGAGTACCTCGTCGGCCTGCTGGAGGCGTTGGGGTCGTACGGGGTGGCCGTGACCGGGCCCGCGGAGGGGCCGTTCGTGCTGGTGCGGGTGCCGGACGCGCACGCCGTGCGGGAGCGGCTGCGGGGGCGGGGTTCGCCGTGCGGCGCGGCGACACGTTCCCGGGGCTCGGGGCGGACCGGGTGCGGATCGCGGTGCGGGACCGGGCGACGAGCGAGCGGTTCGTCGGCGCCCTGGAGGCCGTCCTGCGGGGGTGAGGCGTCAGGGCGGGTGAGGGGCGGCAGCCGTTCCGGATGGATGCCCCTCACCCGTGCCGGGCTGCACGCCTACCGGGGTGCGGCCCCTCACCCGTGCCGGGCTGCACGCCTACCGGGGTGCGCCCGTCACCTCGGGCTTCAGCGGGACGAGGTGTCCGGCGATCTCGGCGATCGTCGACTCCGGGACCCCCGCCTCCGCCAGGGAGCCGGCGAGGTGGGTCACCACGCGGTCGAAGTCCTCGCCCTTCAGGGACAGTTGGGCGTGCGCCTCGCGCAGCGGGCGGCCCTTGTACGCGGCGGGACCGCCCAGGGCCACCGTGATGAACGTGCGCTGGTGCGCCTTCAGGGCCACGAGGTCCGTGTCACGGAAGTGCGGGGCCAGCGTCTCGTCCGCGAGGACCTTGTCGTAGAAGAGGTCGACCACCGTCGACACCGCGGGGGCTCCGCCGATGGTCTCGTACAGAGAAGCCGTCGTGTCACGCGTGTTATCCATGAGAATCGAACGTATCTGCGGAAGCGGTCATTCAGAAGATCCGTGGAGAGCGGCTCCGCGGAGCGGTGGCCGGGAGCGGCAACGCGAAGCGGGCCGGTGCTCGTGTGCGCACCGGCCCGCTCCTCCCCCCCTCACATCAGTCGCGTCAGGCGCGCGAACGGCCCCGGCGGGCCATCCCCACCGCGCCGCCGCCCGCCACGAGGAGGACGATCGCGCCCCCGGCGATGTACGGGGTGACCGAGCTGCCGCCCGTCTCCGCCAGGTCGCCCTTGGCCGCGGCCTGCTGGGCGGCGACCGGCTTGTCGGCCTTGGCGCCCTGCGGCTTCACGTCGTCGGCGGGCTTCGGGGATGCGGGCGGCACCGACGCCGCGGCCTTCGGGGCCTCACAGGTGGCACCGGCCAGCGTCACCTCGCCGTTGACCTCCGCCACGTTCAGCTTCAACGGGTTGACGGAGACCTTCAGTTGGAGGGCGGACGCCGCGGCCGTCGTCGAGGTCGTCGACGTGTGGGAGAGGCCGAGCGTCACCTCGCCGACGCCGGGGACCTTGACCTCGGTCGTGCCGCCCGCGCTCAGCGTGACCTTCTTGCCGAGGACGGTGACGGAACCCAGCAGGTTCGACTCGGCGACCGGCTTCTTGCCCGCTTCGCACAGGGCCTTCGACGTGACCTGGTCGACCTCGATGAGGGAGAGCAGCGGCAGGCCGGGGACGTGCACCTTGGCGTGGACGAGCTGGGTGAAGCCCTCCGCCTTGTGGTCGTCGACCGTGGCCCGCGCCTTGGCCACGTCGGCCTGGAGCACGCTGAACGGCTGCCCGCCGTCCACGCCGTCCAGCTTCACGGTCAGCGCGGTCTTCTCGGCGCTCGCGGGGGCCTGCACCTCGTTCAGCGCGACCTTGAGCGGGACGTTCACGGTCTTGTTCAGGAGGGAGACGTCCAGGCCGGTGCGGAGCACGACCGCGCTGGACGTGCCGCCGTGGTCGCCGGTGGCGGCCGCCGGTCCTGCGGCGCCGAGGACGACCGGGCCCGCGGCGAGCGCGGTCGCCACGGCCGTCGCGGCGAGGCGGCGGGCGGGCGTGCGCAGGGCGGCGGCGGTGAAGGTGGAGCTGGGCATGCTGGTGGGACCCCCAGGAGAGGACGGGCCGGGACAGGGACCGTCGGATGAATGAGACGTACGCGATCGGCGGATGCCGCCGGACGGCCACGCCATGGGGACATCGCGCGGCGCCGCCGACAGGCATCCACCGGTCGTCAACGAGGGAATCTTTACGCACTGAGAGTGAACAGGCGGCAACCAGGCGTCAGTTCACCCCAAAGGGGGGTTTCCGCGCATCTCTTCGAATCTGTTGGCTCGCGTGTTCCCTCTCGCCCCTCTGTTGCCGCGCACGCCGGTCGACAGCGCGGGCGCAGGCGAATTGTGTGCAACGAGCAGCGATGACGCCGGGTCACGCTGCGTCAACCCCCGTACCGCCGGGCCCGGTTCACCGCGCCCGGCGACGGGGCGCCTCAGCCCACCACCCTGCCCCGCAGCACGATCCGGCGCGGTGCCGCCAGTACGCCGACGTCGGTCCGGGGGTCCGCCCCGTAGACGACCAGGTCCGCCGACGCGCCCTCGTCCAGACCCGGCCGGCGCAGCCACGCCCGCGCGCCCCAGGCCGTCGCCGAGAGCGCCTCGACCGGCGGGATCCCGGCCTTCACCAGTTCGGCGACCTCCCCGGCCACCAGGCCGTGCGCCAGTGAGCCGCCCGCGTCCGTGCCCACGTACACCGGGATACCGGCGTCATAGGCGTTGCGGACCGTCTCGTAGCGGCGCGCGTGCAGGCGTCGCATATGGGCCGACCAGCGCGGGAACTTCTCGTCGCCGCCCGCCGCGAGCTGCGGGAACGTGGCGATGTTGACCAGCGTGGGGACGATGGCGACGCCGCGCTCCGCGAAGAGCGGGATCAGGTCGTCGGTCAGGCCGGTGGCGTGCTCGACGCAGTCGATGCCCGCCTCGACGAGGTCCCGGAGTGACTCCTCGGCGAAGCAGTGGGCCGTGACGCGGGCGTCCAGCCGGTGCGCCTCGGCGATCGCCGCCTCCACTGCCCCGCGCGGCCAGCAGGCGCCCAGGTCCCCGGTGGAGCGGTCGATCCAGTCGCCGACGAGCTTGACCCAGCCGTCGCCGCGCCGGGCCTCCTGGGCGACGTACGCGACGAGGTCCTCGGGCTCGATCTCGTGGGCGAAGCCGCGGATGTAGCGGCGTGTACGGGCGATGTGCCGGCCCGCGCGGATGATGCGCGGCAGGTCCTCGCGGTCGTCGACCCAGCGGGTGTCGGAGGGCGATCCGGCGTCGCGCAGCAGCAGCGTGCCGTGGTCGCGGTCGGTCAGCGCCTGCTTCTCGGCCTCCTCGGCGGGCACGGGACCGTGGGTGCCGAGGCCGACGTGGCAGTGCGCGTCGACCAGGCCCGGCAGGGTCCAGCCCTCGACGGTGGTCACGTCGTGGCCGGCGCCCACCGGCCGGTCGTACGTGATCCGCCCGTCGACCACCCACAGTTCGTCGCGTACGTCGTCGGGCCCGGCCAGGACCCGCCCCTTCACGTGCAGCACCCCGGGCCGGCTCAGCTCAGTCATGGACGAAGCCTATGAGAGGGGTGGGTACGCTCGTCAGCGGCATGCCTTGACGGGCACCTGGCGAACACCTGACGAACCCATGAGTGAAGAGAGCACCACCGTGACGCATCCGTTTCTCGATCTGGCCCCGTTGAGCGCCGAGCACTTCGCCTCCATCGAGGACCGCGTGGCCCGTCTCATGGGCACCTCCGCCACGTCCCAGGACGTGGTGATCATGCAGGGCGAGGCGCTGCTGCCGCTGGAGGGCGCCATCCGCGGGGCGGCGGGGCCCGGCACCGTCGCCCTGAACGTGATCACCGGTCCGTACGGGCAGACCTTCGGCGACTGGCTGCGCGACTGCGGTGCCACGGTGCACGACCTGGCCGTCCCGTTCCACACCGCTGTGACGGCGCAGCAGGTGCGGGAGGCGTTCGCCGAGCACCCGGAGATCGACTTCGTGTCGCTCGTGCACGCGGAGGCCGCGACCGGCAACACCAACCCCGTCGCGGAGATCGGCGAGGTCGTGCGGGAGCACGGCGCGCTGTTCTACCTGGACGCGGTGGCCTCCGTCGCCGCCGAGCCGGTGCTGCCGGACGCGTGGGGCGTGGACCTGTGCGTCATCGGCGCGCAGAAGGCGATGGGCGGCCCGGCCGGCGTCTCGGCCGTGTCCGTGAGCGCGCGGGCGTGGGAGCGGATGGCCGCGAACCCGCAGGCGCCGCGCCACTCGTACCTGTCGCTGCTCGACTGGAAGCAGCGCTGGATCGACGGCGGCAGGAAGGCGCTGCTGCACGCCCCCGCGCAGTTGGAGATGCTCGCCCTCGAAGCGTGCGTGGACCGGATCGAGAGCGAGGGACTGGACGCGGTGATGGCGCGGCACGCGAGCGCCGCCGCGGCGACCCGCGCGGGCGCGCTCGCCCTGGGCGGCGGTCTCGAGCCGTACGTCCACGCGGCCCGGGACGCCGCGCCCGTCGCCACGACGCTGCGCGCGCCGGCCGGGACCGACGCCCGTGAGCTGGTCGCGAAGGCGCTCTCCGTGGACCCGGTGCTTCCGCTGGTCGCCGGGGGCGGGGCGCTGGCCGCGGAGATGATCCGGGTCAACCACTACGGTCCGCAGGCCACGCGCGGCGTCGTGCAGTCCTCGCTCGCCGCGCTCGGCGGCGCGCTCGCGGAGGCCGGGTTCGAGGTCGACCTGGAGGGCGCGCGCAAGGCCGTGGCGGCGGCCTGGGCGTAATCGCCCGGCCTTCCCGACTCATTCCCGAAGTTTTTCGCACCACACAGGGGCGCCGTCCTTTCGAGGACGGCGCCTTTCTTATTCCCCAAAGAATTTCCCTATTGTTTATGAGGGGCAGCTTCCCGTATTGCTTCTGCCCGCTTTCCCGGGGCGTAAACACTAAGATTTCAACAACGGGAATCGCCGTAATTCGGACGAGTGCCGGACGGGTTACGGGCTTGTGACGTACTCCACAAGCGACGACTTTTGCCCGTTATCTGACGTACAAAACAGGGCATATCGTGGACATCTCGCGCGCACGCTCCCGCCCGCGCGATAACACAGATCGACCGCGTACGTAACCCCTGCCCCAGATGCAATTCCAGAAATTGCTCGGTAAATTCAATTCGCATGACCGCCGCACAAGCGCAATTCCAGCTCGACCATCCCGGCGTGGCCGACGGGGCCGCGATCTGGCGTATCGCACGTGACTCGAAGGTGCTCGACCTGAACTCGTCGTACAGCTATCTGCTGTGGTGCCGCGACTTCGCGGGCACCTCGGTCGTGGCCCGCGACGAGACGGGCGAGGTCGCCGGCTTCGTCACCGGATACATCCGACCGGAGCGGCCGCACACGCTGGTCGTGTGGCAGGTCGCCGTGGACGCCGCCCACCGCGGGCGCGGACTCGCCGGAGAACTTCTGGACGGACTGACCGCCAAGGTGCTCGGCGCCGGACGGCCGGTCAGCACCGTCGAGACGACCATCACGCCGGACAACTCCGCCTCCCAGGCGCTGTTCCTGTCGTACGCCCGCCGGCACGGGGCCGGTGTGGAACGCACGGTCCTGTTCGACGCGGGACTGTTCCCCGACGACGGGCACCTGCCCGAGGAGCTGTACACCATCGGGCCGCTCGCGCCCTAGCCCAGCCCCCCACCCCCCTCTCCTTCAACCCCCCTCAACTCCCCTCCCTAGAGGAGCATTTGCTGTGACCATCACCCAGCCGGACCTGAGCGTCTTCGAGACCCTTGAGTCGGAGGTGCGCAGCTACTGCCGCGGCTGGCCCACCGTCTTCGACCGGGCCCAGGGCAGCCGTATGTACGACGAGGACGGCCACGAGTACCTGGACTTCTTCGCGGGCGCCGGGTCACTCAACTACGGCCACAACAACCCCGTGCTGAAACGCGCCCTGATCGACTACCTGGAGCGCGACGGCGTCACGCACGGGCTCGACATGTCGACCTCGGCGAAGCGCAACTTCCTGGAGTCGTTCCAGAACATCATCCTGCGCCCGCGCGACCTGCCGTACAAGGTCATGTTCCCGGGCCCGACGGGCACCAACGCGGTCGAGTCCGCGCTGAAGCTGGCCCGCAAGGTCAAGGGCCGCGAGTCGATCGTGTCGTTCACGAACGCCTTCCACGGCATGTCGCTCGGCTCGCTCGCCGTCACCGGCAACGCCTTCAAGCGGGCCGGCGCCGGCATCCCGCTGGTGCACGGCACCCCGATGCCGTTCGACAACTACCTCGACGGCCGGACGCCCGACTTCATCTGGTTCGAGCGTCTCCTGGAGGACTCCGGCTCGGGTCTGAACACCCCGGCGGCCGTGATCGTCGAGACGGTCCAGGGCGAGGGCGGCATCAACGTGGCCCGCGCCGAGTGGCTGCGCAAGCTCGCCGACGTGTGCGAGCGCTGGGACATGCTCCTGATCGTCGACGACATCCAGATGGGCTGCGGCCGCACCGGTGCGTTCTTCTCCTTCGAGGAGGCGGGCATCACACCGGACATCGTGACCGTTTCGAAGTCCATCAGCGGGTATGGGCTTCCTATGTCCCTGTGCCTGTTCAAGCCGGAGCTCGACATCTGGGAGCCGGGCGAGCACAACGGCACGTTCCGCGGCAACAACCCCGCGTTCGTGACGGCCGCCGCCGCCCTGGAGACGTACTGGACCGACGGTCCGGCCATGGAGAAGCAGACCCTGGCCCGCGGCGAGCAGATCGAGGAGACCCTCGCCGCGCTGCGCGCCGAGTACTCCGAGGAGATCGTCGAGTACCGCGGCCGCGGCATGGTCTGGGGCTTCGAGTTCCGTGACAAGGAGCGGGCGAACAAGGTCGCCAAGCGGGCCTTCGAACTCGGCCTGCTCATCGAGACCTCCGGCCCCGAGAGCGAGGTCGTCAAGCTGCTTCCGGCACTGACGATCACTCCCGACGAGCTGGAAGAGGGGCTGCGCACGCTCACCCGGGCCGTGCGCGAGACCGTCTGACGCGCCCTCACCGGCGCAGGCGGCACCCTCACGACGTAGATACGAAAGGCAGCAACTCACCGTGATCGTCCGTTCGTTCAAGGAGATCGAGAACACCGACCGGCATGTGAAGTCGGCGACCGGCACCTGGGAGAGCAAGCGCATCGTCCTGGCCAAGGAGAAGGTCGGCTTCTCACTGCACGAGACGATCCTCTACGCGGGCACGGAGACCGACATGTGGTACGCCAACCACATCGAGGCCGTGCTGTGCGTCGAGGGCGAGGCCGAGCTCGAGAACCGGGAGACCGGGGAGAAGCACTGGATCGAGCCGGGCACGATGTACCTCCTGAACGGCCACGAGCGCCACACCCTGCGCCCGAAGACCGACTTCCGCTGCGTATGCGTGTTCAACCCTCCCGTGACCGGACGGGAGGACCACGACGAGAACGGCGTCTACCCGCTGCTGACCGAGGAGGCCTGAGCCTGATGAGCACGGAGACACGCACCGATCTGTACCCGACCCGCGGCACCTCGGAGGTGGCGACCCCGCGGATCGACCCGGTCGTCTGGTCGCCGCCGGGCGCGCGCGGTCCGATCCGCCAGTCGGACCTCACCGCCTTCGAGCAGGACGGCTTCCTCGCGATCGAGGAGCTGATCGGTCCGGACGAGATCGGCACGTACCAGGCCGAGTTGAACCGGCTGATCACGGATCCCGCGATCAAGGCCGACGAGCGCTCGATCGTCGAGCCGACGTCCCAGGACGTGCGCTCCGTGTTCGAGGTGCACAAGATCAGCGAGGTCTTCGCGAACCTGGTCCGCGACGAGCGGATCGTGGGCCGGGCCCGGCAGATCCTCGGCTCGGACGTCTACGTCCACCAGTCGCGGATCAACGTCAAGCCGGGCTTCGGGGCCTCGGGGTTCTACTGGCACTCGGACTTCGAGACCTGGCACGCCGAAGACGGCCTGCCGAACATGCGCACGGTGTCCGTCTCCATCGCCCTGACGGAGAACTACGACACCAACGGCGGGCTCATGATCATGCCCGGCTCGCACAAGACGTTCCTCGGCTGCGCGGGCGAGACGCCGAAGGACAACTACAAGAAGTCGCTCCAGATGCAGGACGCCGGCACCCCGTCGGACGACGCCCTCACCAAGTTCGCCGACCGGCACGGCATCCGCCTCTTCACCGGCAAGGCGGGGTCGGCGACCTGGTTCGACTGCAACGCGATGCACGGCTCCGGGGACAACATCACCCCGTACCCGCGCAGCAACGTCTTCATCGTGTTCAACAGCGTGGAGAACACCGCGGTGGAGCCGTTCGCGGCGCCTGTGCGGCGGCCCGAGTTCATCGGGGCTCGGGACTTCACTCCGGTGACGTGACGTCCGTACGTGGGTGACGTGGGGCGGGGCCTTGTGGCCCCGCCCCACGTCTGTTCAGAGCCAGGCCAGGCGAGAGGCCCGGTCCAGGAACGTGCGCGCCGTCCCCTCGTCGCCCGTCGTGGTGCGGGAGACCGTCTCCGGGGCGGTGCGGCCTCCGATGAGGTAGCAGAAGTCCAGCGGGTCCAGGGCCAGTTCGGCGTGGACCGGTTCGTCCTCCGAGCCCAGGATCCACTCCGTGGTGCGCGTGGCGTCCGTGACGGTGAGGGCCACCGGCAGGGCCTGCGGGCCCAGTGCCAGGCCGAGGATGCGGATGCCCAGCCGGACCAGGCGCCACAGATGCGCCGGGGGCGGCGGCGGCACCGGGCGCTCCAGCGCGCGGCCGATGTCGTCCGCGTGGATCCATGTCTCGAAGGCGCGGACCAGGAAGTGGTCCGCGACCGGCAGCCTGGCTCCCACCAACAGCGCCGGTCGGGCCGCTCGTTCGGGGTCGTGCGCCTCGGGAGCGGTGAGGAGGGCGTTCGCCTGGGCGCGCCAGGTCGCGACCGTGTCGCCGGGGGCGCGGGCCCTTTCGTGGGCGATCACGCGCTGGGTACGGGACGCCCACGCCGTGCGCCAGCCGGTTCCCTCCGCCGGGGCCGTCGTGGGCGGGGCGTTGGCCGGCAGGCCCAGGTGCAGGGCCAGGTGCTCGTCGGCGGCGATCAGGTGGGCGACCGTGTCCTGCACCGACCAGTCGTGGATCACGGGGGTGCCCCAGGGGGCCGCCGGTCCGTCCAGTTCGCCCAGCAGCGCCTCCAGGGCGGAGACCGCGGCGGCGTACGGCTCCGCGTGCGGGGCGGTAGGGGGTACCGGTGCGCGTCGGGCTCGCGCTCGGGCCAACAGGGCTTCGGGGGGCGCGAGTCGGGTGTCCGCGCGCTCGGTCGGTGCGGCGCCGTCCAGCATCCTCACCGTTGCGCGCAGGCGCTCCGCCTCGGCCGCGCACTGTTCGCAGTCCGCCATGTGGTGCGGGACCAGCCGGTCTTCCTCCGGTGGCAGGGCTCGTAGTGCCCAGGGTGCCAGTAGGTCGTGGGGGTGGTCTTTCCTCGTCATCACGCTCCCCTTTCTCGCGCCCGGGTCCCGAACGCCGGGTCCGGCGGATCCGCCAGCGTCTCGGCCAGCCGGTGCAGGGCCGTGCGCAGGCGGGTCTTCGCCGTGCCCTCGGGGATGCCCAGGTCCGCCGCCGCCTCACGGTACGTACGGCCACCGAAGTACGCCAGGTGCACCACCTCCCGCTGATGCAACGGGAGTTCGGCCAGCGCGGAGTGGAGCAGCAGGGAGCGCTCGCGGTCCACGACCCGTTCGTCGGGGCCCGGGTCCAGGTCCGGGATCGCGTGCAGCACCTCGTCGTCGGCGGTGGCCGCCTTGCGGTGGCGGGCCTCGCCGCGCACCCAGTCCACCGCACGCCGGTGGGCGAGCATGCTCAGCCACGTCCGCAGCGTGCCGCGGCGCGCGTCGAACGCGTAGGGCCGCGCCCACAGGTGGGCGAAGACCTCCTGCGCCACGTCGTCCGCCGCACTCGTGGAGCGCGTCACCCGGACGGCGACCCCGCGCACCAGGCCGCCGTAGACGTCGTACGCCTCCGTGAGCGCCGACTCGTCGCCGTAGACCAGGCGTCGGTGCAGGTCGGAGTCGGCTGCCGGGGCCCGCGCCGGGGCCGCTCCCGTCCGCGTCCGCCCGGGGTTCTGTGGGTTCGTGCGCGCCACCTGCACCACCACCTCGTATGCCTTCCTAGCGTCCGGCGGGCCCGGACGCCAGGGTTCGGCGCGCCCTTCAGGCGGACAAGGCGTCCAGGAGGCGGTCCACGTCGTGGGGCGTGTTGTAGAGGTGGAAGGAGGCGCGCAGGTTGCCCGCCCGGTTCGAGAGTTCGATGCCCGCCTCGTGCAACCGCTGTTGCCGCACGCCCAGTTCGGGGACCGAGACGATCGGTGATCCGGGCGACGGGATCGGCTCGTGGCCGAGCGACGCCAGGCCCGCGCGGAAGCGGTCGGCCAGGGCCAGGTCGTGGGCCCTGATGTCCTGCGGGCCCAGCTTCTCGATCAGGGCCAGGGACCGGCGTGCTCCCGCGTACGCGACGAGGCCCGGTGTCTCGTCGAAGCGCCGGGCGGAGCGGGCCAGTTCGGTGACCGGGCCGTAGCAGCTGTCCCACGGACGCTCCCCCGCGACCCAGCCGCCGAAGACCGGGGTGAGCGCCTCGAAGGACCGGTCGTCCCCCGGAGCGATGAAGAAGACCGCGCCCCGCGGGCACGTGAGCCACTTGAAGGCGACGGAGGCCACGTAGTCCGCGGCCGCCGCGTGCTCGGCCAGCGGGAACCAGCCCGCCGCCTGCGACGCGTCGATGTAGAGGCGGGCGCCGTGGGCGCGGGTGGCCGTGCGCAGATCCGTGAGATCGGCGATCCTGCCGTCCGCCGACTGGGCCGCGCTGACCGCCACGAGCGCCGTGCCGGGACGGACCGCCTCGGCCAGCCCCTCCAGCGGTACGGTGCGGACCTTGAGGTCGCCGCGTACGTGGAACGGGTTGATCGTGGAGCTGAACTCGCCCTCGGCCACGAGGACTTCGGCCCCTTCGGGCAGCGCCGCCGCGATCAGGCCCGTGTAGAGCGCCACGGACGCGCCCGTGGCCACGCGGGTCACCGGGACCCCCGCGATACGGGCGAAGGCCGCCCGCGCCTCCTCCACGTCGGTGAAGAGGGAGTCGATGGGGCGGCCCTCGGTCATGGCGACGATCGCGTCGCGCATCGCGTCCGCGGCTCGGGCCGGCAGCAGGCCCGAGCTCGCGGTGTTCAGGTAGGTGGTGGCGGGGGTGTACTCGGCTCGGACGAGATCGGTGTCCATGCCCATACTCTGCCTCGGCGCCAACTACCCGTCCATTGCGAATAGTTGAGCAGTACCTCTCAGCGACGCTTATGCGTGCCGCTCGGTCAGGCCTGCGGGACCGCGCAGCCGTCGGGGCCGCAGGCGTCGCCGCCCTCGCTCGTGACCGGGTCGATCACGGTCAGCGGCGAGCGGGCGTCCCATGCCTGGGTCAGGGCCTGGGTGAAGACCTCGGCGGGCTGGGCGCCGGAGACGCCGAACTTGCGGTCGAGGACGAAGAACGGGACGCCGGTCGCACCCAGCTCGGCCGCCTCGCGCTCGTCCGCGCGGACCGCTTCCGCGTACGCGTCGGGGTCCGCGAGGACGGCTCGGACCTCGGCCTCGTCGAGGCCGGCCTCGACGGCGAGCCGGACGACGTGCTCGTCGTCGGCGAAGACGGAGCCCTCGTCCGCGAAGTTGCCTCGGTACAGGGCGTCGATCATGGCGTCCTGGAGGCCCTTCTCGTGGGCGAGGTGGAGGAGGCGGTGCAGGTCGAAGCTGTTGCCGTAGTCGCGGCCCTCGGTGAGGTAGGGCAGGCCGAGCGCCGCGGCCTGCTGACCGAGGCCCTGCTCGTTGGCGGCCGCCTGGGACTCGCTGATGCCGTACTTCTGGGCGATCTTGGCGATGACCGGGCCGGTGTCGCCCTTCTTGATCGTGGGGTCCAGCTCGAAGGAGCGGTGCACGACCTCTACGGCGTCCTTGTGCGGGAAGGCGTCGAGGGCCTGCTCGAACCGGGACTTCCCGATGTAGCAGAACGGGCAGTTGATGTCGGTCCAGATCTCGACGCGCATGGGGGTTCTCGCTCCGGGTGTGTTCTGTACGGGGCAGGAGGTGTCCTGCGGTCAGGTACAACCGGATGGAGCCTCCGGTCATTCCCGGGGCGTCGGGCCGCGTGAGGGCGGGGCGTGTGGGGGTGCCTCCTCGGCCGGATGGGCCGTGCCGTTTCCGGATGACCGATGTCGGGCCTCCCGCGCCGTGCTCCCGCGGAGTCCTGCGGGGCACCCCGACACGTCCCCTCACGTCGTGTCGCGGGTGCCCCCGTGGAGTGCCTCGGTCCGTCAGGAGCCGTCTCTGAGGGCCTGGGGCCAGTTCGGGCGGAATTCGATGTGGTCGTACGTGACCACGCAGCCCTCCCCTACGGGGGACTGCGCCAGGAAGCCGACCATCGCCGCCGCCGCCGACTTCTCGTCCCCCAGGGAGAAGATGCGGATGAAGGTCCACGTCTCGCCGTCGGTCGACGCGTGGAAGGCGAAGGCCGAGCCCGTGCGGCTGACGCGCAGCCACGCGGTGGAGCCGGGGACGACGAACGCGTTCGCGTCGTCGGAGTGGCCCCGGGTGACCACCGTGCAGATCGTCGGCTCGTCCGGGGAGCGCTCGAAGCAGAGCTTCGCCCACTCCCGGTCCCCGACGTGGAGGTAGAGGACACCCGCGTCGAACGCCGCCGCGAAACCGACCGTGACCCGTGCGATCAGCTGGAAGTCGCCCTCCGGCGCCCCGAGCAGCCGGGGTGCGTCGGAGGCGGGTTCGAGGGCGTCGCCGGTCGGCGGGACGAAGCGGTCCTGCCGCGGGCCCGCCCAGCCGGTGAGCGTGCCCTTTTCGTACGACCATTGTCCGTCGGGGCCGTAGCTGCGCAGCGGGAACGGGAGCTCGGGGAGTCGAAGGTCCATGGCTCAGATTTCCAGTCGGCCGTTGTAGCGGCGGGGCAGGCCCAGCGGGTTGTCGTCGCGCAGCTCCGGCGGGAGCAGTGCCTCCGGGGTCGTCTGGTACGAGACCGGGCGCAGCCAGCGCTCGATCGCCGTGCCGCCGACCGACGTGGAGGTGGAGGTCGTCGCCGGGTACGGGCCGCCGTGGTGCTGGGCCGGGGCCACGGCCACGCCGGTCGGCCAGCCGTTGACCAGGACGCGGCCCGCGAGCGGGGTGAGCTCCGCGAGGATCTCGGTGCCGCGGCCCTCGCCTGCGGCCTCGGTCGAGGACAGCTGGACCGTCGCCGTGAGGTTGCCGGGGAGTCGGGAGAGGACCGCCGTGATCTCGTCCGCCGTCTCGTAGCGGGCGACGACGGTGACCGGGCCGAAGCACTCCTCCAGGAGCAGGTCGTGCTCCGTGCCCTCGACGGCGAGGCGCGCCGCGGGGACCGTGAGGAAGCCGGGGCTGACCGTGTGCTCGCCGCCCGCGCCCGGCGTGACCGGCGCCTCGACGTCGGGCAGCTGGGCGCGCTCGGCGACGCCCGCGACGAAGTTGTCCCGCATGCGGTGGTCGAGCAGGACGCCCGCCGCGGTGTCGCTGACCGCCGCCGTGAGGGACTTGAGCAGGGTGTCGCCGGCCTCGCCCCGCGGCGCGAAGACCAGGCCCGGCTTCACGCAGAACTGGCCGACGCCCAGGGTCATGGAGCCCGCGAGGCCCGTACCGATCTGGTCCGGGCGCTCGGCGGCCGCCGCCTCGGTGATCACCACCGGGTTCAGCGAGCCCAGCTCGCCGTGGAACGGGATCGGGGTGGGGCGGGACGACGCCGCGTCGAACAGCGCGCGGCCGCCGCGGACCGAGCCCGTGAAGCCCGCCGCCGCGATCAGCGGGTGCTTGACCAGCTCGACGCCCGCCTCGAAGCCGTGCACCAGGCCGAGGACCGACTCCGGGATGCCGTGCTGGGTGGCCGCGCGACGGATCACCGACGCGACCAGCTCGGACGTCGCCGGGTGGTCCGGGTGGGCCTTGACCACGACCGGGCAGCCCGCCGCGAGGGCGCTCGCCGTGTCGCCGCCGGGGACGGAGAAGGCGAACGGGAAGTTCGACGCCGAGTAGACCGCGACGACACCGAGCGGGATCTTGTAGCGGCGCAGGTCCGGGATCGGCGGCGTCGCCGTGTCGTCCGGGTGGTCGATGACGACGCCGAGGAAGGCGCCCTCGTCGACGATGGTCGCGAAGGCGCGCAACTGGAAGCAGGTGCGCGCCAGTTCACCGGTGAGGCGGACCGGGCCGAGGGCCGTCTCCGCGTCGGCCGCCTCGACCAGGTGGTCCTTGGCCTCGTCGAGCAGGTCGGCCGCCGTGCGCAGGAACGCGGCGCGGACGGTGCGGTCGGCGAGCGCGCCGCGCGCCTCGTGCGCGGCGCGGACCGCCTGGTCGACCTCCTGGGCGGTGGCCTCGGTCGCAACCTGCTCCCGCTGCTTCCCGGTTCGGGGGTCCACACTCCAGACTGGTGCTGCTGCCACGGCGAATTCCTCCAGCTTTTCTCGCGGCTCGCCGGACGAGCCCCGAGGGTCGTTCGATATACTGAACGCTGTCTCTGATGATGAACTCTACGGAGACTATTTCTCGTCGAACGAAGGGGTCAAGGGCGATGTCGGCTGGCGAGACGGGGGCCGCTGCGGGCGGTGCGCAGGTGAAGTCCGCGGTACGGACGGTGGAGTTGCTCGAGTACTTCGCCGGCCGCCCCGGAATGCACTCGCTGGCCGCGGTGCAGGAGGCCGTCGGGTATCCGAAGTCGAGCCTCTACATGCTCCTTCGTACGCTCGTCGAGCTCGGCTGGGTGGAGACCGACGCGACCGGGACGCGGTACGGGATCGGAGTGCGGGCCCTGCTCGTGGGCACCTCGTACATCGACGGCGACGAGGTCGTGGCCGCGGCCCGGCCCACCCTCGACCGGCTCTCCGACGACACCACCGAGACCATCCACCTCGCGCGGCTCGACGGGACGAACGTCGTCTATCTCGCCACCCGGCAGTCGCAGCACTACCTGCGGCCTTTCACGCGGGTGGGACGGCGGCTGCCCGCGCACTCGACCTCGCTCGGCAAGGCGCTGCTCGCCACGCACACCGACGAGCAGGTCCGCAAGATGCTCCCCGAGACGCTCCCCGCGCTGACCGAGCACACGATCACCGACCGCGAGAAGCTCATCGAGGAGCTGCACCTCGTGCGGGAGCAGGGGTTCGCCGTGGACCGGGAGGAGAACACGCTGGGGCTGCGCTGCTTCGGAGTGGCGATCCCCTACCGGACCCCCGCCCGCGACGCCATCTCGTGCTCGGTGCCGGTGGCGCGGCTCACACCCGCGCACGAGCAGATGGTGAAGGACGCCCTGTTCGACGCCAGGGACCGGCTGACCCTCGCCACGCGTCGCCTGTAGGACCCCTCCCCCGCCGGGCGCGGATCGTGAGAGGTTCCTGAGAAAAGCAGGACGATCGGAACGAAATGCTCCGGGCCGCTCGTCTTCTCTGCGGGATGAACAAGACGATCAGGCGCGCCTCGGTCTTCACGCTGCTGCTCATACTCGTTCTGCTGGCCAGGGCGACATGGGTGCAGTTCTACGAAGGCCAGGCCCTCGCGGACAGTGACAAGAACCGGCGGAAGGCCATCGAGCAGTACGGCTACCCGCTGGGCGACATCATCGTGGGCGGGAAGGCGGTGACAGGCTCCACGAAGACCGGGGCTTCGAGCGACCTCGCGTACAAGCGGACCTACACGGACGGCTCGCTGTACTCGGCGGTGACCGGCTACACGTCGCAGGTGTACGGCTCCACTCAGCTGGAGTCCATCTATCAGGGCGTGCTCGACGGCACGGACACCCGGCTGAAGAACCCGCTGGACACGCTCACCGGCAAGCACTCCGATCCCGGTGACGTGGTCACGACCATCGACCCGGCGGTGCAGAAGGCGGCGTACCGGGCGCTCGGCGACAAGAAGGGCGCCGCCGTCGCGATCGACCCGGACACCGGGAAGATCCTCGGCATGGTGTCGACCCCGTCGTACGACCCGTCGACGATCAGCGGCTCGGGCTCCTCGGACGCGAAGGCGTGGAAGACCCTGGCCGGGGACAAGGACGCGCCGACCACGAACCGGGCCCTGAAGCAGGCGCTGCCGCCGGGGTCGACGTTCAAGCTGGTGGTCGCCGCGGCCGCGCTGGAGGACGGCCTGTACGCGTCGGTCGACGAGAAGACCGAGTCGCCGAACCCGTACCTGCTGCCCGGGACGAGCACGTACCTGAAGAACGAGAGCTCGACCGCGCCCTGCGAGGACGCCACGATCCGCACCGCGTTGCAGTACTCCTGCAACAACGTCTTCGGGAAGATGGCGGTCGACCTCGGCCAGGACAAGCTCAAGGCGATGGCCGAGAAGTTCGGCTTCGACGACGACGAGCTGGACATCCCGGTACGGGCCGCCGAGAGCGTGTATCCGTCCGGCATGGACAAGGCGCAGACCGGACTCTCCGGTATCGGCCAGTTCGACGTCACGGCGACGCCGTTGCAGATGGCGATGGTGTCCGCGACGATCGCCAACGGCGGCGAGCAGGCGTCCCCGCACATGGTGTCCCAGGTGACGGACGCGGACGGCGACGCGATCAAGAGCTACGCGGACGGCGACGACACCCGTGTCGTGAGCGAGTCGACCGCCTCGCAGTTGCGGTCCGCCATGGAGACCGTGGTGTCCCAGGGCACCGGTACCAACGCCCAGATCTCCGGCGCGACGGTCGGCGGCAAGACGGGCACCGCACAGCACGGCGAGAACAACAGCCAGACGCCGTACGCCTGGTTCACGTCGTACGCGAAGGACGACGCGACCGGCAAGGAGGTCGCCGTCGCGGTGGTCGTCGAACAGTCCGACGCGGAGCGCTCCGAGGTGAGCGGCAACGGGCTCGCGGCGCCGATCGCGAAGGCCATGATGAAGGCCGCGCTGGACGACTGACCGACCCGGCCGTTCCGGTCCGTCCGGAATGGCCGGAACGGCACCCTCCGATGCGTCCGGCATCACGGACGCCCTTCGAATCACCGTACGAAACGCTGGTACGCTCTCGCACTCCGCCGGGCCGCACAGTGAGGGAGGGTTCCGCGTGAGCACGGTCGTGGACGATGCCGCCTCCGCCGAATTTCATGCCTTCTTCGAACGGCACCACGCCGAACTCGCCCGCCTCGCCCACCTGTTGACGGGCGAGCCGGACGCCGCCGACGATCTCGCGGCGGACGCGCTGCTCGCGCTCTGGCACCGCTGGGACCGGGTCCGGGCGGCCGAGCATCCCGTCGCGTACGCGCGCGGCGTCGTCGCCAACCTCGCCCGCACCCGGATCCGCAGCGCCATCCGTGAGCGGCGGCGCGTAGCCCTGTTCTGGTCGGGCCGTCAGGAACGCACCGACGGACCCGATGTGCCGGCCGTCGTCGACGTCCAGGACGCGCTGCGGGAACTGCCGTTCCGCAAGCGCGCGTGTGTCGTGCTGCGGCACGCCTTCGATCTGTCGGAGAAGGACACCGCGCTCGCCCTGGGGATCTCGGTCGGTACGGTGAAGAGCCAGACGTCGAAGGGCCTGGCCGAACTGGAACGCCGGCTCGGCCACGAGCAGCTGAACGGGCAGACGCCACGGCGCGTACGGGCGGTCGGTGCGGCACTCGATGCCACGGAAGGAGGTCGGCGATGAGCGACGACCTGCGGCAGCGGCTGCGCGAGGCCGCCGACACGCACCGGCCCGACCGGGAGCGGATGCTGGCCCGGATCGAGCGCGCTATGCACGAACAGCCCGCGGCGCGGCCCGAACGGCACCGGCCCGCCGTCGGCTGGGTGCGGATCGCCGGGGTCACCGCCGGGGTCGCCGGGGTGCTCGCCGTCGGCGGGTTCGCGGTCGGCGCGGCCCTGCGCCAGGACGAGACCCCGCAGCAGCGGGTCGCCGTCTCGCCGACGCCCACGACCGCGCCGTCGCCGGACGCCACCTCGCGCGAGCCGCGGCCCTCCACGACCGCGACCTCCTCCGGGAACGCCGCCGAGCCCTCGCGGACTCCGGAGCGTTCCGCCTCCTCCGGTCCCGCGAAGCCGTCGGCCGGTTCGGGCGGCGGTTCGGACGAGAAGCCGCCGGTGAACGACACCACCGACGGACCCCTGTGGTCGGACGGGTCGGTCGACCCGGGGTCGAACGACTACTGGGGCCAGAGCAACGTCACGTTCAAGACGAAGGACCCGCTGTCCGAGCTGACCGTCGAGCTGCGGGTCGCGCAGACCGGCAAGGTCGCCAGCACCGGCCACTGGCGCTCCCTGCCCGCCGACGACTTCACCGAGTCCGTCGACGAGAAGGACGGGTTCCTCGTGTACCGGTGGGTGCTGAAGGACGGGCGGACGGTACCGGCCGGGGAGAGCGTGTTCGCCGGTCAGTACGACCATGCCTCCGGGGGGCGGGACGCCTCGGACGACCGGTACTCCGTGACGGGGCGGACGACCGCGGGCCGGGACGCCTCCGTGGGCGGGGACTTCGAGTAGTCCGGTCCGGTTGCTTCTCGCCGCTCCGGTTGCTCGTCCACGGTCCGGTCGCCTTCCGCCGGTCCCGTTCCGGTCCCGTTGCTCGTCGCCGGTCCGGCTGTGTGCCGGCGAAGAATCGGGGCGCGGGAGAACGGGGCGACTTCGCGGCAACCTTTCCGCGCCGGGGGGCGACCAACGGGCATGACCAACAGCCAACCCCCTCGTTCCCACCGTCGCCGCGTGACCCGGCGGCGGGCCGTCCTCGGTGGGCTCGCCGCGTTCACGCTCACCGGCGCCGCCGTCGCCACCAGTGGGATGCTCAACTCCGCCGGTGCCGCCACCACGTGGCCCGAGGCGAAGGGCACCCAGGCCGTCTCCTCCACCATCTCCGTCTCGGGCACGCTCGACGGGGGCTACAAGCGTTACTACGGCTCCGGCGACCTGGGCGGCGACGGCCAGGACGAGGGCCAGGACCCGATCTTCAACTTGAAGGACGGCGCCGTCCTGAAGAACGTCATCATCGGCTCCCCCGCCGCCGACGGCGTGCACTGCGCCGGAACCTGCACGCTCCAGAACGTCTGGTGGGAGGACGTCGGCGAGGACGCCGCCACCTTCAAGGGCAAGTCCACCTCGTCCGTCTACACCGTGTACGGGGGCGGCGCGAAGTCGGCCTCCGACAAGGTGTTCCAGTTCAACGGCGCCGGAAAGCTGGTCGTCACCAAGTTCCAGGTGGCGAACTTCGGCAAGCTGGTGCGCAGTTGCGGCAACTGCTCGACCCAGTACAAGAACCGCAACATCATCATCAACGACGTCGACATCACCGCCCCCGGCAAGTCGATCGTCGGCATCAACTCCAACTACGGTGACACCGCCGCCCTGCGCAACGTCCGTATCCACGGCGACAGCAGCAAGAAGATCAAGCCGTGCGTGCGGTACCAGGGGAACGACACCGGGGCCGAGCCCAAGGAACTGGGCAGCGGACCCGACGGGACGTACTGCCGGTACACCGCCTCCGATCTGACCTACGACTGATCCGACGACTGATCCGTCAACTGCCCCTCGCCCGAGCCACGTTCGTCCCCGGTTGGCCCCCCGGCCGGGGACATGCCCCTGACCGCCCCCCGGTCAGGGGACGGGGGAACCCCCAGGAGGAGCGCCCCCGCCGGTGGGACCCGGCGGGGGCGCTCTTCGTCGACTCGCCCGCGAGCGACGTCAGTTCATGGTCGAGCCGATCGTGGTCGAGCCGGTCGTCAGGAACGTCGTCGCGGGCAGCGAACCGTTCGACCGACGGGCGCCGTACGCGGTGGTGGCGTCGGTCGACGTGAAGGACGGGGTCGCGATGCCGCTGTCCCAGGTGTTGCCCGCGGAGACGGTCGACGAGCCGAGCTCGGCCGGGCCCGTGCCGTTCTTCACGGCGAGGTTCTTGCCGAGGCGGGCCGTACCGGTGGCGACGTAGTAGCCGGACGCGGTGTTGGCGTACGCCGTGTTGCGGTCGAGCTGGATCGCTCCGGTGTTGGAGTTCTCGGTGAAGCCGTGGAGGCTGTTGTTCCAGGCCGCGTCGTTGTTCACGACGTGGGCGGCCGTGGCGCCGCCGCCACCGAGCTTGAACCCGTTGCCGTTGCCCTCGAAGGCGGTGTCGTTCCAGCGGTTCTTGCCGTTGCCGTACGCCCACGAGTGCTCGATGGTGACCGGCGACGAGAACTGCCAGAGGTCCATGCCGTCGTCGGAGTTGTCGGAGAGGCGGGCGCCGGTGACCTTGTTGCCGGTGCCGGAACCGAACTTCACGGCGAGACCGTCCGCGTTCCGGCCGTGGCCCGCCGGGTCGTAGTTGCCGTGACTGTCCAGGTTCTGGATGAGGTTGTTCGTGGTGCCGTCGCCGCGCAAGGTGAAGCCGGAGTCGCCGTTGTTCGCGGTGACGAGGTTCTTGAAGACGCCGCCGACGGAGGAGGTGGCGACGAAGCCCTGGGCGGGCGAGTTCTGCCAGGTGATGTTCTGGACGGTCCAGTGATCTCCGTAGATCCCGGCGAGCCAGGAGCCGTCGGGCAGCTTCGAGCCGTCGACCTTCACCTGCTCGCCGCCGTACGCGGCGAGCGTGATCCGGTCCGCACTCGTGCCGTTCGCCGTGGACTTGAGGGTGGCGGTCGGGTAGTAGGTGCCGCCGCGGATCCGGATGGTGGTGCCGGCGGAGGCGTTCTTCACGGCCGTCTCCAGCTGGGCCGTGGACGAGACGGTGACCGTGGTGGCCGCGTTCGCGTCGCCCGGCCGGAGGCCGAGGCAGACGCCGCCCGCGCCGGCCGCGACCGCGACGGCGATCGCGATCGGGACGGCACGGGTGCGGCGGTGACGTGCAGGGGTGCGCACGGAAGGGATCCTTTCCTGGGGGATCTCGCACCCGTAGGTGGTCACCGTCCCCGGGAAAGGTTGCCGCAGCCCGAGAAGACCCCAGGTCAGACCAGTCGGCCCGGTCGGTCCGGCAGGTCCGGTCGGTCCGGTCGGTCCGGCAGGTCCGGTCGGTCCGGCAAGTCCGGCAGGTCCGGTCAGCTCACGTAGTACGTGGGGTTCGGGAGCTTGTACGTCTTGTCGGCGTAGCCGCCTTCGAGGTCGGAGTACTGGTCGCCGAAGTTGCCGACGATGTCGTAGCCCTGGTCCTCGATGTGCTTGCGGGTGCCGGACTTGTACTGGACCGTGGTGCAGTTCCAGGCGGCCGCGGTGGCGCACTCGCTCAGGTAGGCGGGCGGGTTCGCCGTGTCCTTCAGGAAGACGTGGTCGGCGTCGAGGTTGACGTCGACGCCGACCTTCTTCAGGTTCTCGACGGCGGAGGCGCGCTGCGTCTCCTTGAGGCCGGAGTTGTAGAAGACCTCGACGCCCTTCCTCGTGGCGTACGCGATGAGGTCAGGGGTGCCGGGCACGGCCGGGCGGTCGGCCTTGGCGACGTAGGCGGCCCAACTGGCGCTGTTGTAGACGTAGTTGGTCTTGATCTCGTAGTCGAGGCTGAGCAGCAGCGTGTCGTCGATGTCGAAGACGACGGCGGGCTTCTCGCCGTGGCGCTTCGCCTTCTTGACGGCCTTGTCGATGTCCTTCTTGGCGCCGGCCTCGATGCGGGCCAGGTCGTCGGCGTAGGCGCTGTCGGCGGATGCCTGCCAGACACCGTCGGCGTCCTGGGCGGCGCCGTAGTAGCTCTTGATCTCGGTCACGAGCTCGCCGATGTTGTGCGGTTCGGCGGTCGTGTGCCGGGTCGGGCGGTCGGCGCTCGCGGCGCCGGTGCCGTGGACGACACCAGCGGCGAGGGCGCAAGCGGCGGCGATGCCGATGACTTTGGTGGACGGGCGGAGAGTCGGCACGCGAACTCCATTCGCTGAGTGACAGGGGGGGCATGCGGTGCAGGTGGAGGCATGTCTACGCGCATCACACGGATTCCCGCGACACCCTTTACCCGATCGATATCGACCGGGCGGGATTCATGGCCATTGCCCAGGTCTGGACTGCGCTTGACCTGGTGTTGAATCCGGGCCCATAGGGTCAGCGGACAGATGTACAGCCGCGTCTGACGCCCCGACGTTCAAGGACGAACCACCGTGATGCCCGGACCTCCCCTCGCCGCCACGGGACACGGCCCCTCCCCCGTGCTCCTGGGTGCTTTCCTCGTGGGTGGCCTCGTCGCGCTCTGGACCGGGATGCACTGGGCCCTGGACATCCGCGGCACTCTGCGGTTGCTCGGCGCGGTGATGGCGCTGGCCGGGGTGCTGCTGGTCCTGGTGACGTATGTGCTGTGGCAGTTGGGCTGAGCGAGGTGCACGCGTACGGCCCGCCGGTGTCGTGCGGGGCCGGCGGGCCGGGGGTGCGGGCGCGGCGGGTCAGTTCATCGTCGCGCCGATCGTGGTCGAGCCCGTCGTGAGGAACGTCGTGGCGGGCAGCGTGCCGGACGAGGACCGGGCGTTGTAGGTCGTGGTCGCGTCCGTCGAGCGGAAGGACGGGGTCGCGACGCCCGCGTCCCAGTTGTTGCCGGACGAGGTGACCGACGAGCCCTTGGAGACAGCGGCCGAGCCGTTGGAGACCGCGAGGTTCTTGCCGAGCTTGGCGGAGTTGGTCGCGAAGTAGTAGCCGTACTTGCCGTTCGCGTAGGCCGTGGTGCGGTTGATGACGAGGGCGCCCCGGTTGGAGTTCTCGGTGAAGCCGTTGCCGGCGTCGTCCCAGGCGGCCGAGTTGTTGACGACGTGGGCGACGACCTCGCCGTCGCCGCCGAGCTTGTAGCCGTTGCCGTCGCCCGCGAAGGCCGAGTCGGACCAGCGGTTCTTGCCGTTGCCGAAGGACCAGGTGTGCTCGATGGTGACGGGTGAGGAGAAGGACCAGAGGTCGATGCCGTCGTCCGAGTTGTTGTAGAGGCGGGCGCCGGTGATCAGGTTGCCGGTCCCCGAGCCGAACTTCACCGCGACGCCGTCGGCGTTCTCGCCGTGGTTCGCGGCGTCGTAGTGCCCGTAGCTGTCGATGTTCCTGACCGTGTTGTTCACGGTGCCGTCGCCGGTCAGGGTGAAGCCGGAGTCGCCGCCGTTGACGGTCTTGATGTTCGACCAGTTGGTGCCCGTGCAGGACTGGCAGACGACCGCGCTGTCCGGGGAGTTCTGGAAGGTGATGTTCGAGACGTTCCAGTAGTCGGCGGTCAGCTTGAAGATCCAGTCGCCGGAGGGGAGCGAGGAGCCGTCGACCTTCACCGTCTCGCTGCCGTACGCGGTCAGCGTGACCGGCGACGAGGACGTGCCGTCGGCCGTCGACTGGAGGGTCTCGGTCGGGTAGTAGGTGCCGCCGCGGACCTGGATGACGGTGCCGGCGGAGGCGCCGGAGATCGCCGCGTCGAGTTCGGCGGTGGTGTCGACGACGACGGTGGCCGCGTGCGCCTGCGCGGGCAGGACGATCACGGCGGCCGCCGCGGCGACGGCGGTGGACAGGGCGAGTCGGGCGGTGCGACGAAGCATGACGTGCGGGTCCTTTCGTCAGGGGGTGCGCCGGGGGGAGGCGTGCGGGCCCGCGTGGTGGCGGACGTGGTGCTCGGCCGACGCGACGGTGGGCAGCGGCCGGTACCCGTATCCGGGGGTGGTGGCCGGGTCCCAGCCCGTGTCGGAGGTGTAGGAGGCGCCGATGAGGTCGGCCGCCTGGGCGTCGAGCCGGGCGGGGCGGCCGTCGATCCAGGAGCCCTTGTCGTGGAAGGCGGTGCCGCCCATCGCGCCCACCACGACCGGCCGGCCGGCTCCGGGCTCGTAGGCGAAGACGTTCTTCTCGCTGACGAGCGCGGACTCCAGGCCGACCCCGAGCGCGTAGAGGGGCCGGGCGCCGGTGTACAGGTTGTTGTAGGCGTGGACCTGGCCGAAGCGGACGCGGGGGGCGCGCTGCACGATGTCGTGGAACCAGTTCCGGGCGAACGTGATCTTGAGTTTGCCGCGGTCGCGGTCGGCGCGTCCGTCGCCGGAGCCGATGAGGAGCGCCTTGTCGTGGTCGGTGAAGCGGCTGTCGGCGACGGTGATGAAGTTCGAGCCGTCCTCGATGTCGAGGAGTCCGTCGTGGCGCTGGACGGGTTTGCCGTGAAAGCCGACCGGGGCCTTGGAGTCGGGGAAGCGGCCGTCGGTGAAGGTGCAGTGGGAGACGAGGACGCGGCTTCCGGTGATGACGGTCATGGCGTCGAAGCGGGCGTTCCAGTTGCCGCTGTCGCCGTCGTCCGGGGACCAGGTGGTGAAGTGGTCGACGGGTGCCTCCAGTTGGAGGTCGCGGACGATGATGTTGCTGCCGGTGTTGACCGTGAGGAAGACACCGAGGAGACGGGCGTGGTCGCCGGTGCCTTCGAGGGTGGTGTTGCTGGGGACGGTCAGCTGGATCTGGAGCTTCTGTCTCGTGGAGCCGGTCTGGCGCAGGGTGCGCTGCTGCTTGCAGTAGTCGTGGCGGGTGTCGGACCAGGCGGTGCCGTCCTCGCCGAAGCACGCCATGTACTTGGTCCGGTCGTAGCCGGGCGCGTAGTCCTGTTCGCCGAGGAGCCTGCCGCTGCCGTCGTCGGCCTCGGCGCCGTCGATGTCGACCGCGACCCGGATCACCTTGGGCGCGGTCGGGTCGCCGTGGTTGGCGAGGGCTTCCTTGAGTTCGGCGCGGGTGCGCACGGTCCAGACGGAGGCCGGGTCGGCGTCCGCGCCGCCGGTGACGGTGCCGCCGTCGGCGCCCGCCCAGCCCTCGACGGCCGGGTGGGGTGCGGAGGCCTGGGCGGGGACGGCTGCGGCGCCGCAGCCGAGCAGTGCGGCCCAGGCGAGGGCGACGAGTGTGGTGCCGGTCGTACGACGAAACATGACGTGCGGGTCCTTTCGTCGGTGGGGGGGTGGGGCCGCCCGGCGCTACAGGACGTCGTCCAGCCAGTCGAGGACCGCGTCCTGCATGCGGTCGGTGAAGACATGGCCGAGGCCGGGCCAGATCTCGGTGCGCAGCCGGTCATCGGCCCGGCGGGAGCGCCACACGGTCCGCATCCGGTCGTACGCGGCCTCGACGCCCTCGGCGGTGAAGAGGGTGTCGTCGGCGCCGTCGAGGAAGTACAGGGGCTGGGGCGCGGCGATGCTCGCGACGTCGGGGATGTCGAGGTGCCGGGCGAGGCCGGGGTGGAGCATGTAGTAGGCGGACTGACCGCGCAGGGTGTTGTTGCCGGGCACCATCATTTCTCTGAGGCCGGTCATCCAGCAGACGCTCGCCGCGGCGGCGACGTGGTCGCTGAGGGCGGCTGTCTGCCAGGCGCGGTAGGCGCCCATGGAGAAGCCGACGGCGGCGACGCGGCCCGGGTCGACGCGGTCGAGGCCGGCGAGGAAGCCGGCGGCGCGGGCGTCCTCGCGGGCCATGAGTCCGGCGAGGGACGAGCCGAGGTTGTAGAAGTTGCTCGCCAGGGCCTGTTGCTGTTCGTAGGCGACGGGTCCGCGGTCGCCCCAGCCGAGCGCGTCGAGGCAGAGCACGACGTAGCCGCGGCGGGCGAGTTCGTCGCCGACGAAGCGTCCGCTGAGCAGCTTGTCCGCCCAGGCCTGTGCGGAGGCCAGGCGCGTGTCGTCGTACCAGGGCCGGACGAACTTCTCCTTGCCGATGTCGAACTTGGCGCCGTGGTCGTGCAGGAGGAGCACCGCGGGGAACGGTCCGGGGCCGTCGGGGGTGAGCAGCGCGCCGCGCACCCGCTCGTACCGGGTCAGGGAGAGGGTCACCAACTCCCTTGTGTAGCCGTCTCCTTGGGCGTGGTCGGTGTGGGCGGGCTCGTACGGGACGTCTTTCTGGGCATCGACGAGGAGGAGTTCCTCGACCTGGGCGCGGGCGGCGCGGCGCCATGCCGTGAAGTCGCGGATCGGGGAGCGGCCCCAGGCGAGGGGGAAGTCCAGCTCGGCCTTGAGGAGGGGGTGGAAGTCGGGGAGGTTGCCGCCGATCGGTTCGGCCGCGGCGGCCTGCTCGCCGGTGGCGCCGGCGGCGAGGGCCGCGGCGGCGGCTCCCGTCACGAACCGGCGGCGCCCGATGCCGTGGTCACGCATCGGGCCGCCAGTCGCCGAGGTAGGTCGCGCGGGTGTGCTCGGCAGCCTGCGCGGCGGTGAGCTGCGGCCGGTTCTCGGGGACCGAAATGACCGCTCCAGGGCCGGAGTTGGCGTGCTCGGCGAACCGCATCGTCTGCCACGGGTAGGCGTCGCGCATGTTCGTGTACGGGGTGACCGGGTCGATGCCGGGGCCGAGCCAGGAGTCCCGTACGACGAGGGAGGGCCAGGCCGTCGTCTCGTACGAGGGGACCCAGGGGCGGGCCAGTTCGTACGCCCCGTCCTCGGCGCCGGAGGTGAACCGGCAGCGCGTGGCGAGGAATCCGTGCGGGTTGGCGCGGGCGGTGGCCGGGGCGAAGACCATGCCCTTGGGGGTGAAGTCGACGTCGCGGGCGAGGGTGCGGAAGTGGCAGCGTTCGAAGACGGCGGTGGCCCGCCCGAAGACGAAGTCGACGTCGCCCTCGACGTAACAGTCGCGGAAGTACTGCCGGTCGAAGGCGGTCAGGGCGGTGGTGTCGGCGAAGAGGGTGTCCTGGTGGCCGAGGAGGCGTACCCGGTGGAAGAGGGTGCGGTCGCCCGTCACGTACGCGGCGACGGCCTGGGTGCCGGTGGTCTCGGGGTGGTCGGCGCGCAGCCAGTCGTTGGCGAGGGTGAGGCCGCGGACGGTGAGGCCGGGGGCGGCGGAGGTGAAGGTCGCGGAACCGGCGGTGCCGTAGGTGCCCGAACCGTCGGGCAGCGGCGTGCCGTTGGCGTGGTCGTGGACGATGACGGCGGCGCGGGGGTCCTGGCCCTCGACGCCGCGGATCGTCAGGTCCTCCAGGGATGCGGGGACGTGGACGACCTCGCGGTGGACGCCCGGGTGGACGACGATCGTGCGGCCCGGTCCGTCGACGGCGTCGACCGCGGCCTGGACCGAGTCACCGGGGCGGACGTGCAGGGTGCGCGGGCGGGCCGGGGTCGCGGCGAGCGTGGTCGTGGCCAGCGCTCCCCGGCGGCGGCGAGCAGCGTGCGGCGGCGCATCACGGGGTCACCCCGCCCGGTGTCCAGTCGCCGAGGTAGGCGGCGCGGGTCGCCGACTCGGCCTCGGCGCGGGTCAGTTGGGGGCGGTCGGCGGGATCGGTGATCGCGGCGCCCGGTCCCGTGTTGTGGTGTTCGGCGAACCGCTGGTTCTGCCAGGGGAAGCTGTCCGACATGTTCGCGTAGGGCGCCGCCGCGTCGATGCCGGCGCCGAGACGCGTGTCGCGCACGATGAGCGCGGGCCGGGCCGTCGTGTCCGAGCTGGGCACCCAGGGGCGGGCCAGCTTGTAGGACGCGTCGGGAGCGGTGCTGGTGACGCGGGAGCGGGACACGAGGTAGCCGCGCGGGTTGGCACCGGCGGTGGACGGCGCGAACACGAAGCCGTACGGGGCCGAGGCCAGGTCGGTGCGGTCCAGGGTCCGGAAGTGGCAGTGCTCGAAGACGGCGGTGGCGCGGCCGAAGACGAAGTCGACGTCGCCCTCGACGTAACAGTCGCGGAAGTACTGGCGGGCGAAGGCGGTCAGGGCCGTCGAGTCGGCGTACAGGGTGTCCTGGTGGCCGAGGAACCGGCAGCGCAGGAACGCCGAACGGTCGCCCTGCACCTTGATCGCGACGGCCTGCGTCCCGCTGATCCCGGGGTGGTCGGCACGCAGCCAGTCGTTGGCGAAGGTGAGGGCGTGCGCGGTGAACCCGGCGGCCTGCACGGTGGTGGTGGCGGAGCCGGTGGTCCCGTAGGTGCCGGAGCCGTCGGGCTTGGTGGTGCCCGCGGCGTTGTCGTACACGATGACGACGTCCTTGGGCTGCCCGGTCGCGCCGATCCACGTCATGTCGGTGCGGGCGGCGCTGACGGTGGTGGTCTCGCGGTAGACACCGGCGGCGATGACGAGGGTGTGGCCGGCGCCGCTCGCCGCGGTGACCGCGGCCTGGATCGTGGTGTGGTCGCCGGCGCCGTGCCGGTCCACGTAGAGGGTGCGTTCGGTGAGGCGGGACGTCGGCGATCCGTAGGGGCCGAAGGGGTGCCTTCCTCCGGCGCGGGCGGGGGTGGGGGTGAGGCCCAGGGCGAGCGCGACGCCGACGCTCGCGCTTGCGCCGGCCGCCAGGAACTGGCGTCTGGAAACCGGGAGTTGGCGGTGCGGGATGGGCATGGGGGTGCGGCTCCTTCGCGTGCGGCGTGCGGGAGTGGGTGGGGGCGATCCGTCGCGGGTGCGGGCTCGGTGGGGGCTGGTCGCGCGGTTCCCCGCGCCCCTGAGACGCGGGCGCTGCGCGCCGCCGCGATTCCCCGACGAGGGCTGAGCGGCGAAGCCGCGGACCTTCAGGGGCTCGCGGAACCGCGCGAGCGACCACCCACCGAACCCGCGCCCCGCGACGACGATCGACCGGGCGGACGCGAACCCGGGGTCAGCGGAGCTGATGCGCCCCGGCGCCGCGGGCGACGACCCGGCCGACGGACTTCGCCGGGTCGACCGTGCGCCGGAGTTCGGGCGTCCACCCGGCCCCGGTCCGCAACGGAGTGCTCGCGTTGGCCGCGTTGTACGCCGCGATGATGTCCGTCGGCACGCCGTTGACGACGTTGCCCTTCGCGGTCAGCGGATAGTCGTTCCACCGGTGCAGGATCGACGCGGCGCCGATGCCCTCCGGGAGCGTGAACGCGTTGTTCTCCGCGACCAGTTGGGACTTGAAGCCGATACCGAAGGAGTACACGTGGTCGGCGTTGCCGACGTACGAGTTGTTGTACGCGTCGACCTGCCCGAACCGCACGCGCGGGGCCCGCTCGACGATGTTCTTGAACAGGTTGTGGTGCAGGGTGACGCGCAGCTTGCCCTCGTCCGTGGCGGCGGCGCTGTCGCTGTTGCCGATCATGAGGGTCTTGTCGTGGTCGGCGAAGACGTTCCAGGACGCGGTGACGTAGTCGGCGCCCCTGACGATGTCGAGCTCGCCGTCGTGCTGCTGGTAGATCCGCCCGTAGTACGTGGGCAGCGTCGAGTCGGGGTGGTCGCCGTCGGTGAACGTGTTGTGGTCGAGCCAGACGTGCGTGGATCCGTAGACGACGGCCGCGTCGTACTCGGAGTTCCAGTTACCGGTGGCGCCGTCGGTCGGGTCCCACTGCGGGAAGCAGTCGAGGGGGGACTCCAGCGTGAGGCCGCGGACGATGACGTTGTCGACGCCGGTGATCTGGAGGCTGCCGCCGACGATCCCCGGGTTCTTGCCGACGCCCACGAGCGTGGTGTTGGCCGGGACGCTCGCCTTGATGGCCTTGGCCTGGGCGGTGGCGGAGGCGGCCCGCAGGCTCTCCTGCTCGCCGGTCACCTCGTTCTCGTAGCCCCAGACGGCCGGGTCGTAGTCGGCGAGGTACTGGTCGAAGTCGTAGCCGTCGGCGGCGAAGTCGGCGCAGGTGTCGCCGTCCGCGTCGAGCGTGCCCCGGACCTTGATGATCTTCGGGGCGGTGCCGCCGTCGGCGAAGGCGGCCTTCAGTTCGGCCCAGGTGGTGACGGTGTAGACGTGCGCGGCGTCGGCGGCGGCGCCGCCCGTGGTGCCGGTGGTCGCCGAGGCCCAGCCGTCGCCGGCGGCCAGCGTCTGGCGGGCGGTGTCGCGGCCGTGCGCCTGCGCGGCGGTCGTGCCGGTGACGGCGAGGGCGAGGGCAGTGCAGCCGACCAGCCCGGTAATGACGCGCCCATGACATTTCTGTGTCTTCACTGTACGGCTCCTCAAGCGGGTGAACTCATCGGGGTCAGGCGGGAGTGGTGCCGGACAGCCACGTCAGCCGGGAGGCCCACACCGCGGACAGCTCGTCGATCTCGTCGCCGAGGCGGCGCACGTCACGGGCCGGCAGCACGCGCGTACGCAGCAGCTCGGCGGCGACGAGCCGGGCCACGGCGATGGCGCCGGGCGGGTTCGCGTGGGTGTTGTCCTGCTCGGTGGCGGTCCAGTTGAAGTAGACCTTCGTCTCCTCGACGCCGAGCTGCTGCCACAGCGCGAGGGACAGCGCCTGGATGTCGAGGAGCGCGACGCCCTCCTCGTCGGCGAGGGCGCGCATCGCCGCCGGGTAGTCGCCGTGGGTGGGCAGCGCGTTGCCGCTCGCGTCGAACTTCCTGCGCTCGACGGAGGTGGCGAGGACCGGGCGGGCGCCCTTCGCGCGGGCCCCGTCGAGGTAGCGCCGCAGACAGTCCTGGTACGTGGACCAGGGCTCGGTGTAGCGGGTGGGGTCGGCGCTCTTCTCGTCGTTGTGCGCGAACTGGACGAGCAGCAGGTCGCCGGGGCGGATCGCGGCGAGGATCGGTTCGAGCCGGCCCTCGTCGAGGAAGCTCTTCGAACTGCGCCCGTTGACCGCGTGGTTGGCCACCCTGACGCGGTCGGCGAGGAAGAACGGGAGGGCCATGCCCCAGCCGGTCTCGGGCTTGGCGTCGACGTACTTCTGGGCGGCGGTGGAGTCGCCGGCGATGAACAGGGTCCGCCCGGTGTCGCGGGCGGGGCGGGCGGCGGCCGGGCCCGCGACGGCCGCGGCGAGCGGCACGGCGGCGAGTGCGGCGAGAGCGGTTCTTCTGGTCGACACGTCGGTGTGCCGTCCTTTCGTGAACGCGGGACGCGTGACGTCGCGACGCGTGGCGTCGGACGGATGGTGGAGCAGGGGGGCGGGGCCCTCCCCTCGAAAGCCCCGCCCCGGTACGGGGGCCGTCAGGCTGCTACTTCTTCTGCTCGTCCCACTCGGCCTGCGCCTTGTTGAACGCGTCGGCCATCTTGTCGAGGAAGTCCTTGGCGCTGGTCTTGCCGAGGAGCAGCTTCTGGAAGTCGGGCTCGGCGTCGGTCTTCGTGATCGTGTTCCAGTCCGGCAGGTAGTACGGGAGCTGGAGGATCGTGGTCGAGCCGTCGGTGAGGGCCGCGGCGGCGAGCTTGGTCGGCTCGGCCTTGGAGATCCAGGCGTCCTTGGCGGCGTCGTTGTTCGCGGGGATCGAGCCCGCCGACTCGTTCCACTTCGAGTTGGCCTCGTGCGAGGCGGCGTACTGGACGAACTTCCAGGCGGCGTCCTTGTTCTTGGATGCCTTGAAGATGCCGACGCCGTCGACCGGGTTGGAGACCTGGACGCGCTTGCCGCCGGGGCCGGTGGGCTGCGGGATGCCGCGGAACTTGTCCGCGCCGAGGGCCTTCACGTGGTCCTGGTAGGAGCCCAGGTTGTGGTTGAGCATGCCGATGGTGCCCGAGTCCCACTGGGCGACCATCTTGGTGAAGTCGTTGTTGAGGTCGGCCGAGGGCGTGACCTTCTTGTACAGGGCGGCGTACTTCTCCAGCGCGGCGACGTTCTTGGCGTCGTTGAGCGTCGTCTTCTTGCCGGAGGCGTCCCAGAACGACGTGAGGCCCGACTGTCCGTACATCGCGTCGAAGGCCTGCGCGACCGAGCCCGCGCCGCCGCGGATCGTGTACCCGAACTCGTTCTTCTTGGCGTTCGTCAGCTTGTCGGCCGCCTTGTAGAACGCGTCCCAGGTGATCGGCTCGGGCAGGTTCGCCTTGTCGAACAGGTCCTTGCGGTAGTACAGGGTGCCGTTGTTGGCGGAGGTGGGGATCGTGTACATCTCGTCGCCGCCGCCGGCCGCGGCCTTGACCGACTCGACGAAGCCCTCGTTGAGCTTGCCCTTGAGCGGCGACTTCTCGTAGCGCGCGGAGAGCGGTTCCAGGGCGCCCTGGAGGTTGAGCGCGGAGACCATGGTGGTGCCGACACCGCCGACGTCCGGCAGGCCGCCGCCCTGGAGGGCGGTCTCGACCTTCGACTGGTACTCGGTGGCGGAGACGCCGACGTACTCGACGTCGATGTCCGGGTTCGCCTTCTCGAAGTCGGCGATGATCTCCTTCCACACGGCGGTGCGGACACCACCGTTGTTGTCCCAGAAGACGATCTTGCCCTTGCCGGATCCCTTGCCGCCCTCGTCGCCGCCCTTCGAGGAGCCGTCGTCACCGCAGGCGGTCGCGGTCAGGGCCAGGGCGGACACCAGGGAGATCGCCGCGACGAGACGGCGGCTGCGCTGCTTGTTCATGATGGTCGGCTCTCTGTTGCTCGGTGTGATGGGGATGGGGCTGTACGGGATGGGGCTGTACGGGATGGGCGGCTACGCGATGGAGCTGTACGGAAGAGGCGGGAGCGGGGCGCGTCAGTGGCGCTGCGGGGCCCAGCCGTCGGTGCCGCCCAGGTAGTCGGCGACGGTGTGGCCGGCCGCGTCCGCGTCGCTCAGCTGCGGCCGGTCGGCGGTGACGTCGGCGCCGGGGCCCGAGGTGCGGTACTCGCTGAAGCGGGCGTCGCGCCAGGAGAAACCGCTCATGTCGGTCCACGGCGACGCCTTGATCGCGGCGGGGAGTTCGGTGTCCCGGATCAGGACCTGGGCGACGGCGTCGGGATCGCCGCCGGGGTGCCAGGGCCGGCCGAGGTGGAAGGTCCCGGCGGGCGCGTCGCTCACGATGCGGGAGTCGGTGATCAGAAAGCCGTACGGGTTCTCCTTCCAGGTCGAAGCGGCCGTGATGTAGCCGTTGTTGGTGTCCGAGCCGCGGCTGAGCGCCTTGATCACGGAGCGCTCGATCACCGTGGTGGCGCGGCCGTAGATGAAGTCGACGTCGCCTTCGATGTACGCGTCGCGGACGTAGACGCGCGCGATCTGCTTCAGCTTGGGGCTGTCGGTCATCAGGGTGTCCTGGTTGCCCAGGAAGGCCGTGTCCTCGAAGACGATGCGGTCGCCGGTCGTCTTCATGGCGAGGGCCTGCTCGCCGCTGAGTTCGTGCGCCGCCTCGTCGAAGTCGTTGCTGAAGGTGAGGTGGCGCGCCGTCACGTCGTTCGCGGCGATCCGGACCGTGGCGCTCCCCGTGGAGCCTCCGTACGCGGCCGGTGTGTCGAAGACGATGACGGTGTCGGACCGGTCGTGTCCAGTCCCGCGCAGATCAATTTTCGGCTTCGACGCGGGGATGTAGACCTTCTCGCGGTACGTGCCCGGGGCGACGGCCACGGTGATCCGCCCGTCGTTGCCCTCGGGGACGGCGTCGATCGCCGCCTGCACCGTCGGGTAGTCGCCGGGGACGCTCAGGGTCGTGCTCGTGCCGATCGTCCGCTGCGGCCCCGAGAACCGCTCGACCAGCGCGGGCACGGCCGCCGCCGGGTCCAGGCGGTACGCGTAGAAGTCCCGCGGCGCGAACGCCGTCCCCCAGGCGTCGGTGCGCCCGGTGGTGTTCTTCAGGATGGAGCCGCGCTGCACCAACTCGGCCGTGGCGTCGGCCTGGTAGGGGTGCTGGACGCTGTCGTAGTAGCTGTTCTCGATGACCATCTTGGTCTTGCCGCGGGACCAGTTCCCGTACGTCCATACGGGGTCGCCGGGGTCGGCCTGGGCCGTCAGATAGTTGTTGTAGAGGTGTGCGTAGGCGCAGTTGTCGGCGGACGGGTTGCGCTGTTTCGTGCCGCTGAACCAGTTGTGGTCGATGGTGATCTTCGTGACGACGTTCGGGGTCCAGCCGATGCCGAACGTCTTGTTGTTGTTCTCGAAGCGGTTGTCGGAGACGGTGATGTAGTCGCTGTCCTTGCGGATGTCGAGCTGGCCGTCGCAGATGTTCGAGAAGCGGTTGTGGTCGATCCAGACGTGGTCGGCGGTGTCCATCTGGACGCCGTCGAAGTCGGTGTCCTTGCAGTCCCAGTTGCCCGCGACCGCCGAGTCGCGGATCGTCAGGTTGCGGATGATGACGTTGCTCGTGCCGGGGTTCAGGTGCAGTTCGCCCTGGACGAGTTCGCCCCGGGTGCCGACGCCGACGATCGTCTTGTCCGAGGCCACGACGACGTTCGCGCCGAACGGCTCGGCCGTGATCGTGGCGGCCACCCGGATGATGTACGGCTCCGGGGCGGCGGCGTACTTCTCCAGGTCGGCCTGGGTGGTGACCGTGACCACCTTGCCGCCGGCCCCGCCGGTGGTGCCTCCGGCGAGCGCGGCGAAACCGTGCGGGGTGGCGGAGAGCCGGTCGGGCGGCGCGGCGGGCTGCGCGGCGTGCCCGGCGGGGGCGGGTCCGGCGATCCCGAGTCCGACGGCGGTACCGAGCGCGAGAAGGACGGCGCGGGTTCTGTGGCGCTTGTTGCGGTGGAGGTGCATCGTTGCGGCTCCCAACAGGCGTGCGGGTGGAGTCAGTTGTCGGTGCTGATCCGGAAGTGCGTGAACAGGGCGGTACCGGCCTGCGACTCACCGGTCGGCGCGGCGGCGAACAGGCCGAGCAGCGCGCCGACCCAGCGCCACGGCAGTGCCGTGAACACCTGGCCCGAGGGCCGGAATCCGTCGCCGGTGTCGGCGGAGAAGCGGCAGCGGGCTCCGTCGGCGATGTCGATGCGCAGGCGCGCCGTCCCGTGGGGCGCCTCGCGCGAGTGGGCGGCGTCGCGTTCCTGTTCGGCGGTGAGTTCGGCGAACCGGTGCACCAGGTGGGTGCTGCCGTCGGTGCCGCGCTCCAGACCGATCCAGGAGTACGCGTCGCCGAGCACGGTCAACCCGGCCCTGGCGCCGGGTGCGGTGCCGGTCAGCCGGAGGTCGACCTCGACGCGGGACGGCAGCAGGGGGAGGCGCTGGGTGAGCAGGTGCGGGACGCGGCGCAGGTCGCGCACCCCGTCGGCGGAGCGCACGCAGGCCAGCCGGAGTCCGTCCCCGCCGTGCGAACTCGACCACCCGTCACGTGGGTTGGCGGTCCACTGCCACTGCCTGCCGTGCCGGCCGCCGGGGAAGTCGTCGTCGGTGGCGGGGGCGGTGGGCGGCTGCGGCGGCAGCGCGGGCTTGGTGTGCACGGTCACCGGGCTGCCGTCGTCGCCCATCACCGGCCAGCCCGCGGCGTCCCACCGCATCGGCTGGAGGTGCACGACGCGTCCGTACGGGCCGCGCTGCTGGAAGTGCAGGAACCAGTCCGTGATTCCGTCGGCCTGAGGAGTGCGCACCCAGCCGCCCTGGTGGGGGCCGTTGACGGCGGTGTCGCCCTGTTCGAGCACGACCCGTTCCTCGTAGGGGCCGAAGAACGAGCGGGAGCGGAACGCGCCCTGCCAGCCGCTCTCCACGCTCCCGGCGGGGGCGAGGATCCAGAACCAGCCGTCGTGCCGGTACAGCTTGGGTCCTTCGAGGGTGAACCAGCCGAGGATGCGGTCCCCGTCGATCAACAGCCTTCCCTCGTCGAGGAGTTCGCGTCCGTCGGCGCTCATCCGGTGGCCGGTGAGCCGGTTCTTGACGCCGGAGCGGGACCTGGCCCAGGCGTGCACGAGGTACGCCTCGCCGCTCTCCTCGTCCCACAGCGGGCAGGCGTCGATGAGGCCCTTGCCCGCCTTGACGAGGTGCGGCGCCGTCCACGGGCCCCTGATGGAGGGGGAGTTGATCTGGAAGACGCCGTGGTCGGGGTCGCCCCAGAAGATCCAGAACCGGCCGTCGTGGTGGCGGATCGACGGTGCCCACACGCCGCAGTCGTGGCGCGGGCTCGCGAACGCCTCGGCGGGCTCGAGGCGGTCCAGGGCGTGCCCGATCAGCGTCCAGTTGACGAGGTCGCGGGAGTGCAGGAGCGGCAGCCCCGGCACCCGGCCGAAGCTGGACGCGGTGAGGTAGAAGTCGTCGCCGACGCGGACCACGTCGGGGTCGGACCAGTCGGCGGGCAGGATCGGGTTGCGGTAGGTCCCGTCGCCCAGGTCACCTGTCCTGTGGGCCGTGGTCATGCGGTCACCGCCTTGCGTACGAGGGTCTCGGCGCGGGCCCGGTCGAGCCGGCCGTCGGCGACGACCGTGACGAGACGGCGTACGGCGGTGTCGCCGGGGCCGATCGCCAGGCGGTCCGCGGAGGCGAGGGAGGAGCCGACGCCCGGGTACTCGCCGGTGCGCACGAACCACGGGTCGCGGCGGGTCTCGGCGGTGGCGCCGGCGAAGACCAGGGTCCAGGTCTCCCCGCCATCGCGAGCCAGGCGGCGGTACGGCCGTGCGCGGCGGGCTCACCCGCGGCGGCGGCCGTGCCGTCCGCTCCCGGGGACGGCCTCCGGGCTCCCGGCCGTCGGCCGGTCCGTTCGCGCTGAAGACCGTCGGGGGCGCGGTCTCCTTGGGGGCGCGCCAGAAGAACCCGCCGTAGGCGGCGCCGGGCCTGCCGTTGGTGGCCGGGCTGCCGATGGTCAGCTCCTCGGCCGCCGGGTTGGTGAGCGCGAAGGTGAGGTCCAACGCCCAGGCGTCGTCGGTGAGCCGGGTCGCGGCGACGGTGCGGCGCTCCCGCAGCAGCAGCCGTCCGTCGGCGATCCACTCCAGGTCCTCGACGAACCCGTCCGGATCGCACAGCTTGAACTCGCGGTGGCGCTGCTCCCCGTGGTTGTCGAGCTCGGTGGGGCCCTGGTCGCGGACGTAGGTGCGGCCGCCCCAGAAGTTGTGTCCGGCGACGTCCGGCACGGCGACGCTCACCCCGAGGTGGTGCCGGTGGTCGGCGGGGGCGAACTCGGTGACGGGGGTGCCGGCCAGGGTGGTGACCGGGTGGAGGTAGGGGCGCGGCGACAGCCGGAGCGCGGCTTCGTCGGCGTGCGCGGGGATCTCGTAGCGGGCGACGGGGCGGCCGGCGCAGCTCAGGGTCAGGGGTGCGGTGGCGAGGCGGTTCACGATGCGGCCTCCAGTCCTTGCCGGGCCCAGAACGCTCCGAGCCCGGTGTAGCCGGTGAGGGTGTCGGCGCTGGCGGCGACGAGTCCGTCGATGCCGTGCACGACGCGGCGGACGGTGCCGTCCCGGTCGCCGGGCAGCGCGCTCCACGCCTCGGCCGGCAGCGCGAGCGGGTCGGGGGCGCGTCGAATCGCTTCGACGACCCGCATGAAGGCGCCGGTCGTGGCGGGGGTGACGAGGAGCGGTGTCGCGCCGTCGGTGGCGAGGTGGTCGAGGAGGTTCTCCAGGAGGTCCGTGCGCCCGTGGACGGTCTCCTCGGGGCCGTGTCCGGCGCGCTGCACGAGGACGCGGTCCTGCTTGTACCAGAAGGTGATCCGGCCGCGGCTGCCGTGCACGACGACGTACGGCTCGTCGGGCCGCTCGGCGCACAGCGTGGCGGCGACGGTGATCCGGGAGCCGTGGCGCGTGCCGAGTTCGACGTACGAGGTGTCGTCGGCCTCGATGGCGTTGGCACGGAACAGTTCGGTGCGGATGTCGGTGAGGTCGTCGGCGCCGGTCGCCCCGTCGAGGGCGAGGGCGGTGGCGACGGCGTGGGCGAGGGGGTTGGTGAGCACGCCGTCGAGGACGTCGCTGCCGTCGTCGAAGCGGCGGCGCCCGGCCCAGGGGGCGCGCCGGTAGTAGGCCTCGTCGCGGGCCCAGGCTCCGGCGGCGCCGATGCCGAGCGGCTCGCCGATGAGGCCGTCGCGCACGAGGGCCCGGATGTGGGGCACGGCGTGCGAGCCGAGGGACTGGAAGCCGATCTGGCAGGCGATCCCCGCCGCGGCCACCCCGTCGGCCATCCGCCGGTACTCCCCGTACGAGGGGGCGGGCGGCTTCTCCAGGAGCAGGTGGACGCCGCGCTCCGCGGCGATCAGGGCCAGGTCGGTGTGGGTGGGGATCGGGGTGCAGACGATCGCGACGCGGGCGCCGGTGGTGTCGAGGAGCGCGCCGAGGTCGGCGGACTGGGCGACGCCGGTGAAGCCGGCCGACTCCTCGTCGGTCAGCGGCGTCAGCTCGCACACGCCGGCGAGCGTGACGCGGCCCGCGTCGGCGAGGCGGCGGAGGTTGGCGAGGTGCCAGCGGCCGTGTCCGCGGGCGCCGGCGAGGACGACCGGGACGGGTGCGGTGCCGGCTCCGGTGACGGGCGTACTCATCGGATCCTCCCCGTCCCCGCGCCGCGCGCCACGTCCTTGTCGGCCTGCGCGGCGCTGCTGATCGGGCCGTGCAGCGAGGGTGACGGGGTCCAGCCGACGTCCGTCGTCAGATCGCGCTCGCTGCCGGAGTTGTAGGCGTTGTAGATGGTCACCAGGTCGACGGGGTAGCCGTTGAAGAGGGTGCCCTCGGCGTGCAGCGCGGTGCCGTTCCAGCTCTTGACGAGGTCGGCGGCCTCGACGTACGAGGGCGTGGTGAAGGCGTTGTTCTCGGCGTGGATCCGCGACTCGGTGGAGACGCCGACGCTGTAGCGGTGGTCGTGGGCGTCGGCCGGGACGACGTACCGGTTGTTGTAGAGGTGGACCTGGCCGAAGCGGACGCGCGGGGCGCGCTGCACGATGCCCTCGAACGCGTTGTGGTGCAGGGTGACGCGGAGCTTGCCGCGGTCGCCGGTGACACCGTCGCCGTTGCCGATGAGCATCGCCTTGTCGTGGCCGACGAGCCGGCTCCAGGAGACGGTGACCAGGTCGGAGCCGTTGGTGATGTCGATGAGGCCGTCGTGGCGCAGGTAGTTGCGGCCGAAGTAGGTGGGCTCGTCCTCGTCCGGGTGGCCTTCGTCGGAGGCGGTGACGTGGTCGACCCACACGTGGGTGGCGCCCTTGAGCCACAGCGTGTCGTAGGCGGTCTTCCAGTCACCGAGGCCGCCGGTGTTGGGCTGCCAGACGGGGAAGCAGTCGTAGGCGTCGCGCAGGTCGAGGTTGCGGACGATGACGTTGTCGGCGTTGGCGACCTGGAGGCTCGCGCCCTTGAGCACGGCGCCCGCGCCCAGGCCGACGAGCGTGGTGTTGGAGCCGACCTTGAAGGTGACGCGTTCGGCCTGCCGTGCGGCGGACGCGGCGCGGGCCTCCTCCTGGGGGCCGGCCGGTCCCGCGCCGCCCCAGGTGCGGGGGTCGTAGGCGGCCAGGTACTTCTTGAGGTCGTAGCCGTCGGTGGCGTAGTCGGCGCAGGACAGGTGCCTGCCGCGGTCGTCGACGTTGGCGTCGAGGGTGCCCGCGATCTTGATGATCTTCGGGGTGGCGCTGCCGCCGTCGAGGGCGCGGAGCAGTCCGGCGCGGTCGGTGACGGTGGTGACGTGGGCGTCGTCGGCCGCGGCGCCGCCGGTGGTGCCGCCGTCGGCCGCGGCCCAGCCGTCGTCGGCGGCCAGGACGTCACGGCTGATGTCGCGGCCCTGCGCGCCCGCCGATCCGGAGGCGCCGAGCCCGAGGGCCAGCAAGGCGCAGGCGAGGGCGGCCTGGAGGGGGCGGTTGCGTACGGATACCGGCATGGTTCTCATCCCTTCACCGCCCCGGCGCTGAAGCCCGTGACGAGGTACTTCTGGATGAACGCGAACACGATCACGACGGGGAGCGCGGCGATGACGCCGCCGGCGGCGAGCGCCCCGAGGTCCACGGAGTCGGCGGAGAGCAGGGTGTTCAGGCCGACCGGGATGGTCTGGAGGTCCTGCTTGGACAGGAACATCAGGGCGAACAGGAAGTGGTTCCAGCTGTGCACGAAGGCGAAGGAGCCGACGGCGACGAGGCCGGGCCGCAGCATCGGCAGGACGATCGCGCAGAAGGCGCGGAAGCGTCCGCAGCCGTCGACCCAGGCGGCCTCCTCCAGGGAGTACGGCACGTTCTTGATGAAGTTGCTGAGCAGGATCATCGAGAGCGGCAGCTGGAAGACGGTCTCGGCGATGATCACGCTGCCCAGCGAGTTGATCATCTGGATGCCGGCGAACACCTTGAACAGCGGGACGAGCAGCAGGGCGCCCGGGACGAACTGGGAGCACAGCAGCGCGAGCATGAAGCCCCGCTTGATCCTGAAGTTGAAGCGGGCGAGGGCGTAGCCGCCGGCCAGCGAGACGAGGGTCGTCATGAACAGCGTGACGACGCCGACGATGAGGCTGTTCTGGAAGAAGACGCCGAAGCTTCGCTCGGTCCACACCTTCTCGAAGTGGTCGAGGGTGATCGGCCAGGGCAGCATGCCGGTGGTGCCCGCGGGGCGCAGGGCGAAGAGGATCATCCAGTAGAACGGGACGAGCGTGAAGACGAGGTACACGCCGAGCGGCAGGTAGATCTGCCAGCGGGGCGCCTCGTCCCAGGCGCGGCGTTCCTTGCGGGTCCGGGCGGGCGTGCCGCCCGGTCCCGCGGGGGTGCCGGTGTGCGCGGCCTGCGGCTTGTCGGTGACGGCCACGGGTGCCTCCTGGGCGGTGGTCACTTGTCGTCGCCCCCGAACTTGCTGAGCCGGAGGTAGAGGATCGAACAGAAGAGGAGGATCACGAAGGCCACGGTGGTCAGGGCCGAGGCGTAGCCGAAGTCGTGTGCGTCGACGGAGATGTTGGCGATGTACAGCGGGAGTGTCGTGGTCTGTCCCGCGGGGCCGCCGCCGGTGAGGGTGTAGAGCAGGTCGACGTTGTTGAACTCCCACACCATGCGCAGCAGCGTGGCGAGGACGATCGCGTCCTTCAGGTGCGGCAGCGTGATGTGGAAGAACTGCTGGAGGCGCGAGGCGCCGTCGACCTCGGCGGCCTCGTACAGGTCCTTCGAGACCGTTTGCAGGTCGGCGAGGATGAGGATCGCGAAGAAGGGGACACCGCGCCACAGGTCCGCGACGACGGCCGCGGAGAAGACGGTGTTCGGGTCGGAGAGCCAGCTGGAGCCGTACTCGGCGAGGCCCATGTCCGCGAGGTAACGGGTGATGCCGGTCTGGGAGTTGTAGAGCAGCACCCAGATGGCGCTGGTGAGGACGCCGGAGACGGCCCAGGGTGAGAACACCATGGCGCGCGACAGGGCGCGGCCGACGAACGTCTGGTTGACGATGAGGGCGAGCGCGAGGCCGAAGAGCAGCTGGAGGCCGACCTCGACGACGACCCACTTGCCGCTGAAGGCGAGCGTGGACCAGAACTGGTCGTCCTCGGTGAAGATCCGGGTGAAGTTGTCCCAGCCGGCGAATCCGTTGCGCCAGGGCTTGGTCGGGTTCTCGTTCTGGAACGCCGTGTAGAAGACGTTCAGTACGGGATACGCGATGAAGCCGAGCATGAGGAGCCCGGCCGGCGCGATGAGCAGGTAGGGCAGCTTCTTCGGTGTGGCCGAGCGGCGCTTGCGCGCGTTCGGCGGTCCCTCGGGCCTTGGTGCTTTGGCCACGGCGGTGGTCGTTGCCATGGTCGGCTCTCCGTTCGTACGGGGTGGGGCGGAGGGGAGGTCGGGTGGTGTGCGCGTGCAGGGGGTGAAGGTCCCGCCCCCATCCCCGAAAGTCGTTCGAGATGTCGGACAGGGGGCGCCGGGACGGTCCGGTGCCCTTGCGGTCAGCTCGCGTACGGGTCGGCGGCCTTGCCCGGCCGGGCCAGGAACTCGAAGTCGCAGCCGGTGTCGGCCTGGGTGATCTGGTCGTTGTAGAGCGCCCCGTACCCGCGCTCGAACCGCTCGGGCGGCGCCGTCCACGCGCTCCTGCGGAGCTCCAACTCCTCGTCGTCCACGTTGAGTCGCAGGGTGCGCGAGCCGACGTCGAGGGTGATGCTGTCGCCGGTGCGGACCAGGGCGAGGGGTCCGCCGACGTACGACTCGGGGGCCACGTGCAGCACGCACGTCCCGTAACTCGTGCCGCTCATCCGGGCGTCGGAGATCCGGACCATGTCGCGTACGCCCTGCTTGAGCAGGTGGTCGGGGATGGGGAGCATGCCGTACTCGGGCATGCCGGGGCCGCCCTTGGGGCCGGCGTTGCGCAGCACCAGGACGCTGTCGGCGGTGATGCCCGACTCCGGGTCGTCGATGGTGCGTTGCATCGTCCTGTAGTCGTCGAAGACGACGGCGGGTCCGGTGTGCTTGAGCAGGTGCTGCTCGGCGGCGATGTGCTTGATGACGGCGCCGTCGGGGCAGAGGTTGCCGCGCAGGACGGCGACGCCGCCCTCCGCCGCGACCGGGTTCTCGCGGGGGCGGATCACGTCGTCGTCGTGCACGACGGCGCCTTCGAGCTGCTCGCCGAGCGTCCCGTTCACCGTGGGCCGTTCCAGGTGCAGCAGGTCGGTGATCCGGGAGAGGAAGGCGGGCAGTCCGCCGGCGAAGTAGAAGTCCTCCATGAGGTACGTCTGTCCGCCGGGGCGTACGTTCGCGAGGACCGGGACGGTACGGGCGATACGGTCGAAGTCGTCGAGGGACAGGGGCACGCGGGCGCGTCCGGCCATCGCGATCAGGTGGATGACGGCGTTGGTGGAGCCGCCGAGCCCGAGGACCGTGGTGACGGCGTCCTCGAAGGCGTCGGGGGTGAGGATCTCGGAGGGCTTGAGCGCGGTCCAGGCGAGTTCGACGGCGCGGCGCCCGGAGGCGGCGGCCATCCGCTCGTGCGCGGAGTCGACGGCGAGGACGGAGGACGCGCCCGGCAGCGTCATGCCGAGGGCCTCGGCCGCCGCGGTCATCGTGGACGCCGTGCCCATGGTCATGCAGTGACCGGGTGAGCGGGCCAACCCGCCCTGCAGCTCCCGCAGTTCGCAGTCGGTCAGGTTGCCCGCGCGGTGCTCGTCCCAGTACTTCCACATGTCGGTGCCGGAGCCGAGGGTCTCGCCGCGCCAGTGCCCGGGGAGCATCGGCCCGGCGGGGACGAAGACCGACGGCACGTCGGCGGAGGTGGCGCCCATGAGCAGCGCCGGGGTCGACTTGTCGCAGCCGCCGAGCAGCACCGCCGCGTCGACGGGGTAGGAGCGGAGCAGCTCCTCCGTCTCCATGGCGAGGAGGTTGCGGTAGAGCATCGGGGTCGGCTTCTGGTACGTCTCCGAGAGCGTGGAGACGGGGAATTCGAGCGGGAAGCCGCCCGCCTGCCACACGCCCCGCTTGACGGCCTCGGCGCGCTCGCGCAGATGGACGTGGCAGGGGTTGATGTCGGACCAGGTGTTGAGGACGGCGATCACCGGGCGGCCCCGGTACTCCTCGTCCTCGTAGCCGAGTTGACGCATCCGGGCGTTGTGCGACCAGGTGCGCAGGGCGCCCTCGACGCCGTACCACAGGTGGGAGCGGAGCTCTTCGGGGGCGAGTCTGCGGCGGGCCGTCACAGGGACCACCCCGCCGCGATCCGGGCGACCTCGGCGCGCTCCGCCTCGGGCAATTCCGCGCTGGGCGGGCGGACTTCGCGGCGGCACAGGCCGAGGGAGGCGAGGGCCTCCTTGACGACGGTGACGTTGTTGGCGGAGGCGTCCGCGCCGCGCAGCTCCTCGAAGCGGCGGATCTGCTCCCAGACCTTCATGGCGGCCGGGTAGTCGCCGGATCGAAGCGCTTCGATCATGGACAGCGAGATGCCCGGTTCGACGTTCACGAGTCCGGAGGTGAAGCCGGTGGCGCCGGCCGAGAAGTACGAGGGCGCGTACGGCTCGGCGAGGCCCGCGACCCACACGAACCGGTCGAGGCCCGCGTCCCGGGCGAAGCCCGCGAAGCGCGCGGCGTCCGGGACGGCGTACTTCACGCCGATGACGTTCGGGCAGGCGGCGCCGAGTTCGGCGAGCCGGGCACCGGACAGCGTGGCGTTCTTGATGTAGGGCACGACGCCGATCTCCGGGACGGCCTCGGCGATCGCGCGGTGGTAGTCGACCCAGCCGCCCTCGGAGACGTACGGGTGCACGGGCTGGTGCACCATCACCATGTGGGCGCCGTGGTCGCGGGCGTGCCGCGCGGTGTCGATCGCGGTCGGCAGGTCGTGGCCGACGCCGACGAGGATCGCGGCCCGCTCCCCCGCCTCGGCGAGGGTCACCTCGGTGACCAGGATCCGCTCCTGGGGGCTGAGGGCGTAGAACTCGCCGGTGTTGCCGTTCGGCGTGAGGACGCGGACGCCGCCGTCGAGCAGACGCCTCAGCAGCGAGCGCAGCGCCGGCTCGTCGACGGATCCGTCGGCGGCGAACGGGGTCACCGGGATCGCGACGACGTCGGCGAGCGCGGCCCGCTGATTCTCGAAGGAGGACGCCGTGGGGGGCGTGGGGGCTGTCATGAGTCCTGCTCACCCGTTTCTTCCAGGGCCTGCGAGGTTTCGGGGAAGGCCCGCCGCACGAACGACGCGATGTGGTCGCGCAGGGCGCGCGAGGCGCCCTGGGCGTCACCGGCGAGGGCGAGCTCCAGGATCTCCCGGTGCTCGGTGGCCTCCCGCTCCCAGGACGGGTCGGCGGCCCAGGCCACCGCGGAGACCAGCGCGGCCTGGTCGCGGACCTCGTCGAGCATCTTGCCGAGCAGCGGGTTGCCGCACGGTACGTACAGGGCGCGGTGGAACTCCCGGTTGGCGAGGGAGCGTTGGGCCGTGTCGGTCGCGGTGGCGGCTCGTTGCAGGGCGTCGCGGGCCGCGTCGAGGGAGGCCCGGCGGCGCACGGTGCGGCGCAGCGCCTCCGGTTCGAGGAGGAGGCGCACGTCGTAGACCTCGCGCGCCATGTCCGCGTCGACCATGCGCACCGTGACGCCCTTGTACTGGTTCATCACGACGAGCCCGGTCCCGGCCAGGGTCTTGAGCGCCTCGCGCACCGGTGTCTTGGAGACGCCGAACTGGGCGGCGAGGTCGGTCTCCACCAGGGCCTGCCCTGGCCTCAACTGGCCGGTCAGGATGCGGTGCTTGATCTCCTCCTGGACGTACTGGGTACGGGAGGGGATCGGCGTGGGCACAGAGGTCATGCGCGCCTCTCGGTCGGGCGTGGGGTGGCATCCGGCGTCCGGTCCATGAGGTCTGATCACTGCTCTCCGACCTCTGATATCTGACGTCTGATGTCTGGTGTCTGGCGTCTGATGTCTGTCGTATCTCGTATCGCGTCTCATATATGACGTACGAAGTACGACGCGTTGAAGCTAGAAGCACCGGCATGTTTCGTCAACGCTTCCGACAAAAGAAGTCCGTTGTTCTGCAAGCGAGTTGGCCCGCCTGGTCGACCGGCCGAACACCAGCCGGACCACAGCAGGACAAAAAGCACGTGCCCGGCCCCGCACACCGCCGGTACGGCGGGGCAGGGCCGGGCACGAGAGTGCGCGCGGCGCGGGTGACGACGGTGGCTACGGCTTCCAGTGCGGGTCGCGGCCGCTCAGCCCGATGACCCGGTCGAGGAACGGGGCCTCGTCCGGGACCGGTACGACCGGGCCGAACAGTCCGTCGGGCCCCTCCTCGGACGGGGAGAGCAGCGCGTGGGCGGCCCCCAGCGCGGGCTCGTCGGCGGTGTAGTCCTGGCCCGTCGCGCGGGCGAGGTCCCAGCCGTGGACGACGAGTTCGTCGGCGGTGACCAGGCCGGCGACGGAACCGGGCAGGTCGAGGCCGCCCGCCTGCGTCATGCCTTCCCAGGCCGCGGGGTCCTCCCAGGCGCGGGCGAGCGCGTCCAGGGTGCCGGGCAGGGTGCAGCGCCAGTCGGGCGCGAGGTCGGGCAGCGCGCTGCCGGGGTCGGTCGCGGTCCGCTCCCCGGTCTCCTTGAGCGCGGCACCGCGCAGGGCGACGGCGAGCCCCGCGACGTGCCCGAGGAGATGGCGTACCGCGTAGTCGGGGCAGGGGGTGGGCAGGTCCAGCTGGTCCTCGCGCACGCCGTGGGCGAGGCGTGCCACGATGCGGGCCTGCGGGCCGATGTCCACTGTCGCGTCACTCATGGGTGACCTTTCCGGTTCGGGTGGATGTCCCTGTCACCGGTGGACCGGCCCGCCGCCCGAAACTCATCGGTGCCGCGGGTCACACGTGCGCGAGGGCCTCCCGTACGGCGTCGAGGTCGGCGTCCGACGCGAGGCCCGCGTGGTAGAGCCGCAGCTCGGTGGCGCCCAGCTCGCGAGCGGCGCGCGCGTCCGCCGCGAGGGTGTGCGGGCTGCCGCCCATCCCCCGTACGACGGTGAGGTTCGCGGCGACGATCCCGGTGCCCTGTTCGGCGAAGGGGCGTACGGGAGCCGCGCCGCCCGTGCAGGGCACGACGACGCCGTCGGCGACGGAGAGGATGTGCGCGGGGTCGACGCCGGCGTTGGCTCCGCAGTGGTAGGAGACCGGGTCGGCGTGGAGCAGCACCTGGAAGCCGGCCGGGGCCGCTTCCCGTACCGCCGCGACGGCCGCTTCCTGGAGGGAGCGGGCCGTGGCGTCGCGGTGGGCGCGGGTGGCTGCGGCCGGGTCGGCGCCGAGCAGTTTCTCGACCGTCGGCCAGCCGTCGTCCGTCGCCTCCCCTCGCCATACGGGTTCCAGGGCGGCCCGCACCGCGCGCGCCAACTCATCGGCGTCCAGGCCGTGTTGTCCGTATCCGGCGCGGCAGTCGGCGCAGAAGCACAGGGACATCAGGTACTGCCCGGCCTCGCCGAGGCCGACGCCGGCCGTCTTGTCGTGGGCGTGCAGATGCGCGAGGCCGTACCAGCCGAGGGATTCGAGTTCGGTGCCGTGCGCGCCGGGCCGGGTGGCGGCCTCGGCGGCGAGGTCGACGAGGTACGCGCGGGTGGCGGGCTGTGCGATGCAGGGGGCCCAGGGGTAGCGGTCGCCGTAGGCGTTGACGACGGAGGTGTCCGGGTGCTCGGCGCCGAGCCGGGAGTTGTGGGCGAGCACGACCCAGGTGTGGACGTCGAGTCCGGCGTCGGCGAGCGCGGTGGCGGCCTCGCCGTAGGCGTCCCCGGGGGCCCAGCCCCCTGCCGAGTAGGGCCGCAACTCCCGCCCCTGCCAACGCTGTTCGTCGGCCGGGTAGAGCACGGCGGCGTGTTCGGCGGTGACGACGCGGTGGCGCGGGTGGCGGGGCGTGAGGGCCCGGGTGGAGTGGTAGGCGGCGGCGAGGGTGACCTGCTGGACGCCGAGGTCGGCGATGCGGCGGGCGGCGTCCGGGTCGCCGTTGACGTCCCAGGGATAGACGAAGGCGGAGGTCTTCATGCGGCGTCATCCTCGCTGCCCGTGGGGCCTTCGAGCAACGCCCGCCCGCGTTCGACGAGTTCGGCGAGCTGCTTGACGTGTTCCCCGGTGGGCTCGTGCAGCGGCGGGCGGACCTCGCCGACGTCGAGCCCGCGCAGCCGTACGCCGGCCTTCACCAGGGACACGGCGTAGCCGCGGCCCTGGTTGCGGAGTTCGACGAGCGGCCGGTAGAAGCCGTCGATCAGCCGGTTCACCGTCGTGTCGTCACCCGTGTTCAGCGCCCGGTGGAAGGCCTGCGCGATGTCGGGCGCGAAGCAGAAGACGGCGGAGGAGTAGAGGGTGACGCCGATGCCGCGGTAGGCGAGGCCGGTCAGTTCGGCGGTCGGCAGGCCGTTGAAGTAGAGGAAGTCGTCGCCCACTTCGGCGCGCACGGCGCTGACGATGCGCTGCATCAGGTCGAGGTCGCCGAGGCCGTCCTTGAGCCCGAGGACCTTGGGGTGGCGGGCGAGGGCGACGGCGGTCTCGGGGGTGAACACGGCGTTGTCGCGCTGGTAGACGATGAGGTCGAGGGAGGTGGCGTCGGCCAGCTCGGTGTAGTGCCGCAGAAGCCCTTCCTGCCCGGCGATCACGAGGTAGGGCGGCATCGCCAACAGGCCGTCCGCGCCCGCGCGTTCGGCCGCGCGCGCGTAGCGGACGGCGAGCGCGGTGCCGTATCCGGCGCCCGCGACGACGGGGACGCGCCCTCGGTGGCCTCGACGGCGGCGGCGACGCAGTCCTCGAACTCCTCGGGCGTGAGCGCGTGGAACTCGCCCGTGCCGCAGCAGGCGAACACGGCGGCGGCCCCGGCCTCGACGCCGCGCCGCACATGGGTGCGGTAGGTGTCCAGGTCGACGGCGCCGTCGGGCCCGTACGCGGTGACGGGAAAGAACAGCGGCCCGCTGGGGATGCGGAGCCGGTCGGCGAGGGGGCCAAGAGGGGGCATCGTCACGGGCTCTCCCTGAGACACTGAGACATGTACATGTTTCTGATCTGCGTCTATATTTCTGAACGCGCTCACCGTAAGCCGCCCCAAAGGGGACGGTCAAGCGCCCGAACTCGCTGCATTCGCGGGACTCTTGACGGCCCGGACGACTCCTCCTTAGCGTGGCCCCGCGCATCCACGCATGTGAATGCAGCTCACGGACACGGAGACGACGTACATGTCAGCAGCCCCCTCTGGGCCTCGCACGATCCTGCTCACCGGCGCCGCCGGCGGCCTCGGCACCCTGATGCGTGAGCTGCTGCCCCGGCACGGCTACGCGCTCCGGCTGCTCGACGTGCGCCCGGTCGAGGGCGCGCCGGACGCCATCGTCGCCGACCTCAACGACACGGAGGCGCTGCGCGAGGCCGTGCGCGGCGTCGACGGCGTACTGCACCTGGCCGGGATCTCCCTGGAGTCGACGTTCGACAAGATCCTGGAGTCGAACATCAAGGGGACCTACCAGCTGTACGAGGCGGTGCGCGCGGAGGCCGCCTCGCGCGCGGACGGCACGGCGCCCCGGGTCGTCTTCGCCTCCTCCAACCACGCGATCGGCTACACGCCGCGCCCGCGCGTGGAGGACGGCGACCCGCTCGTCCCGGTCGGGACGCCGCGCCGCCCCGACACCTTCTACGGCCTGTCGAAGTCGTTCGGCGAGGATCTCGCCCAGTTCTACTGGGACAAGCACGGCCTGGAGACGGTCTCGGTCCGCATCGGCTCCTGCTTCAAGGAGCCCACCGACGTCCGCATGATGTCGGTGTGGATGAGCCCGGCCGACGGCGCCCGCCTCTTCCACGCGGCGCTGAGCGCGCGGGACGTGGGCCACACCGTCGTCTACGGCTCGTCCGCCAACACCCGCCTGTGGTGGGACCTTTCGACCGCCCGCGCCCTCGGCTACGAGCCGCAGGACGACTCGGAGGAGTACGCGGAGAAGCTCCTCGCCGAGTTCGGCCCGCTCAGCGACACCGACCCGGCGCACCTCCACATGGGCGGCCGCTTCGTCAACGATCCGCCGGTCTGGCCGTACTGACACCGCCTCACGGACCCGGCCCCGGCGCGCGCATCAGCGACGGGCTGCCGCTGGACGACGACCTGAGGACCGTCGACGTGCCGTAGCCGTCAGCGGCTCAGCCAGGTGTGGGCGGCGACCACCAGCGCCTCCACGCCCGTGCTGAGCGTGGGCTCGACGACCGGGGCGAAGTGCGGGGAGTGGTTGCCGGGGAGGTCGTCCACGCGGCCGGCCAGGAAGGCGGCGACGGTCGGCTCCGGGTCGAGGCCGCCCCAGAACCAGAAGACGGTGGGCACCTTGAGCACCTCGCCGAACAGGCCGACGTCCTCGCTGGCGGTGACGAGCGGCAGCGTCCGGATGCGCTGCTCCCCGAAGTGCCCGGCGAACGCGGCGACCGTCGTCTCGGTCGCCGCGGGGTCGCTGACCAGCGCGGGCGCGGCGCCCGACCAGGTCAGGTCGGGTTCGGCGACGGCACCGCCGGCCGCCGACTCGGCGCGTACGACGCGCTCGACGGCGGTGCGGACCAGGTCGCGGATCTGCGGGGTGTACGTACGGATGTTGATCCCGAGCTCGGCGCTGTCGGGAATGACGTTGTCCTTGGTGCCCGCCTGGAGCCGCCCGACGGTGACGACGGCGGGCTCGGCCGGGGGGACCTCGCGGGCGACGATGCCCTGGAGCCGGGTCACGACGTGCGCGGCCATCACGACCGGGTCGACGGTCGACTCCGGGCGTGAGCCGTGGCCGCCGCGCCCGTGCAGGGTGACGTGCAGCGAGTCGGAGGCCGCCATGACCGGTCCGGTGCCGTACGCGAGGAACCCGGCGGGCAGCGGGCCGACGTGCTGGCCGAGGACGATGCCGGGCACGGGGAACCGCTCGAAGAGGCCGTCGTCGATCATCCCCTGGGCGCCGACGACGAGTTCCTCGGCGGGCTGGAAGACGATCAGGAGCGTGCCGGACCAGGCGTCGCGGGCCCGTGCGAACAGGGTGGCCGCGCCGACGAGGCAGGTGGCGTGCATGTCGTGGCCGCAGGCGTGCATGACGGGGACGTCGCGGCCGTCCTGGTCGACGCCGCGCTCCGTGGACGCGTAGGGCAGTCCGGTCTTCTCCTCGACGGGCAGCGCGTCGAAGTCGGCGCGGAGCATGACCACGGGCCCCTCGCCGTTGCGCAGGACGCCGACGACGCCGGTGGTGCCGACGCCCTCGACGACCTCGTCGCAGCCGGCGTCGCGCAGCCGTCGGGCCAGCAGGCCGGCGGTGCGGGTCTCCTGGAGGGACAGCTCCGGATGCCGGTGCAGGTCCCGGTAGAACGCGGCGAGATCGTCGCGGATGCCCGCGAGTCCGTCGATCACCGACTGCACCTGCGGCTGCGCCATGGCCCGGCCCTCCTCGTGTCCCTTGCGGGCACGGTACCTCCGGGCCGGGCGTCCGGCCCGGCCACGAGGGCCGGACCGGTGGCGGCTACAGGGCCTGCGCCGCCGGCTTGACCATGCCGCGCGCGGTGCGGGACTTCACGAAGTCACCCATCGCGGTCATCTCCCACTCGCCGGAGAACTGCTTGATGAGCTTGGCCATCATGACGCCGGTCTGCGCCTCCGCGTTCGTGAGGTCGAAGCGGACCAGCTCCTCGCCGGTGGCCGCGTCGAGCAGGCGGCAGTACGCCTTGGCGACCTCGGTGAACTTCTGGCCGGAGAACGAGTTCACCGTGAAGACCAGGCCCGTGACGTCCTGCGGGAGCCGGCCGAGGTCGACGACGATGACCTCGTCGTCGCCGCCGCCCTCGCCCGTGAGGTTGTCGCCGGAGTGCTTGATCGCGCCGTTCACGATCGACAGCTTGCCGAAGTAGCAGGTGTCGATGTGGTTGCGCTGCGGCCCGTACGCGATGACCGACGCGTCCAGGTCGATGTCCTTGCCGCGGAACGCGGGCTCCCAGCCGAGGCCCATCTTGACCTGGCTGAGCAGCGGCTTGCCGCCCTTGACCAGGGACACCGTCTGGTTCTTCTGGAGGGAGACGCGCCCCTTGTCCAGGTTGATCTTGCCGGCGCCGGGGGCCGGGGCGGCGGGCGCGGCGGGGCCGCGGCCGGCGGCGGGGGCGGGGCGATGCGCGGGTCGACCGGGGGCGTGGTCGGCGCGGGCATGGCGGCGGGCGGCGCGACCGGGGCCGCGGCGGGAGCGGGCGTGGCGGCGGGGGCGGCCGGCTCCTCGACGCTCACGCCGAAGTCGGTGGCGATGCCCGCCAGCCCGTTCGCATAGCCCTGGCCCACGGCGCGCGCCTTCCACGCGCCGTTGCGCAGGTACACCTCCATGACCACCAGGGCCGTCTCGGTGCCGAGCTGCGGCGGGGTGAACGTGGCGAGGACCGAGCCGTCGTCCGCGTTGCGGATCGTGGCCGTGGGCTCGATGCCCTGGAACGTCTGCCCCGCGGCGTCCGGGCTCGCGGTGACGACGATCTTCTCGATGCCGGGCGGGACCGCGCCGGTGTCCACCGTGATCGAGTCGGGGCTGGTGCCACCGCCCGACGCGTAGGTGACACCGGGGCCCGCGGGCTGGTTGTAGAAGATGAAGTCGTCGTCCGAGCGCACCTTGCCGTCGGCGGTGAGCAGCAGGCCCGATACGTCGAGCCGCACGGGGGCCGAGACGTCCACCGCCACACGCTGCGCCGTGAGCGGGATGTTCGAGCCGGGGGTCATAGCTGTCATGCCAGGGGTAACGAGCGGCTCCGCTTTACCGTTCCCTTACCGAAGACTTTTCTCATGAGCACCCGTCCGGCCGCACGCGGGCGCCGTCAGGGCTTCGCGCGCACCCCGTCGAGCAGGAGCTGCTGGTAGCGGCGGATGTCCTTGGGTCCGTCGCCCGCGAGCTGGGCCGCGGTGACCATGGCGTGGTTGAGCCGCAGCAGCTCCAGATGGGTGAGGTCCTCGCGGACGTCGCCCGACGCCTGGGCCGCCGCGAGCAGCTCGGCGGCGGCGGCCTTGAGGACCTCGCCGCACTGGACGACGACGGGGGCTCCGCCCTCGGCGACGGCCGCGCCGAGCAGCGTCTTGAGCGCGCGCACCCGCACGATCTGCTCCCCCAGGTCGGCCAGCCACGCGAACAGGGCTTCGCCGGGCGGCAGTGCGTCCGCCAGCTCCTTCGCCCGTCCGGCGATTTCCTCGAACTGGTCGACGTAGACGGCCTCCATGAGGGCCTCCCGTGTCGGGAAGTGCCGGTAGAGCGTGCCCGAGCCGACACCGGCCCGCTTGGCGATGTCGTCGAGGGAGGCCTCGGCGCCCTTCTCGGCGAACGCCAACCCGGCTTCCTGGACGAGCCGTTCGTAGTTGCGCCGCGCGTCGGCCCGCTTCGGCTTCGCCGGGCGGCCCGCTCCCACCTGGGTCATTCACCACTCCTGCCAGAACGCCTTGCACAACCGGGGACGGTCTCCGTATGTTATCCGGAGCTAAACGGAGACAGTCCCCGCTTCATCTCGCGGGCAGTCCGGGCTGCCCGCGCGTTCCCTCAACCCGCCGTCCTCGTACGGGAGTCGAGCATGTCCTCCGCACCGCCCGCCACCGAGTCCGCCTCGGCCTCACGGCGCACCGTAGCGCGCCCCGGCACCGTCCTCACCCTCATCGTGACCGCGTATCTGATGGTCGGCCTCGACGCCACCGTCGTGAACGTGGCCCTGCCCGACATCCGGCGCACCCTGCACTTCTCGCCGACCGGCCTGTCCTGGGTCCTCAACGCCTACACCCTCGCCTTCGGCGGCCTGCTCCTGCTGGGCGGCCGGATCGGCGACATCGTCGGGCGGCGCAGGGCGCTCACCATCGGCGTCCTGCTCTTCGCCGCCGCCTCCCTGGCCGGCGGGCTCGCCGCCGACAGCGGGCCGTTGCTCGCCGCGCGAGCCGTGCAGGGCGCCGGCGCCGCACTCATCGCGCCCAGCACCCTCGCCCTGATCACCACGCACTTCGCCGAGGGACCCGCCCGGCACCGGGCCCTCGCCGTCTACTCCTCGATGGCCGGGATCGGCGCCTCCATCGGGCTCGTCGTGGGCGGCGCGCTCACCGACCTCGCGTCCTGGCGCTGGGCGCTGCTCGTCAACGTACCGATCGGCGTCGCCCTGGCCGCGGCCCTGCCCCGCGCGGTCCGCGAGACGCCCCGCCACACCGGGCGGTTCGACGCGGTGGGAGCAATCACCGGCACCGCGGGGATGTTCCTCCTCGTCTACGCCTTCATCCGGGTCTCCGACAGCGGCTGGTCCGACACCCGCGCACTCACCTGCTTCGCCTCGGCGGCCGCGCTGCTCGTCGGCTTCCTCCGCGTCGAGTCGCGCGCCCGGCAGCCCATCGCGCCGCTCACCCTCTTCCGCGACCGGGGCAGGGCGGCCGCCTACGCGGTGATCCTGCTGCTGCCCGCGGGGAACTTCGGCGCCTTCTACTTCCTCACCCTGTACGTCCAACAGGTCCTGGACTACAGCCCGTTGCGGGCGGGGTTCGCCTTCATGCCGCTGACGGCCGGTGTGTTCGCGACGGTGCGCGTCGTGCCACGGCTGCTCGCCCGCTTCGGCGCGAAGCCGCTGCTGCTCACCGGTTCACTCCTGATGGTGGCCGCCGGCGGCTGGCTCTCCCGGCTCGACCTCGGGGACGGCTACGCGACCGGGCTGCTCGGCCCGATGCTGCTGCTCGGTGTGGGCGTCGGCCTGAGCTTCATGCCGCTGAACGCGACGATCCTGGCGGGCGTCACCCCGCGCGAGGCGGGCGCGGCCTCGGGCCTGCTGCAGACCTTCCAGTGGCTCGGCGGCACGCTGGGCCTCGCGGTGCTGGTCACGGTGTACGGCACGGCGACGCGCGGCGCGCACGGCTCGGCGGACGCCGTCCTGGTGCATGGCGCGACGAGGGCCTTCGAGGTGGGAGCCGGGATCGCCGTGATCGCACTCGCCGTGATCGTGACGGTGCTGCGGGGCTACAGGTCCCGGACCAGCGAGTAGCGGCGCGGAACGTGCCGCCGGTGGCGCATACCGGGCAGCACCCGCCGCGCCACCTCCGGCACCTCACCTGGCGCGTTCTTCTCACCAGCTCTGCCAAATGGTCCGCCTTGGGGCTGATTCGCAACTTCAGGATGTCGGACAGCCGGATCAAGGCGGTGGCCCGTGAGACCTCGACGCGACAGAGCGGGCGCCTGTGGACGATCGCATATCCGGCCTTCGAAACGCGAGCACGCTCCCCCATCCTTCGACACTCACGGATCAGACACGGATCAGACTCACGACCCCGAACTCGAGCAGCATGTCGGAAACCTGCCGCGCCAATTCACAGGATTCCGTCGCGTATTCGACAGAGCCGTGCACGGTCCCCTTGGCGTTGACACGACGACGCCCACAGCCGTCGGTATCGATGAGCCCAGCCAGGCCCCCAGCCATAAATTCCTGGCTGAACCGGGCTTCAGGGCCTAGGCAGTCCTGGTCTCCCCTGCCTGTCCGACATCCCGTGGCACGCACACACGCACACACGCCATTCACTCCCGGAATGTGCAGCGGAAACTCGCACGAAGCGCACTCGAAAGGAGCTTCCCTCCCTCGGATAAGGGCGCACCACGGTGTGATGCATGGTATTTGCGGCCAACTCGGGCAGAGTTCGCGGCGTGAACCTGCACAAAGACGAGAACCCCGGCCAACATCCGCACCATGAACTCCAACTCGACGACCCGCTCACCGCGGAAGGCGTTGCCGACGCCGGCGACCTCGGCTATGCCAAGTCCCTGAAACCACGCCACATCAGCATGATCGCGATCGGTGGCGCGATCGGCACCGGACTCTTCCTCGGCGCGGGCGGCAACCTCGCCAAGGCGGGCCCCGCCCTCGCGTTCGCCTACGCCATCTGTGGCATGTTCGCGTTCTTCGTGGTGCGGGCGCTGGGCGAACTCGTCGTGCACCGGCCGTCGTCCGGTTCGTTCGTGTCGTACGCGCGGGAGTTCCTCGGCGAGCGGGGTGCGTTCATCGCCGGGTGGATGTACGTCCTGAACTGGTCGACCGCCGGGATGGCCGACATCACGGCGGTGGCGCTGTACGTGCACTACTGGTCGATGTTCACGTCGATCCCGCAGTGGGTGCTCGCGGCGATCGCGCTGGCGGTCGTGCTGACCGTGAACCTGATCTCCGTGAAGACCTTCGGTGAGATGGAGTTCTGGTTCGCCATCGTCAAGGTGGCCGCGCTGGTGCTGTTCCTGCTGATCGGCATCTTCTTCCTGGCCACGGGCCGCGAGGTGGACGGCAACGACCCGGGCTTCTCGCTGATCAGTGACAACGGCGGCTTCTTCCCGCTGGGCGTGCTGCCGGTCGTCCTGATCACGCAGACGGTCGTGTTCGCGTACGCGGCGGTCGAGATGGTCGGGGTGACGGCGGGCGAGACCGAGAACCCGGAGGTGCTCGTCCCGAAGGCCGTGAACTCGATCATGTGGCGGGTCGGCATCTTCTACGTCGGCTCGGTCGTGATGCTGACGCTGCTGCTGCCGTGGTCGGCGTACTCGGCGGACCAGAGCCCGTTCGTGACGGTCCTGTCGAAGATCGGCGTGCCGTCGGCCGGCGGCATCATGAACCTGGTGGTGCTGACCGCGGCGATGTCGTCGCTCAACTCCGGCCTCTACACGACCGGGCGCATCCTGCGTTCGATGTCGATGGCGGGCTCGGCGCCGTCGTTCACGGCGCGGATGAGCGGCAGCCATGTCCCGTACGGCGGCATCCTGCTGACGGCGACGGCGGCGCTGTTCGGTGTCGCGCTGAACGCGTGGCTGCCGGAGGACGCGTTCGCGATCGTCACGAACATCTCCTCGCTGGGCGTCATCTCCACCTGGTGCATGATCATGCTCTGTCACCTGGTGTTCGTGCGCCGCTCCAAGGAGGGCCTGGTGCACCGGCCGTCGTTCCGGCTGTGGTGGTCGCCGTGGATCGAGCTGATCACGATCGCGTTCCTGCTCGGCGTGATCGTGATGATGTGGTTCGACAAGGACGGCGCGGGCCGCGACACCGTGCTGATGCTCATCCCGATCGCGCTGTGTCTGACGGGCGGCTGGTACGCGGTGCGCGGGCGGGTCCACCGCATCGCCGACGAGCAGGAGGCTCCGCCGGTGGACCCGCTGCAGTAGCCCTACTTCTGGCGCTTCCAGGGCCCGGTGATCGCGAGCATGATGCCGGGGGTCTGGATGTTGGCGAACAGGGTGCGGCCGTCGGGCGAGAAGGTCACGCCCGTGAACTCGCTGTACTCCGGCTCCTCCGCGGTGCCGATGTTCAGCTCGTTGCGGGCGATCGGGTACGTGCGCCCGCCGTCGGTCGCGCCGAACAGGTGCTGGACGCCCTCGCCGTCCTCGGCGATGACGAGTCCGCCGTACGGCGAGACGGTGATGTTGTCCGGTCCGTCGAGGGCGCCGTCGACCGACGGGTCCGGGTTCACGCCGAGCAGCACCTTCAGGGTGAGGGTGCGGCGCTTGGGGTCGTAGAACCAGACCTGTCCGTCGTGCTGGACGGGGCTCTCGGCACGGGCGAACGAGGCGACGATGTACGCGCCGCCGTCACCCCACCACATGCCCTCCAGCTTGCGGGCGCGGGTGATCTCGCCCTCCGCGAACTGCTTGCGCACGGAGACCGTCCTGGCGCCGCGGTCCGGCACCTCGATCCAGTCGACGCCGTACACGGTGCCGATCTTCGTGGCGCGCGAGAGGTCGTCGACGAACCGGCCGCCGGAGTCGAAGCACTTGAACGCCTCGTACGTGCCGGCGTCGTCGGCGAGGGTGCGGAGCTTGCCGCGGCCGTGCTCGAAGCCGCGCGGCGGGGTCCAGCGGTAGAGCAGGCCGTTGGGGCCCGACGCGTCCTCGGTCAGGTACAGGTGACCGCGCTTGGGGTCGACGACGACGGCCTCGTGGGCGTAGCGGCCGAGCGCCTTGATGGGCTTCGGCGCGCGGTTGGCGCGACGGTCGTACGGGTCGACCTCGAAGACGTAGCCGTGGTCCTTGGTGAAGCCGTTCTTGCCGGCCTTGTCCTCGGTCTCCTCGCAGGTCAGCCAGGTGCCCCAGGGGGTGTTGCCGCCGGCGCAATTGGTGGCGGTGCCGGCGATGCCGACCCACTCCGCGACCTCGCCGCCACGGCGCACCTCGACGACGGTGCAGCCGCCGGCCGCCATCGGGTCGTAGACGAGGCCCTCGGTGAGCGGCACCGGGTGCGGCCAGTTGGCGCGGGCGCCGGCCAACTCGTGGTTGTTGACGAGCAGGGTGGTGCCGCGCGGGCCCTCGAAGGTGGAGGTGCCGTCGTGGTTGGACGGGGTGAACTCGCCCGACTCCAGCTTGGTCCTGCCGCAGTACGTGATGACCTTGTACGAGAAGCCCTTGGGCAGCGCGAGGATGCCGGCGGGGTCGGACACCAGCGGTCCGTAGCCGACGCCGGGCCGGTGGCCCTTGCCCTCGGCGTGCGCGTCGGCGGTGGCGCTGTCGTCGGTGGCCGCGAGGGCGCCCGGCGCGGTGGCGAGGGCGCCGACGGAGCCGGCCAGGGCGACTCCCGCGCCGGTGGCGGCGGAGCGTCTGGCGAAGTCCCTGCGAGTGAGCGGCATGGTGGCTGTCTCCCGGTTGAGGTGAAGGCGGTGCGGGGGGCTGACCCTGTTTTCGGCCACACGTTCTCTCTCGCTCCTGAACGGCGGTTGAACACCGTCCGACGCCCGGGGGCCCGATTCCATGACTTCCGTGAACCTTCTCCCGGACGAACCGGGGAAGAATCTTCGTGAAGAAGGTCAACAAGGGCAGCTCGGAAGGAAACCCAAGATTTCACGCAGAACGACTTGACCGCCCTGGCCCGCGGCAATAGACAGAGTCCTACCTGCATCACCGCATCACCCGACGAGGGGGTGGCGAACCGCGTGGACGTACACCGGGCGCGCACCCTCCATGAGAGCCGGCTCATGGAGCTGGCCAATGTCACCGGGGTCGGCACGGGACGGGACGAGCACTCGGGGGCGGACGTGATCGTCGTCTTCGTCTCCCGGAAGGTGCCCCGCGACCGGCTCCGCGCGCAAGACGTGGTTCCCGAGGAACTCGACGGGGTACCGGTGCGCGTTCTCGCGATCGGTGAAGTCCGCGCCCAGGACGACCCGTTGGACTCATAGGCCCGGCCGGACCCGCGGGTTGTGAGGGGACCCCCACAGTCAGGGGAAGAGGTGGTCTGGCGTGAGCCAACCCGAATTGATGCGAGGACCCGCCGGAGGGCAGCTCAGCGACAGCTCCCGCCGGCAGGCGACCAGCGACTTCCTGCGGCGCGAGTCGCCGCTGGCCAACGTGGTCGGCTACGGCCACGGCGTGAAATGGGTGAACGGGGAGCCCACCGGCGAGCAGGCCGTCGTCGTCTTCGTCACCCAGAAGCTGCCGGAATCGATGCTCCCCGAACGGGATGTGATTCCGCGTCAGATGGACGACGGCACCCCCACCGACATCGTGGCCGTCGGCCAGATCTCCGCCCAGCGGCGGCAGACCCGGCCCTCCTCGGGCCGCCCCGAGGAATCGCGCGGTCTCTCCTACGGCCCCGACGGCGGCAGCGCCCAGCAGCTGGCCGGCCTCGGCCAGCCCCTCGTGGAGGACTTCGGCGGCGCCCCGTCCTTCGAGCCGCAGGTCCTCAACCACCGGATGCGGCCGTGCCCTTCGGGCTTCTCGGTCGGCAACGTGGCCATCACCGCGGGCACCCTCGGCAGCGTGGTCTACGACTTCCTGCCGGGCGCCACCGTGGACCCGCCGGGCCCCGGCCTCGGCACCCCGTCGAAGTTCTACGTCCTGTCCAACAACCACGTGCTCGCCGACTCCAACCGGGCGCAGCTGGGCAGTTCGGTGCTGCAACCGGGCAGGTTCGACGGCGGCACCGACCCGACGGACCGGATCGCCACCCTGTCCCGCTTCATCACCATCCAGTTCGCCCCGCAGACACCGCTCGACCAGCACAACAACGTGGTCGACTGCGCGCTCGCCGAGGTCCCGTTCCAGGACGCCACGCGCGAGCAGTACTTCAGCGGCGCGCCGCGCGCCTGGCGCCGCAAGGCGAACGTCGCGGTCGGCGACAACCTCAAGAAGTCGGGCCGTACGACGAACATCTCCTTCGGCCGGATCATCGCGGTCGACGCGACGGTCGACGTCAACTACGGCACCGCGGGCACGGCCCGCTTCAAGGACCAGATCCTCACCACGAACATGTCGGCGGGCGGCGACTCCGGGTCGCTGGTGACCTCCCTCGACGATGTCGCGATCGGTCTGCTGTTCGCCGGTTCGTCGCAGGTCACGGTCATCAACCACATCGAGAACGTCCGCGCGCTGCTGCGCGTCGAGGTCTCCGAGCAGCTGGCATAGGGAGGTGACGTCATGACCACTCAGGCACGCAAGCAGAAGAGTCGGTCGCAGGCCGAGCACCGCTTCCACAATCCGCAGGGCGCGGAGGTCAAGACGCGCGACGAGGCGTTCGCGGCGCCGCGCGAGGTGTCCGCGGAGGCGGTGACCGTCGAGTGCACGCTGGAGCTGAACAACGGCTCGGTGACCTTCGCCATCACCGCGAAGGTCAACCCGAACACGCACCCCTACGTGGTGACCGGCGGTCAGATCACGTCCGGCATCTGCGGGGCCCCGTGGGACATCACGGGTGGATTCATCGGCGACTCGCTGCGGCTCGACGCGAAGCGGGCCGGTCAGGGGTCGTGCGCGAGCACGATCACCGTGGTCGGCGAGTACCAGAACCCGCCGTCGTACCGGGGGACGTACGGGTTCGACGGAGCGACGTCGTCGTTCAAGCACACGACGCGGTATCTCTGCTAGCCGCCTGATCGCCCATGCCCGTGCCGGACGCGGCGTCCGCCGTCAGGACCGGCACCCGCCGGCGGGCGGCACCGCGCCCCTGAGACGCGCACCTCGTGCGGCGGCTCAGGGCGCGCGGCCGCTACTGCGCCGCCGAACGTGCCTTGAACGCCGCCTTGCGGGCCTCCTTGGCCACCTTCTTGTCCGGGTGGAGGCGGCCCATGGCCTCGAGCACGTCGGCCGTGGCGGGGTGTTCGACCCGCCACGCCGAGGCGAAGAACCCGCTGTGCTGCGCGGCGAGGCCCTCCACCAGGGCCTGCAACTCGTCCGAGTTGCCCTCCAGGGAGAGCTGCGCGGCGATCGTGTCGACGGTCAGCCAGAAGACGAGGTCCTGCGAGGGCGGCGGCACGTCCGCCGCGCCGTGCTCGGCGAGCCAGACCCGGGCGAGCCCGCCGAGTTCGGGGTCGTCGAGGACCTCGCGCAGGGCCGGCTCGGCCTCGGCGCCGACCAGCGACAGGGCCTGCTGGCAGCGGAGCCGCCGCAGCGGGGCCCCGGCGTCGGCGCCGCGTGCGGCGCCGAGCAACTCCCGTGCCGCGCCCAGCGGTTCGCGCCGCGCGAGCCACTGCTCGATCTCGGCCTGCGCGGCCGCCTGCGGGAACCCGGACGTGCTGTCGAGCAGCACGTCGGCCCCCTTGCCGGCGAGGTCGCCGACGGCCGGCGCGTCGACGCCCGCGTCGAGCATCCGCGCCCGGATCCCGTACAGGCCCAGCGGGGTGAGCCGCACCATGCCGTAGCGGGAGACGTCGGACTCGTCGAAGGGTTCGGCGGGGGTCTGGTCGTCGATGTCCGCCATCAGCGCCTCGTCGACCGGCTGGAACTCCACGAGGCCGATGGGGTCGAGCAGCCGGAACTGGTCGTCGAGGCGCATCATCGCGTCCGACACCTGTTCCAGGACGTCGTCGGTCGGCTCGCCCATGTCGTCGGGCACGATCATCGACGCGGCGAGCGCGGGCAGCGGCACCGGGCCCTCGCCCGCGCCGCCCTCGCTGACGGTCAGCAGGTAGAGGTTGCCGAGCACGCCCTCCAGGAACTCGGCCTCCGCCTCGGGGTCCCAGTCGAGCTGCGAGAAGTCGATCTCGCCGCCGTCCTCCATGGCGTCGACCAGGTCGTCGAGATCGGGCACGGTCGCGTCGGCCAGGACCGTGTCGAGCGCGCCGAGCCAGAGCGCGAGCACGTCCGCGGGGCCGCCGGAGGTCACGGTGCCGAGCTCCTCGCCCACGGTGACCGTCCCCGCCTCCTCGTCCACCACGTCGACCAGGCCGGTGTCGACGGCGACGCGCCAGGCCTCGCTCGCGTACGCGACGCCGTCCTCGTCGTCGCTCAGCCCCAGTTCGGCTGCGGCGCCGGGCAGTTGCTCGTCGACGAGTTCGCCTCCCGCGCCGACGCGGGTGTCGGGCCCGGCCCAGCGGGCGAGCCGCACCGCGCGCGACAGGAGGGGGGTGGCAAGGGCGTCCCGCGCCAGCTCCGCTTCGGCGGGCAGCCGCACCGGCGGCAGGGGGGAGCTGTCTGACATCGGCTGGTTCTCCTCAGGGGCTGTGAGCCTGGCTTTGCGACCGCTCAGCCTAGACGGATTCGACCCGCCCTCCCGTCGCCCGCCACCAGCCTACCCGAGCCCTTCAGGGCGCCCCTTTTGATCGGTTCATGCACTCGTCGGTTTCCGCTCGGCTCACGGACACCCGCGAAACCTTGACAACTCCCCTGTCCACACAAGAGATTTACGCGCGTAGAAGCACCGAGTTCGACCCGTACGCCGGCCGGGACGCGCCCCACCGCCCGCCCGCCGCGTACGCCCTGCTCCACCCTCGTCCCGGCGCCAGGCGGGGCCGACGGAACCCGCACCTCCTCGGTCCCGCCCGACCACACGCACGTCCCCGGAGGGAACCCTTGCCGAGCAAGTCCACTCACCGCCGCTCCCGTATCGCGGCGCTCGCCGTCGCCACCGCCAGTTGCGCGACGTACGCCGTCGCCCTGACCGGCACCGCGCACGCCGCCACGGTCGCCGTCCACGACATCCAGGGCACCACCCGGATATCCCCGTACAAGGGCCAGGCGGTCACCGATGTCGCGGGCATCGTCACGGCCGTCCGTACGACCGGCTCCTCCAAGGGCTTCTGGATCCAGGACCCGAACCCGGACGACGACCCCGCCACCAGTGAGGGCGTCTTCGTCTACACCGGCTCCGCGCCGAAGGTCGCCGTCGGCGACGCGGTGACGGTCTCCGGCACCGTCACCGAGTACGTGGTGAGCACCGGCAACCAGTCGCTGACCGAGATCAGCAGGCCGACGGTGACGGTCGTCTCGTCCGGCAACGCGCTGCCCGCCGCCACGGTGATCGACGCCAAGTCGGTCCCAGACGCGTACACCCCGGCCGGCGACCCCGCCGCCGGCAACTCCGTCAACGGACTCACGCTCCAGCCGTCGGCGTACGCCCTCGACTACTACGAATCCCTCGAAGGCATGAGCGTCGCGATCGGCTCGTCGCGCGTGGTCACCGCCTCGAACGCGTACGACGAGCTGTGGGTGACGGTGAAGCCGCACGAGAACAGAACCGCGCGCGGCGGCTCCCTCTACCGCTCCTACGACGACCAGAACACCGGCCGTCTCCAGGTCATGCCGCTCAACTCGACGCAGGAGTTCCCGGTCGCCGACGTCGGTGACCGCCTCACCGGCACCACCGAGGGCCCGCTCGACTTCAACTCGTACGGCGGCTACACGATCTCCGCGTCCACCATCGGCACGGCCACGCCGGGCGGCATCGAGCGCGAGACGACGAAGGCGCCGTCGGCGCACGAACTGGCGGTGGCGACGTACAACGTCGAGAACCTCGACCCGTCCGACACCACGTTCGCCGACCACGCGAGCGCCATCGTGAACAACCTGCGGTCGCCCGACATCGTGTCGCTGGAGGAGATCCAGGACAACAACGGCGCGAAGAACGACGGCACGGTCGCCGCCGACGTCACGATGAGCAAGCTGATCGACGCGATCGTCGCGGCGGGCGGCCCGGCCTACGACTGGCGCTCGATCGACCCGGCCGACGGCAAGGACGGCGGCGAGCCCGGCGGCAACATCCGCCAGGTGTTCCTGTTCAACCCGGAGCGGGTGTCGTTCACCGACCGCGCCGGCGGCGACGCCACGACGGCCGTCGGAGTCACCAAGGTCGGCGGAAAGGCGCACCTGACGGCGTCGCCCGGCCGTGTCGACCCCACGAACACGGCGTGGGACGCCAGCCGCAAGCCGCTGGCCGGGGAGTTCGTCTTCCGCGGCCGGACGGTCTTCGTCATCGCCAACCACCTGAACTCCAAGGGCGGCGACTACGCGCTGACCGCGCAGTACCAGCCGGTGCCGCGCAGCTCGGAGACCCAGCGCCACGCACAGGCGACGGCTGTCAACACCTTCGTCAAGAGCGTCTACGCGGCCCAGAAGAACGCGGACGTCATCGCCCTCGGTGACATCAACGACTTCGAGTTCTCCGACACCGCGAAGATCCTCGAAGGCGACGGCGACCTGTACTCGGGCATCAAGTCGCTGCCGAAGAAGGAGCGTTACACGTACGTCTACCAGGGCAACAGCCAGGTCCTCGACCAGATCCTGGTGAGTCCGTCGATCCGCAAGGGCGGGTTCGCGTACGACAGCGTGCACATCAACAGCGAGTTCCACGACCAGATCAGCGACCACGACCCGCAGGTCCTGCGCTTCCGGCCGTGACGGGGCCGCCGGGCGGGGGCCGCACTCCCCGCCCGGCGGGCTCACGCGGCGGCGGTCCGGTACGGGCACCGCCCTCGGACCGCCGCCCGCGCCGGTGGGCCCGGCGCTCAGCCGGGCCAGACTCCGGTCACCCGGCGCACGCCGACCGCGCCACCGCGGTCCACCGCGGCCTTCACCACGGCGAAGATCGCGCCCTGGACGACGGCCGCGCCGAGCACCTCGCCCCAGCCGCGCTCCTCGTCCATGGCGTCGGGGGCGTCGTCCTCGCCGAACAGCACCTTCCACGTCCGGTTGAAGACCGCGCGGGCGAGCAGGCCGCCCGCGAGGCCGGTGGCCATGCCCAGCGGGCGGTAGACGATCTTGACCGCGCGGCTCATCGGCGACGCCCCGCCCGGACGCGGTGGCGCACCACGACGACGGCCGCGGCGGCCCCGGCAGCGGCGGCCGCGGCGAGCACCGGGCGGCGGTGGTCGCGGCCGGCCCGGACGACGGTCGACGTCGCCTGCCGTACGGGGCGCGGTGTGCCGTCCTGGACGCGGTGGGCGACCTGGACGGCCTTCTCGCGCGCCCGGCCCTTCACATCGGCCCGCTCGGCCAACTCGCCGACCGTGTCGGCGAGTTCGCCGCGACTGTGCGCGATGTCGCGGCGCAGTTCCTCGGGCCCCTTGGTCCCGGGCGTGTCGTGCGTACGGCTCATCGGTGCGCCCTTCCCTTGATCTCGTCGACGTCGTGCTTGATGCCCGCCAGGGCCTCGCTGGGCACCGGTGGGGCGGCCTGCTTCAGTTCGCGGCGCCCGAGCGTGCCGAGCACCGCGGCCACGACGAACAGCACGCCCGACACGATCAGGGCGCTCGCCCAGACGGGCAGCACCAGGGCCAGAGCGGCGATCCCGGCCCCCGCGAGGACCATGAATCCCACGTAGGCGACGGCGCCGGCGGCGCCGAGCAGTCCGCCGCCGCGTCCGGCGCGGCGGCCCTTCTCGGTCAACTCCCAGCGCGCGAGCGCCATTTCCTGCCGTACGAGCGTGGAGAGCTGTTCGGTCGCCCGCTCGACGAGTTCACTGACGGAGCGTCGCTCCGTGTACTGGTCGGTGGTCCCGGTCACCGTGTCCCGCCTCCTTCCGTGCGTGGAGGGGCCGGGTACCCGCCGAAGGCCGCGCTATCCTTCCGCGTCGCGGCCGCGTCCCATCGCCCGGCCGAGCCGCCCCAACTGGCCCTGGAACCAGTCGAGCCTGGCCTGGAGCAGCGTCGCCTCCGCGGCCAGTTCCGCGATGCCGGGCGCCGCGCCGAACGGGGGCCGGCGCCGGGCGCGGCCACGACCCGCAGACCGTCGCCGGCCAGGCGGGCGAACGTGGCGAGGGTCCAGCGGGGCCTGCCGCCCACGCAGCCGCCGCACGCGGCTTCGAGGACGCGGCGCCCCGCGCGGCCCCATCCGGAGTCGGCGAGCACGGACGCCTGCGCGCCGCACGGGCAGGGCCCCACGGTCGCGGTCCGCACCCGCTGCCTGCCGTAGCGGAACCCCTGCTCGAAGCGGATGTACGGGCCGAGCACGGACACGTCGAGAAGCACGGCCTTACGGTGTTCGGCGCTCGTCAACAGCCCCTCGGCGACGCGGCGTTCGTGCACGCAGTGGAAGCCGCAGTCGCAACGGCGGTGCGGGGCGCGGTGTCTGCGCCCGTAGACGCAGCGCGCGTCGTCGAGCACCCGGTACGGTGCGGCCGCGCCCAGCGAGACGCCCAGGAAGCCGGCGCGCCCACCGTCCGCGTCGAGCACGGGGTGGGCGATCTTGTGTCCGGTGGGCGGCTCCGTGGGGCGTTCCTCGGGGAGCCGCAGCCTCATCGGACGGCCGGGACCTCGGCGTGCTCCGCCGGCTCCGTCAACTCGGGCTCCTGCAGGGCTACTTCAGTGGCGTCCTCGTACGGAGCCTCCTCGTACGGTGTCTCCTCGGCGATCCCGGTGGCGAGTGCTTTGCCGAGCCTCATGCTGCCTCCCCTGAACGGCCTTCGGCGACCCGGTCGTCGGCCGCCGACTTCTCATGGTGGCGCATCCCGGACGTTTTGGCACCAGTGCCCGCGCAGGCGCCCGCCCTGTCGCCCGCCTCCCCCATGAGCAGCGCGTACTGGTCGGCCACCACCGCCTCGGCCACGGCGACCGCGCGCTCGCCCGCGAGGCGCATCCCCGTCTGCGAGTACGGCGGCACCACCGGGCACCTGCGCCGCCACCAGGCCGCGCCCGCCGCGTAGATCCCGCTCGCGCACATCAGCACGGGCATGGCCACGGCCATCACCACGTCTCGCACCACAAACCCCTCAAGACCCGTATGAAACGAACAACACACTCACGTGCTCTGTGCAGTTCATCGGGTTCCGGGCGGCCGGACTGAAGACCATCTCTACGCCAAAATCGCCCGAGAACGACCGAAAGCGTGTCCTAACCCTCACACTCTTCAGCAGCTCTCCGCCCCACCTCGTAGAAGATTTAAGTGGAGCTTCACCGTCGGGCGGCCGACACTGCCCTCATGAGCTCAATGAACTTCGGCCGCGCCCTGTGCGCCATGGTCACGCCCTTCACCGACGACGGCGCCGTCGACCTGGACGCCGCCCAGAAGGTGGCCGACCGGCTGATCGGCGAGGGCTGCGAGGGCCTGGTCCTCTCCGGCACGACCGGGGAGTCCCCCACCACGACGGACGCCGAGAAGGCGGACCTCGTGCGGGCGGTGCGGGCGGCGGCCGACGGGCGCGCGTCGATCGTCGCGGGCATCGGCACGTCCGACACCCGGCACACGATCGCCCTCGCGGCGCAGGCCCAGCAGGCGGGCGCCGACGGCCTGTTGGCGGTCACCCCGTACTACAGCCGCCCGCCGCAGGACGCCGTGGAGGCCCACTTCCGCGACCTTGCCGACGCGACGGACCTGCCGGTCATGCTCTACGACATCCCGGGCCGCACCGGCACCCGGATCGAGCCCGCCACGATGATCCGGCTCGCGGAGCACCCCCGGATCGTCGCCGTGAAGGACTGCGCGTACGACCTGCTCGGCACCCAGAAGGTCATGGCGGCGACGGACCTGGCGTACTACACGGGCTGCGACGAGTACGTCCTCGCCCTGTACGCGCTCGGCGGGGCGGGCTACGTCTCGACGGTGGCGAACTGCGTCCCGGCGGCGTTCCGCGCGATCGTCGACGCCTACGACGCGGGACACACGAAGGAGGCCGCCCGCCTCCAGCGACTCACCGTCCCCCTCACCGAGTTGATGATGAACGCGGGGCTGCCGGGCACCGTGACGGTGAAGGCGCTCCTCGCGGACCTCGGCCTGCCGGGCGGCGGCCCGGTCCGGGCACCGCTGCGACCCGCCGACCGGAGCACGGTCGACGGGTTGCGGGCGGCGTACGACGCGCTGGTCAGCGCGTCGTGAACTGCGGGTACCAGCGCCCGGGATAGTCGGCCGACGCCTTGCGGAAGTCGCTGAGCGGGACGACCTTGTGGGTGCCGAGGGTGATCAGCAGCAGCTGGTTGCGGAACTCGCCCTTGCCGTTGCACTTGCCCGGGGCGCAGCCCCAGGCGACGACGCGCTTGTCGTCGGCCCAGGCGACGAGCTGCTGCGCGGGCAGCTTCTCGACGAACTTGCCGGTCCGCGCGTCGTTCACGGCGACGGCGATCGTGTCGCCCTTGCCGGCGAAGTCACCGGCGACGAGTTCGCCGTCGGGCGAGAGGCCCGCCTCGACGAACCAGCTCACGTGGCGCTCGGCGGCGGGCACGGCCGCCTTGCGTCCCTGGAGGTCGTAGTACTGCTCCGGGACTCCGCCCGTCATGACACCGGCGTGCACGAGGGTGCCGGTGCCGCTGAACGAGAAGTCCTGCCGGGCGTTGATGTCCTCGTTGTCCGTGACCTCGTGCCAGTCGCTGTGCCCCGTCCTGACGTCGACGACGGAGAAGCCGTTCCTGGACGACTGGTAGTCCATGCCGGGCATGATCTTGCCGCTGCCGTCGTCGACCCTGTTCCTCTTGTACAGGTGGTCCGGGTCCTTCGCGTAGGTCGTGCCGACCAGCTTGCTCCCGTCCGGCGAGAACTCGACCCCGGCGACCCCCTCCTTCACCGGGATCCACCGCTTCACCTTGTTCGTGGCCAGGTCGAGCAGCCCGATCCGGTCGGTGGGCCACTTCTTCTCCAGCACGGCGGCGGTGCGCAGCCCGGGAGCGACGGTCAGCCAGGACCACTCGGTGATCTTGCGGTACCGCTTGGTCGTCGGGTCGATGACGCCGTAGGTGCGCTCCAGCCGGCCGTCACCGTTCTCGTACACGACGTTCTTGTACGTGGCGAACGACGCGAGCGCCGTGCGTCCCGCCGCGATCACGTCCTTGGGCGGCGACTGGTCCGGGTGCGCGATGACGTCCTGCGTACCGGTCACACCGGCGGGCCTGATGTCCTCGCCGCCCCCGATCCGCGGCACCACGACGGCTCCGGCGACCACGGCGGTCACCGCAACCGCGGCGACGGCGATACCGCGCCCGCGCCGCCTGCGCCGGGCCGCGAGCACCCGGTCGGCGAGGTCGGCGGGCGCGGGCTCGACCCGGTCGGCCTGCTCCAGCAGTGCGTCCTTGAGCATGTCGTCGACGTTCACGGGCGCACCTCCACGGGCGCGTAGTCACGGGTCGGCGGCTGTTCGCCGTCGGCGAGGCCCAGCGCGCCCAGCTCCGGCGCGAGGCTGCGCAGCCTGGCCAGGGAACGGTGGGTCGTGGAGCGCACGGTGCCGACCGTGCAGCCGAGCACCCGGGCCACGTCGGCCTCGGGCAGATCCTCGAAGTAGCGCAGGACGAGGACGGTGCGCTGGCGCGGGGTGAGCCGTGCCAGCGCGGCACGCAGCACGACCCGCAGTTCCGCGGCGGAAGTACCCCCGTCACCTCCGGCCGCGTCGGGCACGTCCCCGTAACTCACCTCCCGCCTCGGCCACTTGAGCCGCCAGCGGCTGACCTGCTGCCGGTAGAGGACCTGGCGCACGTACGCCTCGGGGTCCTCCACGCGGTTCCAGCGCCCGGCGACCTTGATCAGCGCGCTCTGCAGCAGGTCCTCACCGGCGTGCCGGTCGCCGCCGCACAGCAGTACGGCCGTCTTCAACAGCGCCGACGACCGCCCGGACACGAACTCCCGGAAGCTCTCGGCGCTCTCGCCGAACCCCTCGCGTACGGCATCCATCGCCACCTCTCTTCCCCCCGGGCACCCCCGGCTGTTTCCGCTCTCTCCCCTCATGACGACCGCACCCCACCGCCGCTATGCCTGCGCCCCCGAAAGATTTTCCCGCGCACACGGACGAGCGGCCCGCGCCGGGATCCCGGCGCGGGCCGCTCGCTGGTGCGGACCGCTAGTTGTGGCTGTGCAGGATCTCGTTCAGGCCGCCCCAGACCGCGTTGTTCGGGCGGGCCTCGACCGTGCCGGTCACCGAGTTGCGGCGGAAGAGGATGTTCGAGGCGCCGGACAGGTCGCGGGCCTTGACGATCTCGCCGTCGGGCATGGTCACGCGCGTACCGGCGGTGACGTACAGGCCCGCCTCGACGACGCACTCGTCGCCGAGGGCGATGCCGACGCCCGCCTCGGCGCCGACCAGGCAGCGCTCGCCGATGACGATGCGGACGTTGCCGCCACCGGAGAGGGTGCCCATGGTGGAGGCGCCGCCGCCGATGTCCGAGCCGTCGCCGACGACGACGCCCGCGGAGATGCGGCCCTCGACCATCGACGTGCCGAGCGTGCCGGCGTTGAAGTTCACGAAGCCCTCGTGCATCACCGTGGTGCCCTCGGCGAGGTGCGCGCCGAGGCGGACGCGGTCGGCGTCGGCGATGCGCACGCCCTTGGGGGCGACGTAGTCGGTCATGCGCGGGAACTTGTCGATGGACGTCACCTGGAGGTGCAGGCCCTCGGCGCGGGCGTTCAGGCGGACCTTCTCGACGTCGTCGACGGCGACCGGGCCGAGCGAGGTCCAGGCGACGTTGGCGAGGAAGCCGAACTGGCCGTCCAGGTTCACGCCGTGCGGCTTGACCAGGCGGTGGGAGAGCAGGTGCAGACGCAGGTACACGTCGTGCGCGTCCAGCGGCTTGTCGTCGACGGAGGCGATGACCGTGCGCACGGCCACGACCTCGACACCGCGCCGGGCGTCGGGACCGATCGCCTTGGCGGCCCCCTCGCCGAGCAGCTCGACGGCCTTCTCGGCGGAGAGCTTCTCGGTCCCGGCGGGGCCCGGCTCAGCGACGAGCTCGGGCGCGGGGAACCAGGTGTCGAGAACGGTGCCGTCGGCGGTGACGGTGGCAAGGCCTGCGGCGACGGCGCCGGTGGAACGAGGAGCAATGGTGTCGGTCATGGAGGCCAACCTAATCGGCGGGCCCCCGCCGAAGCGAACCGGCGGGGAGCCCGTCTCAGCAGCCGGGCCCCCTCGGTTTCCCTCTCCGTGGCTCACGGGCGCTGCCCCTTGCCATCGACGACGGCGGCGGCGAGCCGCGCGTCCCGGAGCATGCGGTCGCCCCCCTTCCGGACCTGGTCGGGCGTGCGATCGTCGTCGACCTTCGTGGTGGTCCGGTCACGGGTCCTCCGTCCGCGGACGGGCGCGAGCATGTCACCCCTTGTTCCCCACAGCCGCCTTGTTCCCCGCAGCCGCCGCAGCGGTTCACGCGCTCAGGGGATCAGCCGTGCCAGCATCTCCCGCGCGTACGGCGCGTCGAACTCTCCTCCGGTGAGCAGGACTTGGAGCGCGATGCCGTCCATCAGAGCGACCAGGGCGCGCGCGGTGACGGGATCGGTGCGGTCCGCCACGGCCTCGGCCAGTTCCTCGCACCACTCGGCGGCGACGGGCCGCAGCGCCGGCCTGCGCAGCGCGGCGAGGTACAGCTCGTACTCCAGCTCCACGCCGACGCGGTCCCCGGCGAGCCATTCGCCGAGCACGGCCGTCAGTTCGTCGGCGAGGTCGCGGTCCGGGTCGCGGAAGGCGCCGCGCGCGGCGACGATCTTGGCGAACCCCTCGTTGGCCTGCCGCAGCGCGGCCACCATCAGCTCGTCGAGGGTCGCGAAGTGGTACGTCGTCGAGCCCAGCGGCACATCGGCCTCGGCCGCGACGGTGCGGTGGCTGAGCCCGCCGATGCCCTTGCTGCCCACCACCCGGATCGCGGCGTCGATGATGCGCCGGCGACGGTCGGGGTCGTAGCGCCGGGCCATCAGTGGGCACCGCCCAGGTTCAGCAGGACGACGCCGCCGATGACGAGGGCGATGCCCGCGACCTTCGCCGCGGTCAGCCCTTCACCGAGGAAGATCATGCCGATCGCGGCGATGACGGCGGTGCCGGTGCCCGCCCAGATCGCGTACGCGGTGCCGATCTGGACGGTCTTCAGCGTCTGCGCGAGGAGCACGAACGCGATCACGTACCCGGTGACCGTGATCAGCGAGGGCCAGAGCCTGCTGAACCCCTCGCTGTACTTCATGGCCGTGGTGGCGGCCACCTCGGCGGCGATGGCACCGGCCAGCAGTACGTATCCCATGTGTACGAGGGTACATATCGTTGCGTACACCCGTACACAACGACGGGGTCGGCCTGATGCCGCCCTTCAGGCCGACCGCGTCACGCCCTGGAGCGCGCCGATACGGCTCGCACCTCTGGGGAACCTCGCCCACGGAGCGGCAGATGTCCCGTAGCCGCGTCTCCGGGTCGGCGACGAGGTCCTCGAACCGCACCTCGCGCCACCGCGAACTCCTCGGTCGGGTGCGCCACTTGTCGGCCGGATGCCTCACCTGCGCCCAGGTGGCGACGGCCTCGTGGAACCCGCTGTGCCCCCACGGCATCCGCAGCGGCGAGCCGACGCGGGCCCGTCCTCGGGCCCGCCGCTGGGCGGACCCGTGTCGCGGCCTGAGAATCCCGTACGAATCCCCCACCCGTGCCGGTGCACGCGCGTGGCTACGAGACCGTGAACCAGGCCGCCCGCGACTTCTTCCACTCGGCGTGCGTGAGGTCCTTGGCCTCGGTGCCGTCGCCGTACAGGTCGGCGGAGCCGCTGTCGGTGATCAGCTGCACCCGCTGCCCGGGGACGGACAGGTCGGGCACGGCGACGACGGACTCCCAGCCGCCCGGGTCGCTCGTCGGCAGGTCGGCGCGCTTGACGGGCGCGTGCCCGGCGACGCCGTCCCACTCGTACAGGGCGTACGGGTCGCTGTTGTCGTCGGCGGCCCAGCTGCCGGCCAGGATCAGGTACTGGTCGGCGGAGTTCTTGCGGAGGTCGCGGACCGACAGGCCGCCCAGGTCCAGCTCGATCGCCGTGCCGAAGACGGGGGCCGAACCGCTCGACAGGACCTTGTCGAAGTTGGTGACGGGCACGATCAGCGCCTTGCCCCCGTCCTTCGGCGGCACCAGCGGCGCCCGGAACCCGATGTACGCGGTGGACGTGGACCCCGGCGCGAATTCGAGGCCCTCGACGTTGAACCCGTCGATCTGCTTGGGCGCCTCGCCGTCGGCGGTACCCGCGGCGAACCCGTACCGGTCGCCGTTGGCCTCGTCCCACGCGACGAGCTGGTCGCGCAGCTTCTTGTAGGAGTGCGCGTACGACAGCTGGGTGGCGGAGCCGGTGGCGCTCACCGAGGTGGTGAAGACCGTGTTGCGCGGCGCCTTGTACTCGCCGTCCTTGTTGTTGCCGAGGGAGCCGGTCCAGTAGATGAGGTCGCCGACGCGTGCGGCGCCCTCGATGTCCACCTCCTTGCTGACGCCGAGCTGCGCGCTGAAGTCCCAGGTGCGCACCGGGGCGCCGGACCTGGACCGGTCGTACAGGCGCAGCACGTTGGACTCGTCGTCGGCGACGACGACGTAGCCGTCACCGACGTCGACGGCGGCGGAGGCGTCGCTGGACCCGGTGAAGTACCGCGCGTCGACGGCGTTCTGCACGGCGCCGGAGGCGGCGTAGTGCAGCGTCGTGGTCGCGGACGTCCCGCCGACTCCGGTGACCTTCAGGGTGAGATCGGTGTAGCCCCGTCCGCGCGCGGCGACCGAGACCGTACGGCTCGCGCCGGTGCCGCTGACGGTGACGTCGACCGGCTGGGCGACCGCGGTCCTGCTGCTGGCGCTCGCCGCGACGGTGAGCCGGGAGGCGTCGGCCCCGCTCTGTGCGATGTTCACGGTCACGGTCGGATCGTCCACGCCCCCGACGGCACCGCTCAGGTATCCGGTCGAGAGCGCGATCGTCGGCGTCGCCGAGGCCGCCGCGCCGGCCGGGTGGTTGCTGCCCATGGCGGCCAGCGTAAGAAGCCCGCACGCGACAGCAACGGCCGTTCGGCGTGAGCGCGGAATGTGATGCGGCACTGGGTACCTTTCGTCGACACGGTGTCGACCGGAACCCTCTTCCTCCTGCGCCAATCCGCGGTGACGGCCGTACGTACGGCGGCTGAACAGCATCGGACGACGAACGGCCCCGCCTCCGGGAGGCGGGGCCGTTCGGCCGGAACTGTCGGGTGGAACCCTCAGACGTTGAAGCCGAGCGCGCGCAGCTGCTCGCGCCCGTCGTCCGTGATCTTGTCCGGGCCCCACGGCGGCATCCAGACCCAGTTGATCCGCAGCTCGTTGACGATGCCGTCAGTGGCGGACTTCGCCTGGTCCTCGATGACGTCGGTCAGCGGGCAGGCCGCGGACGTCAGCGTCATGTCGATCGTCGCGATGTTCGCGTCGTCGATGTGGATGCCGTAGATGAGCCCCAGGTTGACGACGTCGATGCCCAGCTCGGGGTCGACGACGTCGTACAGCGCCTCGCGGACCTCCTCCTCGGAGGCCGGCTTCATCTCGACAGCGGTGTTCTCGCTCATGCGCTCTTCGCCTCCTCCGCGAAGGCCTGGGCCGTCGCGTCCTTCCACGCCATCCAGCTCAGGAGGGCGCACTTCACTCGGGCCGGGTACTTGGAGACACCGGCGAACGCGACCGCGTCCTCCAGGATCTCCTCCATCGAGTCGTCCGGCTCGATCTGGCCCTTGGACTGCATCAGCTCCAGGAAGGTCTCCTGGATCTGCCGCGCGTCGGACAGCTCCTTGCCGACCAGCAGATCGTTCAGGACGGAGGCCGATGCCTGGCTGATGGAGCAGCCCTGGCCCTCGTAGCTGACGTCCTCGATCGTCTCGCCGTCGTACTTGACGCGCAGCGTGATCTCGTCGCCGCACGTCGGGTTGACGTGGTGCACCTCGGCGTCGCCGTCCCGGAGACCGCGCCCGTGCGGGTGCTTGTAGTGGTCCAGGATGACTTCCTGGTACATGGAATCCAGCTTCACAGTCCCAGCCCTCTACCCGAAGAAGTTCCGAACGTGCTCCAGGCCGTCGACCAGAGCGTCGATCTCGCCGGGCGTGGAGTACAGATAGAACGACGCTCGCGTGGTCGCAGGAATTCCGTACCGCAGGCAGACGGGCCGCGCGCAGTGGTGGCCGACCCGGACGGCGATGCCCAGCTCGTCGAGGACCTGGCCCACGTCGTGCGGGTGGATGTCACCGAGCGTGAAGGAGATCGCGGCGCCCCGGTCCTCGGCCGTGGTGGGGCCGATGATCTTGAGGTCGGGTACCTCCTGGAGCCGCTTCACCGCGTACTCGGTGAGCACCTGCTCGTGGCGGTGGATGTTCTCCATGCCGATCGAGTTCAGGTAGTCGATCGCCGCTCCGAGCGCGATCGCCTGCGAGATCGGCGGCGTGCCGGCCTCGAACTTGTGCGGCGCGGGAGCGTACGTCGACGAGTGCATCGACACGGTCTCGATCATCTCGCCACCGCCGAGGAACGGCGGCAGGTCCTCGAGCAGCTCCTGGCGGCCCCACAGCACGCCGATGCCGGTCGGACCGCACATCTTGTGGCCGGTGAAGGCCACGAAGTCGGCCTGGAGCGCCTGCACGTCGAGCGGCATGTGCGGCGCGGCCTGCGAGGCGTCGATCAGGACCAGGGCCCCGACCTCCTGGGCGCGGCGCACGATGGCCTCGACCGGGTTGTGGGTGCCGAGGATGTTCGACACGAGAACGAACGAAACGATCTTCGTCTTCTCGGTGATGACCTCGTTGATGTTGCTCAGGTCGAGCCGGCCGTCATCGGTGAGGCCGAACCACTTCAGCTTCGCACCGGTGCGCTGCGAGAGCAGCTGCCACGGAACGATGTTGGAGTGGTGCTCCATCTCCGTGATGACGATCTCGGTCTCGTGATCGACCTTGTACGGCTCGTCGGCCCAGCCCAGCATGTTGGCAACGAGGTTGAGCGACTCCGAGGCGTTCTTGGTGAAGATGACCTCGTCGCGGCTCGGCGCGTTGATGAACGCGGCGACCTTGTCGCGCGCGCCCTCGTACAGCGCCGTGGCCTCCTCGGCGAGCACGTGCACGCCGCGGTGGACGTTGGCGTTGTGCTGTGTGTAGTACTCGTCGACGGCGTCGAGGACCTGGCGCGGCGTCTGTGACGTCGCCGCGTTGTCCAGGTAGACGAGCTTCTTGCCGTCGTGGAGCACCCGGTCGAGGATCGGGAAGTCCTTGCGGATCGCCTCGGTGTCGAGGAGGCCCGGCAGCTGTGTCACGCGACTGCACCTCCTGAGTTCACTCCGTTCACGGGGCCACCCTTCGTGTACTTCTCGTAGCCCTCGGCCTCGAGGGTGTCGGCCAGCTCGGGGCCACCGGACTCGACGATCTTGCCCGCCGAGAAGACGTGCACGAAGTCCGGCTTGATGTAGCGCAGGATGCGCGTGTAGTGCGTGATCAGCAGGGTGCCGACCTCACCGGTCTCACGGACGCGGTTGACGCCGTCCGAGACCTGGCGCAGGGCGTCGACGTCGAGGCCGGAGTCGGTCTCGTCGAGGATCGCGACCTTCGGCTTGAGGAGCTCCATCTGGAGGATCTCGTGGCGCTTCTTCTCACCGCCGGAGAAGCCCTCGTTCACGTTGCGCTCGGCGAAGGCCGGGTCCATCTGGAGGGTCTCCATCGCGGACTTGACCTCCTTCACCCAGGTGCGCAGCTTGGGGGCCTCGCCGCGGATCGCGGTGGCCGACGAGCGCAGGAAGTTGGAGACCGAGACGCCGGGGACCTCGACCGGGTACTGCATGGCCAGGAAGAGGCCGGCGCGGGCGCGCTCGTCGACGGACATCTCGAGGACGTCCTCGCCGTCGAGGGTGACGGTGCCCTGCGTGATCGTGTACTTGGGGTGACCCGCGATGGAGTAGGCGAGAGTCGACTTGCCGGAGCCGTTGGGGCCCATGATGGCGTGCGTCTCGCCCTGCTTCACGGTGAGGTCGACGCCCTTGAGGATCTCCTTCGTGGCGTTGTCGGCCTCGACGGTGACGTGCAGGTCTCGGATTTCAAGCGTTGCCATGGGTGCCTCAGGACTCCTGGGAAAGGGAGACGAGCACGTCGTCCCCTTCGATCTTTACGGGGTATACGGGGACGGGGCGCGTCGCGGGAAGGCCGGACGGCTTGCCGGTGCGGAGGTCGAACGCGGAGCCGTGCAGCCAGCACTCGATCTGGCAGTCCTCCACCTCGCCCTCGGAGAGCGAGACGTTCGCGTGCGAGCAGATGTCGTTGATCGCGAACACCTCGCCCTCGGTGCGGACGACCGAGACCGGCGTGCCGTCGAGTTCCACCCGCTTCGGGGTGTCCTCCTCCAGCTCGCCGAGGCCGCAGACGCGTACGAAGGCCGACATCAGACCGAAGCCTCCAGCTCGGTCGCGATCTTCTCGAGCAGCCGCTCCTCGATGTCCGGGACACCGATCTGCTGGACCAGCTCGGCGAAGAAGCCGCGCACGACGAGGCGACGGGCCTCGTCCGCGGGGATGCCGCGGGCCATCAGGTAGAAGAGCTGCTCGTCGTCGAAGCGGCCGGTCGCGGAGGCGTGACCGGCGCCGACGATCTCGCCGGTCTCGATCTCCAGGTTCGGCACGGAGTCGACGCGGGCGCCGTCGGTGAGAACCAGGTTCCGGTTCAGCTCGTACGTGTCCGTGCCCTCGGCGGCGGCCTCGATGAGGACGTCACCGATCCACACGGCGTGCGCGTCCTGGCCCTGGAGAGCGCCCTTGTAGACGACGTTCGACTTGCAGTGCGGCTGGTTGTGGTCGACCAGGAGGCGGTGCTCCTGATGCTGGCCCGCGTCGGTGAAGTAGAGGCCGATCAGCTCGGCCTCGCCGCCGGTGGCCGCGTACTGGACGCGCGGGTGCAGGCGGACGACGTCACCGCCGAAGGTGACGACGACGGACTTGAAGGAGGCGTCCCGGCCGACGAGCGCGTTGTGCTGCGCGACGTGGACGGCCTTGTCGTCCCAGTCCTGGACGGAGACGACGGTCAGCTTCGCGCCGTCGCCGAGCAGGTAGTCGACGTTGGCGGCGAGCACCGCGTCACCGGTGTGGTCGATGACGACGACGGCCTCGGCGAAGGCGCCGAGCTCGATGACCTGGTGGCCGTAGGCGACGCCGCCCTCGCCGTGCACGGCGATCCGGATCGGCTCGCTGAGCACGGTCTCCTTGGGCACGGAGACGACGGACGCCTTCTCGAAGACCGAGTACGCCTGGGCGGCGACGCGGTCCACGGGCTTGCCCGCCTTGCCGATGCGGGCGTCGTCCCGGCCGACGGTCTCGACGGTGACGCCGGCCGGCGCCTGGACGTCGACCTTCACGCCGGTGCCGGTGGCGACGGCGGTGCCGTCGTGCAGACCGCGCAGCCGCTCCAGCGGCGTGAACCGCCACTCCTCCTCACGGCCGTGCGGGACCGGGAAGTCCTGCACGTCGTAGGAGGGCGGCGCGCTCATGCGCGTGGCGACGGTCGACTCTGCGGCCACCGCGATGGTTCCGGCGGTCGTGGATCCGGCCGGGATGTTCTGAGCCTCAGCCATGGCTGTCGTAGCGCTCTCTTTCTTACGTAAGGGGGCTGATGGACGGTTCGGGCGGCGTCAGCCGACCGAGCCCTCCATCTGCAGCTCGATCAGCCGGTTGAGCTCGAGGGCGTATTCCATGGGCAGCTCCTTGGCGATCGGCTCGACGAAGCCGCGCACGATCATCGCCATGGCCTCGAACTCGCTCAGGCCGCGGCTCATCAGGTAGAAGAGCTGGTCCTCGGAGACCTTGGAGACGGTCGCCTCGTGACCCATGGAGACGTCGTCCTCGCGGACGTCGACGTACGGGTACGTGTCGGAGCGGGAGATGGTGTCGACGAGCAGCGCGTCGCACAGCACGTTCGACTTCGAGCCGTGGGCGCCCTCACCGATCTCGACGAGACCGCGGTACGACGTACGACCGCCGCCGCGCGCCACGGACTTCGAGACGATGTTGGACGACGTGTTCGGCGCCATGTGGACCATCTTGGAGCCGGCGTCCTGGTGCTGGCCCTCGCCCGCGAAGGCGATGGACAGCGTCTCGCCCTTGGCGTGCTCGCCCATCAGGTAGACGGCCGGGTACTTCATGGTGACCTTGGAGCCGATGTTGCCGTCGATCCACTCCATGGTCGCGCCCTCGTACGCCACGGCGCGCTTGGTGACCAGGTTGTAGACGTTGTTCGACCAGTTCTGGATGGTCGTGTAACGGCAGCGGGCGCCCTTCTTGACGATGATCTCGACGACCGCGGAGTGCAGCGAGTCCGACTTGTAGATCGGGGCCGTACAACCCTCGACGTAGTGGACGTAGGCGTCCTCGTCGACGATGATCAGCGTCCGCTCGAACTGGCCCATGTTCTCCGTGTTGATACGGAAGTAGGCCTGGAGCGGGATCTCGACGTGCACGCCCTTCGGCACGTAGATGAAGGAGCCGCCCGACCACACGGCGGTGTTCAGCGCGGCGAACTTGTTGTCGCCGGCCGGGATGACGGTCCCGAAGTACTCCTTGAAGAGCTCCGGGTGCTCCTTCAGCGCGGTGTCGGTGTCGAGGAAGATGACGCCCTGCTCCTCCAGGTCCTCGCGGATCTGGTGGTAGACGACCTCGGACTCGTACTGGGCCGCGACACCGGCGACGAGGCGCTGCTTCTCCGCCTCGGGGATGCCGAGCTTGTCGTACGTGTTCTTGATGTCCTCGGGCAGGTCCTCCCAGGACTCCGCCTGCTTCTCCGTGGAGCGCACGAAGTACTTGATGTTGTCGAAGTCGATGCCCGACAGGTCCGAGCCCCAGTTCGGCATGGGCTTCTTGCCGAACAGCTTCAGGCCCTTGAGGCGGAGCTTGGTCATCCACTCCGGCTCGGACTTCTTCGAGGAGATGTCCTTGACGACGTCCTCGTTGATGCCGCGCTTGGCAGAGGCACCGGCCGCGTCGGAGTCAGCCCAGCCGTATTCGTACTTGCCCAGACCCTCGAGCTCGGGGTGGGCAGTCTCCTCGATGGGGAGTGTCATGCGGGGTTCCTCCCGGCGGTGCTTGCAGATGCGTTGGTGATGGTCTTGGGGGTGTGGCTGCTCTTGGGGATGAACGTCGTGCAGACGCCGTCGCCATGAGCGATGGTCGCCAGTCGCTGCACATGCGTACCGAGCAGGTGGGAGAACATTTCCGTCTCCGCCTCGCAAAGCTGCGGGAACTGCTCCGCCACATGAGCGACCGGACAGTGGTGCTGGCAGAGCTGCTCGCCCTGTTGCGGGAGGGGCGCGCTGCGCGCCGTAGCAGCGTACCCGTCCGCGCTCAGGGCCCTGGCCAGGGCCTGCGCGCGCTCCTCGGGGGCCACGGAGTCGACGGCCGCCTTGTACGGGGCGGCCTGGGCGGCGATCCGGGCGCGGGCGAACGCCACGAGCGCCTCGTCCCCGCCGGCCTGCTCGGCGATCCAGCGGAGCGCGTCCGCGGCGAGCTTGTCGTAGGACTGGTCGAAGGCGTCCCGGCCGCAGTCGGTCAGCGCGAACACCTTGGCGGGGCGGCCGCGGGTGCGGGCCCCGTAGACGCGCTGTTCCCTCGGCTCCACGACGTCGTCGGCGGCCAGGGCGTCCAGATGACGGCGGACGGCGGCCTGGGTGAGCCCGAGACGGGTGGCGAGGTCGGCGACGGTGGACGGGCCGTGGTCCAGGATCGAGCGCGCGACCCGGTTGCGCGTCGAGCGCTCCCCGGTCGCGAGCTCTTCCTGAGGAGCCCCGACGGGGGACTCCTGAGCCTCGCCGACGTTTTTCACAACGCCATTGTTGCGTAATTCCTCAGACCCTGACAAGCGGGCTGGTGATCGCCCTGCGGTGCCGTGCATCACTTAGACCGTGTCCTACGTGGTGAGTCGAATGAGACGCTTGTAGCAGCAGATGGCTGCAGCGAGCCCGAGAAAGGCCAGGTAGTTGCGGGGATTGCGTTCGTAGCGAGGGCTGAGACGTCGGTAGCCGGACAGCCAGGACATGGTCCGCTCGATGACCCAGCGGCGTCGCCCTAATCGTTCGCTGGACTCGATGCCTTTGCGCGCGATCCGTACTCCGATGCGTTTGCCGCGTAACCATTTCCGCAGGTCGGCGCGGTCGTAGGCTTTGTCGGCGTGCAGGCGTTGAGGCTTGAAGTGTCGGCCGCGGTGGGGGTCGTGTCTCGTTTGGTGACCCTCGATCATCGGCTTGAGACCTTCGCTGTCGTGGGTGTTGCCGGCCGAGATGCCGACGAGGAGGGGCAGTCCGTTCGCGTCCGACAGGACGTGCATCTTGGAACCCGGCTTGCCCCGGTCCACAGGGCTCGGACCTGTGTGTTCGCCCCCTTTTTGGCCCTGACATGGGCGGTGTCGAGGACGACGCGGGTGACGTCGATGAGGCCGGCGTCGTCGAGGCGGTGTAGCACTGCTTCGTGCAGGCGGCCCCAGACACCGGCTCTCGACCAGATCAGGAACCGGCGGTGAGCGGTCGACTTCGATATCCCGAAGCAGGGCGGCAGTTGGCGCCAGGCGCAGCCGCTGACCAGGACGTAGATGATGGCCGCGAACAGCGTCTCATCAGGCGTGTCCTGCGTTCCGCCGCCTTGCGGCCGCACCCTCGAGGGCGGGATCAGCGGCTTCGCGATCTCCCACAGCCCGTCTGGAACAATCCAACTCCACGTACCCCGCCCCATACCGAGGTTAACGACGCCTCACCACGTAGGACACGGTCTTAGGCATGCCTAAGTACAAACACGGCGTGACCTGCGGGAACGATCTTTGATCGATCGATCGCGCCGCCACGACGGAGGGGCCCACCCCGGCCGGTCGGCGGGTGCGGGCCCCAGGAGGGCCGGTCGGATCAGGCGGTCAGGTCGGGGCGGTGCGTCACCCGGACCGTGTTGAGGAGCGTCTCGCCGGTGACCGACGAGAGGCCCAGGTTCAGCTGCCCGTCCGTGACCTTGACGGTGAACGTCTTGGTCAGGGCCCGGTAGCTGCCGCCGGTCTCCAGCGCGATGTCGACGTTGGAGACCTTCTGCGCGCCCTCCGCCGTCACGTCGAAGACGCGGTGACCGGGCTTGACGCCGCTGAGCTCCGCGAAACTCAGCTCGACCTGGTAGACGCCGCTGGGCAGCTGGTCGAAGCGGTACTCCGTGGCGCTCTGGCGGGCGGTGCGCAGGGGCTTCTGGTCGTCGGTCCCCGTGATGGTCTTGGGCGTCGTCGGTACGGTCGTCGCGTCGCCCACGAAGCCGTAGGAGCCGGACGTCCAGGGCCGGTCGGCCGTCCAGGTGTCGCCGAGGTGGTCGACGTACGGCGTGGCGTCCGAGGAACCCACGTCGACCGCCGTCCGGTACGCCGGGACGACGACCGTGACCGGGATCTCGGTGGTCGGCGCGCGGCCGCTCTCCGAGGCCACGACCACGGTGCCGCGCAGCACCGTGCCCGCGGTCGCCTTCGACGTGTCGAAGGTCAGCGTGACCTGCTGCCGCGCGCCCGCGCCCAGCCGTCCGGCGGCGGGGGCGGCCGTCACCCAGGCCAGGCCGGTCTTCTCCTTGACCGTGTAGTCGGCGGCGGAGCCGGTGTCGGTCAGGGTGAGGGTGCGGGTGCGGGTCTGGCCCTGCGGGATCACCACCGTCCAGCCGTCGGTGTGGTCCGTCGTCACGACGCCGGTCTTCAGGGCCGCGTCGGTGTGCAGGACGCCGAGGCCGTCGAGCGTGGCGGTGCGGGTGACGGTCTCGTAGTGCGGGGCGGAGATGGTCACCTGGTACTCGCCCGGGTCGGGGACCGGGATCTGGCCCAGGTACGCGCCGTCGGCGCGCGGGGTGATCTTGGCGATCTGGGTGCCGTCACGGGTGACGGTGACGCTCGACCCGGTGATCGGCTTGCCGTCGTTGGCATCCGTCACGCTGCCGTTGACGACGGCGTGCCGCTCGGGACGGAACCGGATCGCCATGCCCTCGCGCAGCGACCGCTGCTTGAACGCGTACAGGAACGCGTCGGTGCCGGTGTGGTTCTCGGCGCCGACCGTGGCGCCCGCGCCCAGCTCGTCGTCGACGCCGCCCGCGTCGAGGCCCTTGTAGTGGAAGGTGTAGGTGCCGTCCTCACTGATCTCGGCGGCGAAGCTCAGGCGCCGCTCCGGGGTCTTGCTGATCTGCATGTCGCGCCACTCGACGACGTACGTGCGGTGCGGGGCGGTGCCGCGTACCGCGGTGTAGATGCCCGAGTCGGCGTCCATCCGCAGGTCGTCCCAGAACGGGTAGAGCGCGCCGTTGGGGGTCGCGGTCGTGGGCAGCCGGGTGTTGGCGGCGGTCAGGGTGAGGTAGCCGAAGATCAGGGAACCGTCGAGGGAGATCGACGCCTTGTCGTAGGTACGCCCGTACAGGGCCACCGGGAACGGCAGGTCCTGCGTGCTGTAGCCGCCGTAGGGCCCGGTGATGCCGACCTTGGTGTCGCCGGTCGGGAACGCCTCGTCGACCTGGCGGCACGTGGTGCCGGAGGCGTCCGTGCGGTCGGCGAGGGCGATGTTCTCGGTGCGGTCGCTCGTGGTCATGGTCAGGGCGAGGGCGGAGCTCTCGGCGCACTTGTTCCGGGGCGTCAGGTTCACCTGGTAGTCGCCGGTGGGCAGGGTCAGCGCGTACGTGCCGTCGGCGGCCGTCGTGGTCCTCGCCGGGGTCCCGGGCAGCACGATGTCGACGTCGGCCTCGGGGCCGGACGCGGAGGTGATCCTGCCGGTGAGGGTGCCGGTGGGCGCCTTCGTCAGCGTGAGGTCCGCGGTGGTGGTCGTGTTCTCGGTGACCGTGGCGGTCGTCTCGCCGTCGAGGAACCCGAACCTCGTCACGGCGACCTTGTAGTCGCCCGCCGTGACGCGCGGCAGCGTGTACGTGCCGTTCTTGTCCGTCCGGGCCATCACCTTGACCTTGCCGTTCAGGCGCACCTCGGCGTCGGCGACCGGGTCGCCGGAGGCGGCGGTCACGGTACCGGTCAGCTTGCCGAGCGCGCCGCGGGGCGCGGCGCTCACGGCGGCGTACGCGTCCAGGCGGCCTTCGCCGTAGACGTTGTTGTCCGCGGCGGTGCCGCCGCAGCCGGTGGCGTCGACGTCGACCGCGCTCTGATCGAGGACCGCCTCGGTGGCGGCGATGTCACCGCGCAGCGACGGGGCCGCCGACCACACCAGGGCCACGGTCGCCGCGGTGTGCGGCGAGGCCATCGACGTACCCGACTTGGGGACGTAGCCACCGCCGGGGGCCGCGGAGCGGATGTTCACGCCGGGGGCCGCGATGTTCGGCTTGACGACGCCGTTCTCGCCGGTACCGCGCGAGGAGAAGTCGGCGATCCTGCCGGTGACGCCGAAGGCGCCGGACGCGTAGGTGTTCGCGTACGCGCCCGGGGATCCCGCGGTGTCGCAGCCGGGGCCGGTGTTGCCGTTCGAGAACGCCGGGAAGATCCCCGCGTCGCGCCACGCCTGCACCATGGAGGAGTACCAGGGGTCGAGGACGGCGGCGCCCCACGAGTTGTTGATCACGTCGGGGGCCAGGTCCGGGCGCGGGTCGGCGCCGTCGCTGTCCGTCGGGGCGAGCATCCACTGCCCGGCCGCGAGGAGCGCGGACCGGGTGCAGTCCGTGGTGGTGCAGGCCTTGGCGGCGATCCAGGTCGCGCCGGGCGCCACCCCGATCTGATTGCCCTGGCCGTCGTCGCCGACCATCGTGCCCATGGTGTGGGTGCCGTGCCCGACGTCGTCGCAGGGGCCGGTGGTCCGCTCGGCGCAGAAGCCGGTCGGGTCGAACCAGTTGTGGGAGTGGTCGACGCCGCCGTCGGCCTTGAGCCCCCGGTAGCTGGACAGCAGCGCCGGGTGGTTCCAGTCGACACCGGTGTCGATGCTGCCGATGACGACGCCCTCTCCGCGGTCGCCGAACTCGCTCCAGACCTTGGGGGCGTTGATCGCGTCGATGTTCCAGTCGAAACCGTTGACCGTGGCCTCCTGCACGGAGGCGATCGGGTCGGGCATCTCGATCGGGTCGTCGGACTGGATGGCGGCGACGTCGTCGCGGGCGGCTATCTTCCGCGCGAGGGCCCGGTCGCCGGTGACCATGACGGTGTTGCTGATCCAGAAGGACCGGTAGGAGGCGTCGGCCTTCTTCAGCAGCGCCTTCAGGCCCGCCTGGCTCTTGTCGGCGTACGCGGTCTTCGCCTTGATGACGGCGCGGCCGCGCGCGGCCTTGGTCGTGGCCTGCTCGGCCTCGGTGGTGTCGGCCTCGGAGTCGAGCTGGACCCAGAAGGTCGCCTGGTCCTGGGTGGCGAGCTGCCGCTGGACCTTGGCGTCGGCCTTGGCCGCCAGCCGCTGTGCCGGCCCGGTCGGCGTGGGGTCGGCGACGGCCGGGGCCGCCCCCAGCAGGGGTGCGCCCAGAGCGGCGGCGAGCGCCACCGCGAGCATCCCGCTCCGCCGCGACCGACATCTGTTCCTGTATCTGTTCAACGCGAGTTCCTCATGTCCTGTGGTGGTGAAGACGGCAGGGACGGCAGGGCACAGTCAGCTGCTGAGGTCCGGGCGCTGCGTCACGCGCACGGCGTTGACCAGCGTCTTGTCGGCGTGCGCGACCAGGCGCAGGTTCAGCCGGCCGTCGGTGACGGCGACGGTGAACGTCTTGTCGAGGGCGCGCAGTGGGCCGCCCGCCTCGGTGGCGATGTCGAGGTTCGCGATCCTCTCGGTGTCCTCGGCCATCACGTCGAAGACGCGGTCGCCCGGCGCCGCACCGGCGATCTCCGCGAAGCCCAGGTCGATCTGGTAGACGCCGTCGGGCAGGTTGTCGAAGCGGTACTCCAGGGCTCCCTTGGTGGCGGTGGTGTAGCGCTGCGGGTCGGTGGTCGCGCCCACGGCCGACTTGGTCCTGACCGCGGTCGGCTTCCCGACATAGCCGTAGGAGCCCTCCGTGTACGCCCGGTCGGGGCCCCAGGTGTCGCCCAGCGAGTCGGTCACGGAGCCGGTGGCCGCACCGGCGTCGATCGCCGTCTGGTACGCGGGGACGACCACCGTGACCGGCACCTTCACCTCGGGTGCGCGCCCGCTGTCGGAGGCGACCACGACGGAGCCGCTCAGCACGGTGCCGGGCGTGATGCCCGCCGTGTCGAGGGTGAGCTTCACGGTCTGCTGCCCGCCCTTGTCCAGGTGGCCGGTGGCCGGGGTGGCGCGCAGCCATGCGGCGCCGCTCGCCTCCGTGACCGTGTAGTCCGTCCCCGAGCCGGAGTCGGCGACGGTCACGGTCCGCTCGCGGGTCTGGTCCGCCGGGATCGTCACCTTGATCGCCGTACTCGGCGCGACGGTGACGAGGCCGGTGGCCAGGGCGGTGTCGGCGCGGGACGTCGAGCGCGCCGCCAGCGTCGCGGTGCGGGTCGCGGGCGTGTAGTGCGGGGCGGAGACCGTGACGGCGTAGTCGGCCTCGGCGGTCGCCGGGACCTGCACCAGATAGGTGCCGTCGGCGCCGGTGGTGCCGGTGGCGACCTCGGTGCCGCCGCGGCGGACGGAGACGGTGGCGCCGGACAGCGCCTTGCCGTCGTTGGCGTCGGTCACCTTGCCGGAGACGGCGGCACTGTGCTCGGGCCGGAAGTCCAGGGTCTGGCCCTCGACGAGGGAGGCCTCGTTGTACGAGTACTGCAGCGCGTCGGTGCCGGTGGCGTTCTCCGCGCCGATGGTGGCGCCGAGGCCGAGCGCGTACTGACCACCCGTCAGGTTCCGGTAGTGGTAGGAGTATGCGCCGTCCTCGCTGATCACGACGGAGAACGTGGCCCGCTGGCTCAGCGCGTTGCTGGGCACCATGTTGCGCCACTCGACGACGATCTCGCGGTGCGGGGCGGTGCCGCGCGTCGACCAGTAGACGCCGCCGTCGGCGGACGCAAGCTGGAGGTTGTCCCAGAAGGGGTAGAGGGAGGCGTTGGGGGTCCCGGTGGAGGGCAGGGTGCGGTTGGCGTTGACATCGCTGTTGGTGCCGAAGTCGAGATAGCCCTCGACGTAGGCGGAGGCCTTGCGGTACGTGGTCCCGTACAGCGTCACCGGGAACGGGAAGGTGATGCCGGCGCTGCCCGAGTAGTTGCTGCTGTAGTTCAACTCGGTGGTACCGGTGGGGAACGCGGAGCCGCGCACCTCGCGGCAGGTGGTGCCGAACTTGTCGGTGCGGCTGGGGACGGTGAGGTCCTTGTCGTGCGTGCCCTCCTCGACCACGAGGGGGAACGCGCTGACCGCCGCGCACCGCGACACCGGGGTGATCGTCAACTGGTGCGTACCGGCGGGCAGTTCGAGGCGGTAGCCGCCGTCGGCTCCGGAGGTGGCGGTGACCGGGGTGCCCGCCACCTCGATCCTCGCGCCCGCCTCCGGTCCCGCCGCGGTGCGCACGGTGCCGGACACCGTGCCCTTGGGCGCCACCGCGAGGGTGGCGTCCCGGGTCGCGCTCCCGCCCTCCGTGACCGTGACGGTGGACTTCTCCGACAGGTAGCCGAACTTGGAGACGGTGACGGCGTAGTCGCCGACCATCATCTTCGGCAGCGTGTACGCGCCGTCGGCGCCGGTGGTGACCGTCGCGTACATCGGTCCTTCGAGCTCCACGGTCGCGCCGGCGAGCGGCTGCCCGTCGCTGGTGACCGTGCCGGTGACGGCGCCGAGCGGACCGCGCGGCGTGGCGCTGACGGCGGCGTACGCGTCGAGCCTGCCCTCGCCCCAGACGTTGTTGTTGGCGGCCGTGCCGCCGCACGTGGTGTCGTCGGTGTCGACGGCGGTGCGGTTCAGGATCGCCTCGGTGGCCGCCACGTCCCCGCGGATCGCGGACGACGCCGACCACATCAGGGCGACGGTCGCGGCGGTGTGCGGGGAGGCCATCGACGTACCGGAGTACACGTCGTACCCGCCGCCGGGCACGGAGGAGCGGATGTCCACGCCGGGCGCCGCGATGTTCGGCTTGGTCCTGCCGTCCGCGCCGGGGCCCCGGGAGGAGAACTCGGCGATGTCGCCGTTGATGTCATAGGCGCCCGACGCGTAGGTGTTGGTGTAGGCGCCCGGGGAGCCCGCGGTGTCGCAGTCGGAGCCGTCGTTGCCGTTCGAGAACGCCGGGAAGATCCCCGCGTCCCGCCAGGACTGCACCGTCGCCGAGTACCAGGTGTCGACGACGCTGTTGCCCCAGGAGTTGTTCACCACGTCGGGCGCGAGGTCGGGGCGCGGGTTCTGACCGTTGCTGTCCGTCGGGGCGAGCACCCACTGCCCGGCGGCGAGCAGCGCTTCCTGGCTGCACCCGGCGGGCGCGCAGGCCTTCGCGGCGATCCACTTGGCGCCGGGCGCGACCCCTGTCCTGTGGGCCGAACCGTCGTCGCCGACCATCGTGCCCATGGTGTGGGTGCCGTGGCCGACGTCGTCGCAGGGCGTGTTCCCCTGGCAGGTCGCGGTGGCGTCGAACCAGTTGTAGTTCTGGTCGTCACTGCCGTCGGCCTTCAGCCCGCGGTAGGCGCGCATCAGCGCCGGGTGCTGGTACTCGACGCCGGTGTCGATGTTGGCGACGACGACGCCGTCACCGCGTACGCCCAGCTCGTTCCACACCTTGGTGGCGTTGATCGCGTCGACGTTCCACTCGACGCCGTCGGCCGTGGCCTCGGTCGTGCCCTGCTCGGTGTCCGGCAGCCGGATCACGGTGTCGGCCTCGATCGAGGCGACCTCGGGCCGGGCCGCGATCTTCTCGGCGAGGGCCTTGTCACCGGTCACCTTCAGGGTGTTGCTGATCCAGAAACTCTTGTACGGGGCGTGGTGCCGCTTGAGCAGTCCCTTCAGCCCCGCCTGTGTCGTGTCGGCGTACGCGGTCTTCGCCTCGATCAGCGCGCGGCCCCGGTCGGCCTTCTTCGTCGCCTGCTTCGCCTTGGTGGTGTCGGCCTGCGAGTCCAACTGGACCCAGAACGTGGCCTCGTCCTCGGTGGCGAGCTGCCGCTCGACCTTGGCGTCCGCCTTCAGTGCCAGGGCGGTCGGCTCGGGCGGGGTCGCCGCCAGGACGGGGACGGCACCCAGGATCGACCAGGTCATGGCACCGGAGAGCAGGACGACGAGGGATCTGTGCCGCCGAGCGGGGGATTGCCTCAACACGAACTCTCCTCCACAGAAGGGGGATCACTGCTGAATCAGCTGAAGTATGTGAGCGTGATCCCCCGCTCCAGGGCGTTCCGGGGTGGCGAGTTGTCGACATGACGAAGACTCGTCACGACGACCGCGGCGGCGGTACGAGCGGTCGCCGACGCGGCGAAACGGCCGAACGGCCCCGGGGGGAGCGGGAATCCCCGGGGGCGTCCGGCCGTACTCCTGGCGGTGCCCGCCTCGGCGCTCAGACCCAGTTGTTGCGCATGGCGTACCAGCCGAGTTGGAGGCGGGAGGTGACCGAGGTCAGATCCATCAGCGCGCGCAGTCTGCGCTGAACGGTGCGCGGCGAGGTGCCCAGCTGTTTGGCCGTGGCCGCGTCCGTCAGACCGGAGAGCATCAGCTGCAGGATCTGCCGGTCGACCGGACTCAGCTCCACGCCTTCCCGCAGATACGGCCGGGAGTGCCGCCACACCGCGGCGAACAGCTCCGTCGCGAGCATCACCAGCGGCGGACGCAGCAGCACCGCCCGCTCGGGGCTGACCTGGACCATGGCGACGTCCCCGTCGGCGACGGCCAACTTGATCAGCGGGTTGTCCACGACCCGCACCTGCTCCCCGCGCCCCGTCCGTTCCTCCAGGGCGGTCACCGCCGCGGGCTCGGCGAGAAAGTCGCGGTCGACGAGCAGCTGATAGGTCACGCCCGGCGGAGCGGTCGGCCGCGACGCCTGTCCGCCGTCGGAGCCGCCCGGGTCCGCCGGAGCGGTCCGTCCCGACTGGTCCGTCAGCGTGTGAGGGACCGGCGTGACCGTGTTGAAGCCCGTCAGGAACGCCTGGAACGTACGACGCGCCCCGGTCTCCAGCCGCAGGAGCCGCTGCGCCTGCGCCGCCCGCCCCTCGACGGTCTCCACCCGCACCGGCCCGTCCCCCGCGGCTCCCTCCTCCACCAGCTCGGCCAGCGCCGACTCGGCGCACCGCAGCTCGTCCCCCAACCGACGGAACACCGCCCGCAACCGCTCCTGGCGGACGTCGGCTCCGGCGACGCCCCCGGTCTCCGCCGGGCGGGCAGGCCGCGCGCACGCGTCACGACATGCGTCGCGGCACGCGTCACCGCACGCGCCGCGGTCCGTCTCCTCGGCGGACCTCACCAGTCGTCCAAGATCGGGCATGCGGGCAGTCTCACCCACCGCACCGCCCCTGTCAGGGGCCGCTCGACCCCGCCGCGACAGCCCCGCCGCACCCCTCCACCCCGCCCGGACCCGGCACCACCGGGGCCGTCTCCCCCTCAGGACGCACCCCGGGCACCTGCTGGCGACTCGACGACATGTCGCAACCCCGCCACCTCCGCGACACCCCCGTGGCCCCCCTCCCCACCACAGCCGCGGCCCGCCCCCGCTCCCGCCCCGCGCGCCGGGTACCGCCGAGGCGTCCCTAGACTTGCCCACCATGGAAAGCGAGCCCGTCGTCCACATCGCCTCACTGGTGAAGCGGTACGGAGACAAAACCGCGGTCGACGGTCTCGACCTCACCGCCGCCCCCGGCATCACGGCCGTCCTCGGCCCCAACGGCGCGGGCAAGACCACCACCATCGAGACCTGCGAGGGCTACCGCAGGCCGGACTCGGGCACGGTCCGCGTCCTCGGCCTCGACCCGGTCAAGCAGGCGTCCGCGCTGCGCCCCCGCGTCGGCGTGATGCTCCAGTCCGGCGGCGTCTACTCCGGCGCCCGCGCCGACGAGATGCTCCGCCACGTCGCCAAGCTGCACGCCCACCCGCTCGACGTGGACGCCCTGATCGAGCGCCTGGGCCTCGGCAGCTGCGGCCGCACCACCTACCGGCGACTGTCCGGCGGCCAGCAGCAGCGGCTCGCCCTCGCGATGGCCGTGGTCGGCCGGCCCGAGCTGGTCTTCCTGGACGAGCCGACCGCGGGCCTCGACCCGCAGGCCCGCCGCGCCACCTGGGACCTGGTCCGCGACCTGCGGACGGACGGCGTCTCGGTCATCCTGACCACGCACCACATGGACGAGGCCGAGCAGCTCTCCGACGACGTCGCGATCGTCGACGCGGGCAAGGTCATCGCCCAGGGCTCCCCGGAGCAGCTGTGCCGCGGCGGCGCCGAGAACACCCTGCGCTTCTCCGGCCGCCCCGGCCTGGACGTGGCCTCGCTCCTCAAGGCCCTGCCCGCCGACTCCGCGGCCGCCGAGCTCACCCCCGGCTCCTACCGCGTGTCCGGCAAGGTCGACCCCCAGCTCCTGGCGACGGTCACCTCCTGGTGCGCCCAGCACGGCGTGATGCCGGACAGGATCTCCGTCGAGCGCCACACCCTCGAAGACGTATTCCTGGAACTGACCGGCAAGGAGCTGCGCGGATGAGCGCGGGCACGTACGCACCGAACCCCGGAGCCGCCCCGCTCCCCCGCATGATCGCCGCGCAGGCGGCCATCGAGACGAAGATGCTGCTCCGCAACGGCGAACAGCTTCTGCTCACCGTCATCATCCCGACCCTCCTGCTGGTCCTGTTCTCGTCCGTCGACATCGTCGACACGGGCGAGGGCGAGGCGGTCGACTTCCTGGCCCCCGGCATCCTCGCCCTCGCCGTGATGTCGACCGCGTTCACCGGCCAGGCCATCGCGACGGGGTTCGAGCGCCGGTACGGCGTCCTCAAGCGCCTGGCCGCCTCCCCTCTTCCCCGCTGGGGACTGATGACGGCGAAGACGCTCTCCGTCCTGGTCACGGAGGTCCTCCAGGTCGTCCTGCTCACGGTGATCGCCTTCGCCCTCGGCTGGTCGCCGCACGGCAACCCGTTCGCCGTCCTCCTGCTCCTCGTCCTCGGCACCGCCGCCTTCTCGGGTCTCGGCCTGCTGATGGCCGGCACGCTCAAGGCGGAGGCCACGCTCGCCGCCGCCAACCTGGTGTTCCTGCTCCTGCTCGTCGGCGGCGGTGTCATCGTGCCGCTCGACAAGTTCCCCGACGCCGCCCAGTCGGTGCTCGGCCTGCTCCCCATCTCGGCGCTCTCCGACGGCCTGCGGGACGTCCTCCAGCACGGTGCCTCGATGCCCTGGGGCGACCTCGGCATCCTCGCGGTGTGGGCGGTCCTCGGCCTGGGCGCGGCGGGCCGCTTCTTCCGCTGGGAGTAGCCGGGCGGCCGGCGCCACCCGCACCGATCGGAGCCGGCAGCGGCCGAGAGGGCGTAACCCGCGTCACAAAAGGCCCAGTTACGTCCCCCTCGTGAAGCCGTGCACAAGCGGCGGCCTACGATGGGCCCCGTGCCAAAGCTGACCCTCGCCGACGCCGCGCAGGCGCTGCGCAACCCGCTCGCCTTCATCGCCGCCCGCTGGACTCCCGCTCAGCGGACCGTTCAGCGCGCGGCCATGTCCGCCGTCGTGATGACCGTGGTCATCGTCGTCACCGGTGGCGCGGTGCGCCTGACCGGGTCGGGCCTCGGCTGCCCGACCTGGCCCAAGTGCACCGACCAGTCGCTGACCGCGACGAGCGAGATGGGCGTCCACGGCGCCATCGAGTTCGGCAACCGGATGCTCACGTACGTGCTGTGCGCGGCCGTCGGCTGGGCGATCATCGCCGCCCGTTCGCAGAAGCCGTGGCGGCGCCCGCTGACCCGGCTCGGCTGGGCCCAGTTCTGGATCGTCATGGGCAACGCGGTGCTCGGCGGCATCGTCGTCCTGGTGGGTCTGAACCCGTACACGGTCGCGGCCCACTTCATCCTGACCACCGCGCTCCTCACGGTCGCCGTGCTGATGTGGCAGCGCACCCGGGAAGGCGACACCCCGCCGCGTCCGCTGGTCGGCGCGGCGGTCAAGCAGCTGGTGTGGTTCCTGGTCGCGGCGTCCGGGCTGCTCATCGCCGTCGGCACCGTCGTGACCGGCGCCGGACCGCACGCCGGTGACTCCAGTGACGTCAAGCGCATGCCGCTCGACTGGGAGACGGTGACCAAGCTGCACGCGGTGCTGGCCTGGATCGTGATCACGCTGACCTTCGCGCTGTGGTTCGTCCTGAAGGCGGTCGACGCCCCCAAGGGCCCCCTGCACCGCACCCGTGACCTGTTCCTGATCCTGCTCGCCCAGGGCGTCATCGGCTACGTCCAGTACTTCACCGACCTCCCCGAGGTCCTGGTGGGTCTGCACATGCTGGGCTCGGCGCTGGTGTGGATCGGCGTCCTGCGCGTGGTGCTGTCGCTGCGCGAGCGCCCCGCGCTCTCGGTCGGCCTGCCGGGTCCTTCGACGCAGGAGCCGGTGGGCGCGGGCCGCTGACACCGGCGCCGCGGTCCGGCTGAGGGAGACCGGGGCCTCGCCCCAGAACCGGTCAGCCGGCCGCGCCCGCGGCCTCCACCCCGTACACCCGGCGCGCCGTCCCCGAGGCGATCATGCTCGCCACCCGCTGCGCGTCGCCCAGCGACCACGCGCCCTCGGCCACCCATCCGCCGAGCACCCGTCCGAGCGCCTCACGGAACAGCCGCGCGCCCACCACGTGCAGTTCGGGCAGTCCTCGCGCGCCGCTGGAGAAGAGCAGTTTCCCGAACGGGGCGAGTTCGAGGATCTCCGCCAGGACGGCGGGGGCCCGCGCCCCCGTCCTCGCCAGGGCGGGCCCCAGGTCGGCGTAGACGTGCGGGAAGATCCCGGTCAGATGGGCGGCCTGCCGGTGGTACGGGTAGCCGTGCAGCAGGATCAGGTCGGTGCCCAGGCCCGCCGTGGCACGGGCGAAGTCGGCGAGGAGCACCGGGTCGGTGCGGTCGATCCGCAGGCCCGGTTCGCCGAGCCCCGCGTGCAGCTGGAGCGGGCGGCCCGAGGCCACGGCGATCCACAGCACATGGCGCAGCAGGACCGGATCCGTCAGCGGCCCGCCGACCGAGCGCGCCGCGAGCCAGCGGCCCGCCGCGCCCCGCACCTCACCGGGCCCGGGGGCTGCGGCGCCAGCGCGAGTCCGTGGCGTACCCCCGCGACGGAGGTGAAGGCGACGGCTCCGGCGGCGGCCGCGTGCACCGACTCGGCGAGGTTCGCGAGGAAGGACTCGACCGTGCCCGAGGTGTCCGCGACCTGTTCGGCCAGCAGTTCGAGGCGGATGATCTCGTGGGCCTCGGCCTCCGCGGCCGTGGCCATTTCCGCGGGCCCCGTCAGGTCGTCGGGCAGGCCCGTGTCCACCAGATAGGTGGTGATGCCGCTCCCGCGCAGCAGTCTGCGCCCCGCTTCCAGGACGCCGAGTTCACGGCGCCTGGCGAGATAGCGGGCGGGCGGGCAGTGGGGTTCCAGACCGAGCAGCGGCGGGCACCAGCGGCGGATCGCGAAGCCGGTCTGGGTGTCGAAGAAGGTGGTGCCGGGCGCGGGCGGTCCCTCGCTCCGGCCGAGGTGGGCCTCGAACGTGCCGAGGCCCAGCTCCGTACGCAGCACCCCGTGGCAGTACTGGTCCACGAGGGACGGCGTTTCGATCATCCGGGGCTCCCGTGTATGGACCGTGCTCCTACAGTCCTAACGGGTGAACGAGCCCCTGGTGTTGCTCAACCGAAGAGCGCACAAACGCGCGATTCAGCCACCGATCTGGATGCCCGCCATGCGCTTCCACTCGTACGGGCCCGTCTCGACCTTCGCCGCGAACTCGCCGTCGAAGTCCTCGTGGACGGTGATGCCGGCCTTCTCGACCGCCTTCTGCGCGACCTCGTAGGTGTCGGCCACCAGGTCTCCCCAGCCGCCGTCCTCGCCGACGAGCACGATGCGGGTGCCGTGCTCCCCGATGTACGCGAGCTGTCCCTCGGCGCCGCCGTGTGCCGTGGCGAACGCGCCGATGCGCTTGGCCAGCTTGGCCGCCCGGCGCTCGTCCTTCGTCGCCCGAGCGGGCGCCTCAACCGTCTGAGTCTCTGCCATGAACAGGATGCTACCGACGGGTAGCGAAACAAGCGATGGGTGGGATACGTGGCCTGGGCCACGCACCCCACCCATCGGAGGAGCGGGAGACGGTCGCGAGGGACCGGCGCGGGTCAGCGCAGGAAGGGATCCACCGCGACCGCGACGAAGAGCAGCGACACGTAGGTGATGGACCAGTGGAACAGGCGCATCTCCTTGAGCTTTCCGCCCGTGACCTCGGCCTTGGCGCGGTTCTGGAGACCGTGGGCCTCCCACAGCCAGAAACCGCCCGCGACGAGCGCCACCGCCGTGTAGAACCAGCCGGTGTAGCCGAGCGGCGTCAGCAGCAGCGAGACCACGACCATGACCCAGCTGTAGATCACGATCTGCTTGGCCACCACCTTGTTGGAGGCGATGACCGGAAGCATGGGAACGCCCACGCGCGCGTAGTCGTCCTTCACCTTCATGGACAGCGGCCAGTAGTGCGGCGGCGTCCAGAAGAACATGACGAGGAAGAGGATGACCGGGGCCCACGACATGGAGTTCGTGACCGACGACCAGCCGATGAGGACCGGCAGACAGCCGGCGATGCCGCCCCACACGATGTTCTGCGACGTCCGCCGCTTCAGGATCATCGTGTAGACGACCACATAGAAGAGCAGTGCTCCCAGGGAGAGCCAGGCCGACAGCCAGTTGACCGCGAAGCCGAACAGCAGCGTCGAGACGACCGCGAGCGAGATACCGAAGGCCAGGCACTCGTTCGGGCTGACCATGCCGGTGACCACGGGACGCTGCGACGTGCGCTCCATCAGAGCGTCGATGTCGCGGTCCCACCACATGTTGAGCGCGTTGGCGCCGCCTGCCGACAGATAGCCGCCGACGCAGGTGATGAGCACCAGCTTCAGATCCGGCACGCCCTGCTCGGCGAGGAACATCACCGGAACGGTGGTGATGAGCAGCAGTTCGATGATCCGTGGCTTGGTCAGCGCCACGAATGCCTTGACTCGAGCTCCGAACGGCCTCCGGCCCCGGCTACTGCTCGTGCTGCTCGTCCCGAGCGCTCCCGCTGGACGGGATTCGACGGCCGTCACGCACACCCCTGACAGAGACTCCAGCGAGCCCCCGATGCGGACCACTTGATGTGAAGTCCCGGTAAAGGCTCGCGCGTACCACGCCACTGTAGACGTTGCCTATACCTCGCCCTTCGTGGGGGTGGGGTCGTGTTGGCAGGCATGCCGCGAAGGACGCAATGCGCGCAATCCGGAGAGCCTCCCGAACGGCCCCACGAGGACCGCACCGGGTGTCCTCCAGATGAGCTTTCGCGCCGCCGGATGAGCCCCCAGATGAGCGGCTCCGTATTCACGTGACGAACGGGGCCGATCCCTGTCAGGAGGCGGATTCCACAGAGTCCCGGCAGTCTGGAATGACTCGAAAAAATGCACGTTCCAGCAGGGGTAGGCTCGACAACGGCCGGTGAGACCGACATCACCGGCATTACCCATGTGGAGAGGAGCCCTGACTCAGGGTGAGCACCAAGCCGACCATCACAGACCTCGAGTGGACCGATGTGGACCAGCGGGCCGTTGACACCGCTCGCGTCCTGGCCGCCGACGCCGTACAGAAGGTCGGCAACGGCCATCCCGGTACGGCGATGAGCCTGGCCCCGGCCGCGTACACCCTCTTCCAGAAGGTGATGCGCCACGACCCGGCGGACGCCGACTGGGTCGGGCGGGACCGTTTCGTCCTGTCCGCGGGGCACTCGTCCCTGACCCTCTACATCCAGCTCTACCTGGCCGGCTTCGGCCTGGAGCTGGACGACCTGAAGGCGTTCCGTACGTGGGGCTCCAAGACTCCGGGCCACCCGGAGTACGGCCACACGACCGGTGTCGAGACGACGACCGGGCCGCTCGGCCAGGGCGTCGCCAACGCCGTGGGCATGGCGATGGCCGCCCGCTACGAGCGCGGCCTGTTCGACCCGGAGGCCGCCCCGGGCACCTCCCCGTTCGACCACTTCGTCTACGCCATCGCCGGTGACGGCTGCCTCCAGGAGGGCATCTCCTCCGAGGCGTCCTCCCTGGCCGGGCACCAGCAGCTCGGCAACCTGGTCCTGCTGTGGGACGACAACCACATCTCGATCGAGGGCGACACGGAGACCGCGGTCTCCGAGGACACCTGCAAGCGCTACGAGGCGTACGGCTGGCACGTCCAGCGCGTGGCTCCGAAGCCGGACGGCGACCTGGACCACGAGGCGATCTACAACGCCATCGAGGCCGCCAAGAAGGTCACGGACAAGCCGTCCTTCATCGCGATGCGCTCGATCATCGCCTGGCCCGCCCCGAACGCGCAGAACACCGAGGCCGCGCACGGCTCGGCGCTCGGCGACGACGAAGTGGCCGCCACCAAGCGCGTCCTCGGCTTCGACCCGGAGAAGAGCTTCGAGGTCTCCGACGAGGTCATCGGCCACACCCGCAAGGCCCTCGACCGCGGCGCCCAGGCCAAGGCCGAGTGGGAGAAGTCGTTCCAGGAGTGGCGGACCGCCAACCCGGAGCGCGCCGCCGAGTTCGACCGCATCAACGCGGGCGAGCTGCCGGCCGGCTGGGAGGAGAAGCTCCCCGCCTTCGAGACCGGCAAGGGTGTCGCCACGCGTGCCGCGTCCGGCAAGGTCCTCCAGGCCCTCGGTTCCGTGATCCCCGAGCTGTGGGGCGGCTCCGCCGACCTCGCGGGCTCGAACAACACGACGATCGACAAGACGTCGTCGTTCCTCCCGAAGGGCAACCCGCTCCCGGAGGCCGACCCGTACGGCCGCACGATCCACTTCGGTATCCGCGAGCACTCCATGGCCGCGGAGATGAACGGCATCGCGCTGCACGGCCACACGCGGATCTACGGAGGCACCTTCCTGGTGTTCTCCGACTACATGCGCAACGCCGTGCGCCTGTCGGCCCTCATGCACCTTCCTGTCACCTATGTATGGACGCACGACTCCGTGGGTCTCGGTGAGGACGGTCCGACCCACCAGCCGGTCGAGCACCTCGCCTCACTGCGCGCGATCCCCGGACTCAACGTCGTGCGTCCCGCCGACGCCAACGAGACCGCCATCGCCTGGCGCGAGATCCTCAAGCGCGGCAAGAAGGACTACGGCAAGAGCGCCCCGCACGGTCTCGTCCTGACCCGTCAGGGCGTGCCGACGTACGAGGCGAACGAGGACACCGTCAAGGGCGGCTACGTCCTCGTCGAGGCCTCCAAGGCGACGCCGGACCTGATCCTGATCGCCACGGGCTCCGAGGTGCAGCTCGCCGTCGAGGCGCGCGAGACCCTGGAGGCCGAGGGTGTCGCCACCCGTGTCGTGTCGATGCCGTCGGTCGAGTGGTTCGAGGAGCAGGACCAGGGGTACCGGGACAGCGTCCTGCCGCCGTCGGTGAAGGCGCGGGTCGCGGTCGAGGCCGGTATCGGACTGACGTGGCACAAGTACGTCGGGGACGCGGGCCGCATCGTTTCCCTGGAGCACTTCGGTGCTTCGGCCGACGGCAAGGTCCTCTTCCGCGAGTTCGGCTTCACTGCCGAGAACGTGGCCGCCAAGGCGCGGGAATCCCTCGCCGCGGCACAGCGCTGACGCCCGTACACGACAAGTAGGAGATGCATTTTCCATGACAGACGCACTGAAGCGCCTCTCCGAGGAGGGCGTCGCGATCTGGCTGGACGACCTGTCGCGCAAGCGGATCACGTCCGGCAATCTGGCCGAACTGATCGACCAGCAGCACGTCGTGGGCGTCACCACCAACCCCTCGATCTTCCAGAAGGCGATCTCGGAGGGCGACGGTTACGACCAGCAGCTCGCCGACCTCGCGGCCCGCAAGGTGACCGTCGAGGAAGCCATCCGCATGATCACGACGGCGGACGTCCGTGACGCCGCCGACATCCTGCGCCCGGTCTTCGACGCGACCGGCGGCCAGGACGGCCGGGTGTCGATCGAGGTCGACCCGCGGCTCGCCCACAACACGGCGGCCACGGTCGCCGAGGCCAAGCAGCTGGCGTGGCTGGTGGACCGGCCGAACACGCTCATCAAGATCCCGGCGACGAAGGCCGGTCTGCCGGCCATCACCGAGGTCATCGGCAAGGGCATCAGCGTCAACGTCACGCTGATCTTCTCGCTGGAGCGCTACCGCGAGGTCATGGACGCCTACCTCGCCGGTCTGGAGAAGGCGAAGGCCGCCGGCCTGGACCTCTCGAAGATCCACTCGGTCGCGTCCTTCTTCGTGTCCCGCGTGGACACCGAGATCGACAAGCGGATCGACGCCCTCGGCACGGACGAGGCCAAGGCCGCGCGCGGCAAGGCCGGTCTGGCCAACGCCCGGCTCGCGTACGAGGCGTTCGAGGAGGTCTTCGGCGGTGACCGCTGGGCCGCCCTCGACAAGGCGCAGGCCAACAAGCAGCGTCCGCTGTGGGCCTCGACCGGCGTCAAGGACAAGGCGTACAAGGACACGCTGTACGTCGACGACCTGGTCGCCCCGGGCACGGTGAACACCATGCCGGAGGCCACGCTGGAGGCGTCGGCCGACCACGGCCAGATCACCGGCAACACCATCGCGGGCACCTACGACCAGTCCCGCAGGGAGATCGAGGCCGTCGAGAAGCTCGGCATCTCGTACGACGAGGTCGTGCAGCTCCTCGAGGACGAGGGCGTCGAGAAGTTCGAGGCCGCCTGGAACGACCTGCTCAAGTCGACCGAGGCGGAGCTCAAGCGCCTCGCCCCTTCGGAGGGCTGATCCCTTGACCGCACACGGAGCGAACCGCAATCCGCTCCGTGACGCCGCAGACCGACGGCTCCCGCGCATCGCGGGGCCGTCGGGTCTGGTGATCTTCGGCGTCACGGGCGATTTGTCCCGTAAAAAGCTCATGCCTGCCGTTTACGACCTCGCCAACCGGGGCCTGCTCCCCCCGGGCTTCTCCCTGATCGGGTTCGCCCGCCGCGAATGGCAGGACGAGGACTTCGCCCAGGAAGTGCACGACGCGGTCAAGCAGCACGCCCGTACACCGTTCCGCGAAGAGGTCTGGCAGCAGCTCATCCAGGGCATGCGCTTCGTCCAGGGCAACTTCGACGACGACGACGCGTTCGAGACCCTGAAGACGACGATCCAGGACCTCGACAAGTCGCAGGGCACGGGCGGCAACTTCGCGTTCTACCTCTCCGTACCGCCCAAGTTCTTCCCGCAGGTCGTGCAGCAGCTCAAGAAGCACGGCCTGGCGGACGCGCCCGATGGCTCGTGGCGGCGTGCCGTCATCGAGAAGCCGTTCGGTCACGACCTCGCCTCGGCCAAGGAGCTGAACGCGATCGTGCACGAGGTGTTCGACCCGGACCAGGTGTTCCGGATCGACCACTACCTCGGCAAGGAGACGGTCCAGAACATCCTGGCGCTGCGCTTCGCGAACCAGATGTTCGAGCCGATCTGGAACCGGTCCTACGTGGACCACGTGCAGATCACGATGGCCGAGGACATCGGCATCGGCGGACGGGCCGGCTACTACGACGGCATCGGCGCCGCCCGTGACGTGATCCAGAACCACCTCCTCCAGCTGATGGCGCTCACCGCGATGGAGGAGCCCGCCTCCTTCGACGCGGACGCGCTCGTCGCCGAGAAGGCCAAGGTGCTCGGCGCGGTCAGGCTGCCGAAGGATCTGGGCCGGGACACGGTGCGCGGTCAGTACGCGGCCGGATGGCAGGGCGGCGAGAAGGCCGTGGGCTATCTCCAGGAAGACGGCATCGACCCGAAGTCGAAGACCGACACCTACGCGGCCGTCAAGCTGGAGGTGGACAACCGCCGTTGGGCGGGCGTCCCCTTCTACCTGCGCACCGGCAAGCGCCTGGGCCGCCGCGTCACCGAGATCGCCGTGGTCTTCCAGCGCGCCCCGCACTCCCCGTTCGACCACACGGCGACGGAGGAGCTGGGCCAGAACGCGATCGTGATCCGCGTCCAGCCGGACGAGGGCATCACGGTCCGCTTCGGCTCGAAGGTGCCGGGCACGTCGATGGAGATCCGGGACGTCTCGATGGACTTCGCCTACGGCGAGTCGTTCACCGAGTCCAGCCCGGAGGCGTACGAGCGGCTGATCCTGGACGTGCTGCTGGGCGACTCGAACCTCTTCCCGCGCACGGAGGAGGTCGAACTGTCCTGGAACATCCTCGACCCGATCGAGAAGCACTGGGACACGCACGGGAAGCCCGCGCAGTACCCGTCCGGCACGTGGGGGCCCGCCGAGGCGGACGAAATGCTCGCACGAGACGGACGGAGCTGGCGGCGCCCATGAAGATCGACCTTACGGACACCACGTCCAGCAAGATCAACAAAGCGCTCGTGAAGGGGCGCCGGGCGATCGGCACCCCCGCGGTCGGCATGGTGCTGACCCTCGTCATCGTGACCGACGAGGAGAACGCCTACGACGCCCTCAAGGCGGCCAACGAGGCGTCGCGCGAGCACCCCTCGCGCAAGCTGGTCGTCATCAAGCGCGTCTCGCGTTCGCCGCGCGACCGCACGAAGTCGCGGCTCGACGCGGAGGTCCGGGTCGGCGCCGACGCGGGCACCGGCGAGACCGTCGTCCTGCGCCTGTACGGCGAGGTCGTCAACCACGCCCAGTCCGTCGTCCTGCCGCTCCTGCTGCCGGACGCCCCGACGGTGGTCTGGTGGCCCGTGGACGCCCCGCTGGATCCCGCGCAGGACCCCCTGGGGGCTCTGGGCCAGCGCCGCGTCACGGACACGTACGCGGCCGCGCAGCCGGTCCACGAACTGGAGGCCCGCGCGGCGTCCTACTCCCCCGGCGACACGGACCTGTCGTGGACCCGGATCACGCCCTGGCGTTCCATGCTCGCGGCCGCGCTCGACCAGGTGACCTGCGACGTCACGTCCGTCGAGGTGGAGGGCGAGGAGTTCAACCCGAGCTGCGAGCTCCTCGCGATGTGGCTCGCCGACCGCCTCGACGTGCCCGTCAAGCGCACCCTGTCGTCGGGTCCCGGCCTGACCGGCGTACGCCTGGAGTCCACCTGCGGCCCGATCGTCCTCGACCGGGCCGACGGCACCCTCGCGACGCTCTCCATCCAGGGACAGCCGGACCGCGCGGTCGCGCTCAAGCGCCGCGAGACGTCCGAGCTGATCGCGGAGGAACTGCGCCGCCTGGACCCGGACGACACGTACGCGGCCGCGCTGAGGTTCGGCGTGGACCGGCTCGGCGAGCCGGAGGACCAGAAGACGGTCCCCGAGCCCGAGGAGGCGGCCACGAAGACGGCTGCCGCCCCGGTCAAGAAGACGGCGGCCAAGAAGGCGCCCGCGAAGAAGGCCCCGGCCAAGAAGGCCCCGGCCAAGAAAGCAGCAGCGAAGTGAGTGCAGCACCCCAACTCGTCGTCCACCGCGACAAGGAGCTGATGGCGCAGGCGGCCGCGGCGCGACTGATCACCAAGATCGTCGACGCCCAGGCCGCCCGCGGCTTCGCCTCCGTCGTGCTCACCGGCGGCCGCAACGGCAACGGGCTGCTCGCGGCCCTCGCCGCCGCCCCCGCTCGGGACGCCATCGACTGGGCCCATCTGGACCTGTGGTGGGGCGACGAGCGGTTCCTGCCGGACGGCGACCCCGAGCGCAACTACACGCAGGCCAAGGAGGCGCTGCTCGACGCCGTGCCGCTCGACCCCGCGCGCGTGCACCCCATGCCCGCGTCGGACGGCCCCTACGAGGCGGACGCCGCGGCCGAGGCGTACGCGGCGGAACTGGCGAACGCGGCGGGCCCCGAGGACCACGGTCCCGTGCCGACGTTCGACGTCCTGATGCTCGGCGTGGGACCGGACACGCACGTCGCGTCGCTCTTCCCCGAGCTGCCGGCGGTCCGCGAGACCGAGCGGACGGTCGTCGGTGTGCACGGCGCCCCGAAGCCCCCGCCCACCCGGGTCACGCTCACGCTCCCGGCGATCCGTGCCGCGCGTGAGGTGTGGCTGCTCGCGGCGGGCGAGGACAAGGCGAAGGCCGCCGCGATCGCGCTGTCGGGCGCGGGCGAGATCCAGGCCCCCGCGGCGGGCGCGTACGGCCGTTCACGCACCCTGTGGCTGCTCGACACGGCCGCGGCGTCCCAGCTCCCCCCGGAGCTGTACCCCCCGGCCGTCGCGTAGCTCCGACCCGTACACGCGTAAGGCCCCGCCTCCCGAGGAGGTGGGGCCTTACGCGTGCTGCGGCACCCGGTAGTCCGAGCCGTCCTTCTCCCGTACGAGAAGGCCGTCGATGACGCAGTAGCGGCGCAGCGCCGCCGTGTCGTCGTGGACGGTGAGCAGTGCCTCGTTCACCTCGTGCTCGCTGTAGGTGCGGCCGCTGGCGAACAGGGTGTCCGTGAGGTGCACGAGCAGTTCGTGCCGGACCGCGGGGCGTACCGGGATCGTGGTGAGGCGTCCGCGCGCGAAGAACCCGGTGAGGTGGCGCGGAACCCCCGTACTGGGTTCGGGGGTGCGATGGCGCCGGAACACCTCGGGCCCCGCGCGCAGCGAGCCGTCGTCGAGCCGCTCGACGAGGCCGGCGGCGACCAGCCTTCCCAGATGCTTGCGGGCCACCGGGGAGTCGGCCTCGCGCGGTGGCAGGTCGTCGAGCACGATGCGCGCGTAGAGCCTGAGTCGTTCTGGATCGGCGAGCGCCGACATGAGCTGGTCCACGGGGAGGCCTCCCGGCTAGGTCATGGACGGGCAGTCTCGCCCGCCGGAAGGCTCCCCCGCACCCGAATAACGAGGAAAGTCTCCGTCGGTCAACGGCCGCGCAGTTCGCGGTACTTGGCGACCAGGGCCGTGGTGGACGCGTCGAGCCCGGGGACGTCCGCGCCTTCGGTGAGGGCCGGTTCGACGCGCTTGGCGAGGACCTTGCCGAGTTCGACGCCCCACTGGTCGAAGGAGTCGATGTTCCAGACGGCGCCCTGGACGAACACCTTGTGCTCGTAGAGGGCGACCAACTGGCCGAGGACGGACGGCGTGAGCTTCTTGGCGAGGATCGTCGTCGTGGGGTGGTTGCCCTTGAACGTCTTGTGCGGCACCAGTTCCTCGGGCACCCCCTCGGCACGCACCTCGTCGGGCGTCTTGCCGAAGGCCAGCGCCTGGGTCTGGGCGAAGAAGTTGGCCATGAGCAGGTCGTGCTGGGCGACGAGCCCGGCCTGGAGATCGGCGACCGGCTCGGCGAAGCCGATGAAGTCGGCGGGGATGAGCTTGGTGCCCTGGTGGATCAGTTGGTAGTAGGCGTGCTGGCCGTTGGTGCCCGGCGTGCCCCACACCACGGGGCCGGTCTGCCAGGCGACTTCCTCGCCGTCGCGCTGCACGTACTTGCCGTTCGACTCCATGTCGAGCTGCTGCAAGTAGGCGGTGAACTTCGACAAGTAGTGGCTGTACGGCAGCACGGCGTGGGACTGGGCGTCGTGGAAGTTGCCGTACCAGATCCCCAACAGGCCCATCAGGAGCGGCACGTTGGACTCCGCGGGCGCGGTGCGGAAGTGCTCGTCGACGAGGTGGAACCCGTCGAGCATCTCGCGGAAGGCGGCCGGGCCGATGGCGATCATGAGGGAGAGTCCGATCGCGGAGTCATACGAATAACGTCCGCCGACCCAGTCCCAGAACTCGAACATGTTGGCCGTGTCGATGCCGAACTCCGACACCTTCTCGCTGTTGGTCGACAGCGCCACGAAGTGCTTGGCGACGGCGTCCTGTTCGGCCCTCAGCTCGGTGAGGAGCCAGTTGCGGGCGGACGTCGCGTTGGTGATCGTCTCGATGGTCGTGAAGGTCTTCGAGGCGATGATGAACAGCGTCTCGGCCGGGTCCAGATCCCGTACGGCCTCGTGCAGATCGGCCCCGTCGACGTTCGACACGAAGCGGACGGTGAGGTCGCGGTCGGTGAAGGAGCGCAGCACCTCGTAGGCCATCGCGGGGCCGAGGTCGGAGCCGCCGATGCCGATGTTGACGACGTTCTTGATGCGCTTGCCGGTGTGCCCGGTCCACTCGCCGGAGCGCACCTTGTCGGCGAAGGCGCCCATCTTGTCGAGCACGGCGTGCACGCCCCGCACGACGTTCTCGCCGTCGACCTCGATCACGGCGTCGCGCGGGGCGCGCAGCGCGGTGTGCAGGACGGCCCGGTCCTCGGTCGTGTTGATCTTCTCGCCGCGGAACATGGCGTCCCGCAGCCCGAAGACGTCGGTCGCGGCGGCCAGCTCGCGCAGCAGGCGCACCGTCTCGTCCGTGACCAGGTGCTTGGAGTAGTCGATGTGCAGGTCGCCGACCTGGAGGGTCCAGCCGGAGCCGCGCGCCGGGTCCGCGGCGAACAGCTCGCGCAGCTGTACGTCGCCGAGCTGCTCCCGGTGCTCGGCCAGCGCCTGCCATTCGGGCGTCTGGGTGAGCCGCGCGCGGTTGCCCGCACCTGCTTCGAACGCGTTCATGTCGGACTTCAGCTCTCTCTCGTACGTGCGTACGTACCTTGCCCCGCTGCTTCGACCAACCTAATTGATCAGCGGCCGGTATGAGAGGTCTGTCCGTCCGTCCGGAACCGGGTCGGGGCCCGCCCCGCCCGTCAGTGTCCGCCGCGGTGCAGGCGCCCCGTGTAGTGGTCCTCCAGGCGTCCGTTGCGCTCGAAGCCACCGGGCAGGTTCGCGGAGACGTACACGGGCGGCTCGTACCCCTGCGCGAGCAGCAGGGCGACGGCCTCGGCCACGACCATCTGCACGAGCAGCGCCGAGGTGATGGTGGACACGCCGCACAGCTTGCCGCCGTCGGGCAGGGGCAGCAGCGCGTCCCCCGTAGGCGCGCAGTTGTCGAGGACGGCGTCCGCGTGGTCCACGAGGCGGCTGCCGCTCGCATGGAGGGCGGGGACGGAGCGGGTGTGCTCCAGCGAGGTGAGGGCGATCAGCGGATGCCCCTTCTCCTTGACCAGAAGGGCCATGTCGACGATCGAGTTGTTGACGCCCGAGTTCGAGATGATCACGAACAGGTCCTGCGGCCGGGGCGTGCTCAGCTCGTAGAGGCGGGCGGCGAGTCCGGGCCGCCGCTCCAGGAGCGGGTCGTCGAGCACCGCGCGGTCCTCACCGCCGCGCAGCACCAGGTCGTTCAGGGCGATCTTGGTGGTGGGGATGAGGCCGCCGGCGCGTCCGGAGATCTCCAGGGCGGTGGCCTGCGAGTGGCCGGTCCCGAAGGCGTGCACGACGCCGTCGGCGGCCACGCAGTCGGCGATGAGCCGGGCCGCCGCGGCGACGCCCTCCTTGTTGGTGTCGACGGCGCTCTCGACGCGCTCGCGCACCCGGTCCGCCAACTCGCCCGCGCTGATCCGTGGTTCGGCCATGATCCCCCGCTTCTTCGGTTGATTCATTCAGTAAGTGCCGTACGAAATGAAAGGTTGAACCAGATGCGGGACACCGTCAAGAGCTCTCCGTCGATACGCCGATCAGCAGACGGGCCAGCGCCACCGCTCCGGCGGTGCCGTCCGCCACCGCGGCGCAGGACAGGCCCAGCGACGCCACGCCCCCGCGCAGCCGCTCCAGCAACGGCCCGTCGGGGCCGACCAGGCCGCCCGTGACGATCAGCGGCTCGCCGGGGACGGGCTCCAGCGCCCGCACCGTGTCCGTCAGTCGACGAGCCGCCTCGTCGAGGAGGCCGCTCGCGCGAGCGTCCCCGCGCAGCGCCGCCGCCACCACGAGCGGGCTCAACTCGGCCAGCACGAGCGGCCGCCGCGTGTACGCCCAGCCGGCGACCTCCTGCTTGAGGCGGTGCCGGCCGTCCCAGCCGAGCGAGGGATCCGCCCTTCCCGGCACGACCCGGTCGAGCACCAGGGTCACCAGCGGCCCCCACTCCTCCCGGCCGTCCACCGCCCGCAGCGCACAGCGCAGCGCCTGTCGCCCGAGCCAGAACCCGCTGCCGGCGTCGCCGAGCAGCCAGCCGTCCCCGTCCGCCACCCGCACCGTGCGCCGCCCGGCCACCCGCGCCGCGGTCGCGCCGGTGCCCGCGATCAGCACGAGCCCGTCGGCCGGGGCGCCGGGCCCGGACGCGCAGGCCACCTCCGCGTCGCCGTACACACCGGTCGCCGCCTCGATGCCGAGTCCGCGGAGCGCCTCCGCCAGGCTCCGCTCGACGGGGCTTCCGGAGCCGCCCCCGCCCGCGAACCCGCCGACGACAGCGGCCACGGCGGTCCGCAGCCCGGCGGGCACGGCCCCTCCACGGCCCGCGCCAGGTTCCGTACCAGGGCGGGCTGTTCGACGCTCAGCGCGTTGCCGGGACCGCCGTGCCCCACGCCGACGAGCCGTCCGGCCGCGTCCTCGCAGCGGGCCCGCACCCGGGTTCCTCCGGCGTCCATACCGACGACGAGCGGAGTGACGTACTGATCGATGGATTCAATAAGCACACCGCATCATGATTGGTAGATTCAGCTCCGGACAACACCCCGACCGGAGAGAACCGGGAGACCCGAACATGATCACAGCCCGGATCCGCTCCGAACTCCCCACCTTGAGCGGCTCGTTGCGCAAAGTGGGCGCCTACGTACTGGCCGACCCGCCGGCGATCGCCGGAACCTCGGCCGCCGACCTGGGCCGGCGCACCGGCACCTCCCAGGCCACCGTCACCCGGTTCTGCCAGGCCCTCGGCCTCGACTCCTACCAGCGCCTGCTGCTCGAACTCGCCAAGGAGCAGGGCGAGACGGACGACGGCGTCGGCCAGGACCGGCCGCTGGGCCCCGACATCGGCCCGGACGACGACCTGGAGCACCTCATCTCCGTGGTCGCCCAGGCGGACCTCCAGGCGCTGCGCAGCACCCGCGACCAACTGGACCGCACTGCCCTGGAGTCCGCCGCACAGGCGCTCGCCAGGGCCCGCCGCATCGACGTCTACGGAGTGGGCGGCTCGGGCGTCCTCGCGCGCGAGACGGAGGCGCGCCTCTTCGGTATCGGAATGCCGGCCCGCGGCTGGACCGAGGTGCACGCGGCGGAGACGTCCGCGGCGCTGCTGACCCCGGCGGACACCGCCGTGGCCCTGTCCCACTCGGGCCGCACCCGCGAGGTGCTCGGCCCGCTGCGGCTCGCCGCGGAGCGGGGCGCCACGACGATCGCGATCACCGGTGACCCGCGCTCCCCCGTCGCCCAGGCGGCCACCGTGCATCTGACGTGGACGGCGGCCGAGACGAGTTTCCGGCGCGGCAGCTTCGGCGCGCGCCACTCGGCGCTGCTGATCCTGGACTGCCTCTACGCGCGCGTGGCGCAGCTGACGTACGACAGGGCGACGGCGTCGATCGCGCTCACGGCGCACATCTCCGAGGAGCACGCGGCGCGTCCACGCCGCCGCTCGTAGCCGCGGCGAGAAAGCTCTGGGCCGTGGTCGTCGACGAACTCGACAACGGAAGCCACGGCCACGGACCACGGACCGCGGCGAGGAAAAAACGAAGAACCGGCCGGGCACCCGGCCGGTTCTCAACTCCTAGATCTCGCCCCGCAGTTTGGCGAGCGCCTCGGCGAGGATCGCCTCGCCGTCCGCGTCGCTGCGCCGCTCCCGTACGTACGCGAGATGCGTCTTGTAGGGCTCGGTGCGCGGCGGGTCCGGCGGATTGTCCCGGTCCTGCCCGGCGGGGAAGCCGCAGCGCGGACAGTCCCAGGTCTCCGGCACCTGCGCGTCGGAGGCGAAGCTCGGCTGCGTCTCGTGCCCGTTCGAGCACCAGAAGGAGATGCGCAGGCGCGGCGCGGACTCGCCGCGCTCGGCCTCGCCCATCGGCCCCGCCCCGACCCGACTTCCTCGGATCGCGTTGCCACTTGCCACGGTCGTAACTCCCTGCGTAATGGTGCCGCGAAGCGTGTCGGCGTCTCGCTTCGCCGCGGAGCGCCTCAGTCTACGTAAGGCCCAACGCGCGTCCAGTGATTGGAGTTACATCCCCTCCCCTAGACGCAAGCCCCATGATAGGCCGCGTTGTTGAGCGCGTACCTTACATGGGGCCTTACGTGAGCAATGTGCAGTTGTGACGGGTCGGAACCCGGGAGCCTTGAAGCGTGGTGCCCGAAGGTCAGTTGTTGATCTTCATCAGAATGCCGAGCACCACGATGCACGCGAACCAGAGCAGACCGATCACGACCGTGATCCGGTCCAGGTTCCGCTCGGCGACCGAGGAGCCGCCGACGGAGGACTGCATGCCGCCACCGAACATGTCGGAGAGGCCGCCACCCTTTCCCTTGTGCATCAGCACAAGGAGCATCAGCAGCAGGCTGAAGACGATCAGGGCGATCGAGAACCCCATAACCACGGCTGGACCAACTTCCTCGGACTTATATGGACGGGGCCGGGTGGCCAGCAAGCCATCCGGCCCCGCAAGGGTACGACGTATCGTCGCTAGCGCATACTCACAGGTCGCGCCACTCGGGAATCACCGCTCATCACTGCTCGTGAAAGCGGACGATCTTGACGAACTCGTCGGCGTCCAGCGAGGCACCGCCGATGAGCGCGCCGTCGATGTCGGGCTTCGCCATGATCTCCGCGACGTTGCCCGACTTCACCGAGCCGCCGTACTGGATGCGGACCGCGTCGGCGACCTCCTGCGAGTACAGCTCGGCGAGCTTGCCACGGATGGCCGCGCAGACCTCCTGCGCGTCGTCCGAGCCGCACACCTTGCCGGTGCCGATGGCCCACACCGGCTCGTAGGCGATGACGATCGTCTCGGCCTGCTCGGCGGGCAGGTCCTTGAGGCCGCCCTCGACCTGGCTGAGCGTGTGCGCGACGTGGTTGCCCGCCTCGCGCACGTCCAGCTCCTCGCCGACGCACAGGATCGGGGTCAGGCCGTGCTTGTACGCGGCCTTCACCTTGGCGTTGACGACCTCGTCGGTCTCGTCGTGGTACTGCCGGCGCTCGGAGTGCCCGATCGCGACGTACGTGCACTTGAGCTTGGCCAGCATCGGGCCGGAGATCTCGCCGGTGTACGCGCCGGAGTCGTGCGCCGAGATGTCCTGCGCGCCGTACTTGATCTTGAGCTTGTCGCCGTCGACCAGCGTCTGCACGGAGCGCAGGTCGGTGAAGGGCGGAAGAACGGCGACCTCGACGGCCTCGTAGTCCTTGTCGGCGAGCGCGAACGCGAGCTTCTGGACGTGCGCGATGGCCTCGAGGTGGTTGAGGTTCATCTTCCAGTTGCCCGCCATCAGCGGCGTGCGGCCCTCTACAGGAGCGGTCATGCGGGGTCAGTCCTCCAGTGCGGCGAGACCGGGCAGCGTCTTGCCCTCGAGGTACTCGAGGGAGGCGCCGCCACCGGTCGAGATGTGGCCGAATGCCTTCTCGTCGAAGCCCAGCGTACGGACCGCCGCGGCGGAGTCTCCGCCGCCCACCACGGTGAACGCGGGCGAGTCGATGAGGGCCTGGGCGACCGCCTTGGTGCCCTCGGCGTAGTCGGGGTGCTCGAAGACGCCCATCGGGCCGTTCCAGAAGACGGTCTGCGCGTCGGCGAGCTTCGAGGCGTACAGCTTGCGGGTCTCGGGACCGATGTCCAGACCCTCCTGGTCGGCCGGGATGGCGTCCGCGGCGACGGTGGTGGGGTTGGCCGGGGCCTTGGTCTTCAGGTCGGGGAACTCCGACGAGACCAGGACGTCCACCGGGAGTACGAGTTCCACACCGTTCTTCTCGGCGCGCTCGATGTACTCCTTGACGGCCGGGATCTGGTCCTCCTGGAGGAGCGAGATGCCGACCTCGTGACCCTGGGCCTTCAGGAACGTGTACGCCATGCCGCCACCGATGAGGAGGCGGTCGGCCTTGCCGAGCAGCTGGTCGATGACGGCCAGCTTGTCGGAGACCTTGGCGCCGCCGAGCGCGACCACGTAGGGGCGCTTGACGTCGTCGGTGAGCTTCTTCAGGACGCCGACCTCGGTGGCGATGAGGAAGCCGGCGTAGTGCGGCAGCTTCTTCGCCAGGTCGTACACGGAAGCGTGCTTACGGTGCACCGCACCGAAACCGTCGCCCACGTAGACGTCCGCGAGGGCCGCGAGCCGGTCGGCGAACTCGCCGCGCTCGACGTCGTCCTTGCTCGTCTCACCGGCGTTGAAGCGCAGGTTCTCGATGACGGCGACCTGGCCGGGCTCGAGGCCGTTCACCGCGTCGTGGGCGGCGGGGCCGACCGTGTCCTGGGCGAACGCGACCGGCGTGCCGAGGAGCTCGGCGAGGCGCTCGGCGGCGGGCAGCAGCGAGAACTGCGGGTCCGGGGCGCCCTTGGGGCGGCCCAGGTGGGAGGCCACGATCACCTTGGCGCCCGCCTCGGCGAGGGCCTTGACGGTGGGCAGGACCGCGCGGATGCGGCCGTCGTCGGTGATGAGGCCGTCGGCCAGCGGCACGTTGAGGTCGGCGCGGACGAACACGCGCTTGCCGTCGACCCTTTCGGCGAGAAGTTCCTCAATGGTCTTCATGAGTCGGCTCCTTGAGAGGACTGGTCGTACGAAGCTGGGAGGCTGACGTGCGAAGGGCCCGGACTGTCGCGCGGCGCCGCGCGGGTCCGGACCCTTCGCTCACATCTAAGTGCCTTGCTGCTCTAGAACCTTAGAGGTTCAGAGCTGACCGCCGACGAAGACCGTGAGGTCCACGAGGCGGTTGGAGTAGCCCCACTCGTTGTCGTACCAGCCGAGGATCTTCACCGTCTTGCCTTCCTGAACCATCGTCAGGGAGGAGTCGAAGGTGCAGGACGCCGGGTCGCTGACGATGTCGGAGGAGACGATCGGGTCCTCGGTGTAGAAGAGGATGCCCTTCAGGTCGCCGTCGTCGGCGGCCTTCTTGAACGCGGCGTTGACCTCGTCCTTGGTGACCTCGCGGTTCAGCTCCACGACCAGGTCGGTGGCCGAACCGGTCGGGACCGGCACGCGCATCGCGATGCCGTCGAGCTTGCCCTTGAGCTGCGGCAGGACCAGGGCGGTGGCCTTGGCGGCACCCGTCGTGGTCGGGATGATGTTCTCGGCGGCGGCGCGGGCGCGACGCAGGTCCGAGTGCGGGAAGTCCAGGATGCGCTGGTCGTTCGTGTACGCGTGGACCGTCGTCATGAGGCCCTTGACGATGCCGAAGTTCTCGTCCAGAACCTTGGCCATCGGCGCCACGCAGTTGGTGGTGCAGGACGCGTTGGAGATGACGTGGTGGTTGGCCGCGTCGTACTTGTCCTGGTTGACGCCCATCACGATCGTGATGTCCTCGTCCTTGGCCGGAGCCGAGATGAGGACCTTCTTGGCGCCGCCCGCGATGTGCTTCTCGGCGTCGGCCTTCTTGGTGAAGATGCCGGTCGACTCGATGACGATGTCGACACCCAGCTGACCCCACGGAATGTCGGCAGGGTTGCGCTCGGACAGCACCTTGATGGTGTGACCGTCGACGGTGATGGTGTCCTCGGTGTGCGACACCTCGGCCTTCAGACGACCCAGAATGGTGTCGTACTTCAGGAGGTGTGCGGTGGTCGCGGTGTCACCAAGGTCGTTGACAGCCACGATCTCGATGTCCGCACCCTGCTCCAGCAGCGCGCGGAAGTAGTTACGACCGATGCGGCCAAAGCCGTTGATGCCTACGCGGATCGTCACGAACCGATCTCCTCGTTGGTACGCCGGTTTTCGACGCCGGCGAGATGTATTGGGATGTCCCCGACCGCCTCCGACCCTACCTCCCATAAGGGCTTGGGGTGACATCGAGCGCTTCTATACGGGGCACAGCGGCCCGTACTCGCCAGTAACGTACGGGCCGCCGCGTATTTCCCGGGTATTTCGGGGTCGGTCAGTCGCTAATTGAGCGCAACGCCTTTCCGATGAGCGCATTTCGATCGGCGGGACGGGTGACATGTTCCAGGCCGAATCCCAGGAGAACGGTGTCCGGCGTGCTGATCGCTCCGTACGTGGTGAACAGGTCCACGGCGCGCGCCCAGTCCTTCGCGGCCGGCGGGCTGCCCGCCGGCGGTCCGGGGACCGTCCAGACGCCCAGGGACGTCTCGAAGCCCTCGGTCTCCCTCACCTGTCCCCCGACGACGACGGAGGCGTTGTCGGCGCGCACGCCCTCGCCTCCGGTGCCGGGGTCGCTCACGTAACTGAGCGAGACCTCCACGGACTTGCCCGCGTAGGCGCTCAGGTCGTACGCGACCGTCTTCCAGTCGTCCGAGGAGCCGGTGAGGCTGTTCCAGGAACCGGAGGTGCCGAAGTTCTTGCAGGCGGCCCCGTCGGGCGTCAGATAGCGCTTCAGGGCCGGGTGCTCCTGGATGAGGAAGCCTGCCTCGCACTCGGTCGGCACGGTGTTCGTCGTGCGGCCGTCCTTGTCCGGCAGGGTCGTCCAGTCCTCCGCCCCGACCGTGTGCGCCTCCAGGATCACGTGGTCGTAGCCCTGTTCGGTGTCCCACAGGAGCTGCGTACGCAGAGTCGGCTGGTCGGCGGCGGTGACCCCGGTCAGGTCGATGGTGCGGGTCAGACGCTTGTAGGCGTCGTCCGTGTGCACAGCGGCGGCCATGCCCGCGCCCTCGTACTGGCCCGCTCCCGCGCTCTCGAACTGCGGCAGGGTGGCGGACGTGGCCTCGTACAGTCCCGCGCCGTTCAGCGGGTTGCCGGGGGCGTCGCCGAGGGCCGCGGTGGTCCCGGCGAAGACGCCGGAGCCGTCGAAGCGGGTGGCGACCGGTGCCGCGGTGCGCGAGTAGGCGCCGAGGTAGTACTGGCTGAAGTCGTTCGTCGTGGTGTCGCCGATGTCGACCGAGCCGCCCGCCTTCTCGCCCGCCTCGATCAGCTTGCCGCCCTCGTTCAGGTAGTCGCGCAGCGCGAGCTGGGTGGCGAGTGCGGGGCGTTCGGCGCCCGTGTAGTGGACGACCGCCTTGAAGTGGTCCAGTACGGCGAGGGGGTCCGGAGCGCCCTGCTCGGCGACGTTCCAGGTGACCGGGGTGCGGCCGACCGCCTTGAGCGCTGCTACGTAGGCGGCTGTTTGCTGCCCTGTGGCGTCGTTTTCGGCGACGACAAGAGTGTCGCCCTTCGGGCGCTCGGCAACGGTGTACGTGAAGTGTTCACTCGAAGTGCGCTTTCCGGATTTCGTACGCCCCGTGAACCACACCTCTACCTTGTCGCCGACATCGGCATCCTCGACCTTCGCTCTATAGGCGTCGAAGTGGAGGTTGTCGTCGCCTCCGTACGTCTCGCCGCCCTTCCATGCGCGCAATTCCTCGTCGTGCGAACGCCCGCCATTGATGCGGTAGTTCAGCTCCTTGTCGCGTACCGACTTACGGCCGACGACGGATACTTCCTGGTCACCACCGCGCGCGTACGAGGTGGTGAACGTCGCCGGCGTGAAGTCGGGCGCCTGAAGGCCGACCGAGGAGGACGGCTGGTCGGGGTGGGACGCGCTCTCGGCCACGGACAGCGCGAAGGGGATGTTCTTCGCGAACTCGGCCTGGATGAGTTTCTCGTCGTCCGGGAAGGTGAAGATCGACGCGCAGTCGGCCGGGTTCCAGGCGTCGTTCGGGTCGACGTTCGACGCGGTCTGGCAGGTGCTCATCTCCGGCGTGAACATCGCGACGCCGTTCACGTTGGCGGCGTGCCCGTCCGCCTCGCCGTTCGTCGTGTAGAGCTCGGAGGAGACCTGCGGGTGGTAGCCGGGGATCGCGGAGTTCTCCGGGGTGCCGGCGAGCGCCTTGTAGAGCACGTCGTCCGGGGTCGGGGTGGCGACCTGCCAGCCCACTCCGTAGAGCAGCAGTTCGGCCGCGGAGTGGTAGTTGATGGCGTAGTCGAAGCCGACGCGCTTCTCGAAGGCGTCGAGCGCCTTGGTCTCGGGTTCGGAGTTCGGGCTCGCGCCGCGGTAGGTCTGGCTGGCGGGGCTGGGGGACGAACCCTCGTCGTCGTAGCCCCACTTGTAGGCGAAGTTGCGGTTGAGGTCGACGCCGTCGCCGGTGGTGTACTTGCCGTCGCCGTTGATGTCCCGCATGTTCTTGCGCCACTGGCGGTTGCCCGCGGCGTCGAACGTCCAGTCGTAGCCGTCCGGGTTGGCGGAGAGGACGAACCACAGCTCGGTGGAGTCCACGAGCTTCTTGACGCGGGCGTCCTTGGAGTAGTTGTCGATGTAGTGGTGCATCAGGCGGCGGGTCATCTCCGGGGTGATCCACTCGCGCGCGTGCTGGTTGGACATGTAGAGCACGGAGGGCTTCGCGCCGTCCTTGACCTTCTTGGCGCCCTTGCTGACCTTGACCGCGAGGATGTCCTTGCCCTGGAGCGTCTTGCCGATGGAGACGACCTTGGTGAGGTCGGGGTGCTCCTGGCCGGTGCGGAGGATCTCCTCCTTGAGGCCGCCCGCGCCGCTGTACGGGCGGAAGACGCCGTCGCCCGCGGCCTTCACACGGGCCTGCGCCTTGGCCGTCAGCTTGTGCTCGGTGAGCTTCACGCCCTCCTCGCGGAGGTCGTCGGCCTGCCGGTCGGTGAGGTAGACCTCGACCTTCGCGGTGCCCTTCTCGGGCGCCTGCTCGCTGAGCTCGTGCGCGTCCTGGCCCGCCTGGAGGAGCAGGGGTATCTGCTCCTTCGACACGTCGGCGCGGAACACCTTGACGGCGTCCGCGCCCGGATCGTCCTTCGCCGACCCCCCGCTGTCCGCCTGGGCCGCGGGCGCCAGTGCCGCCCCTCCCAGTCCCAGGACAAGTGCTCCGACAGCGAGGATCGATCTCGCTCTTCGTCTCATGAGCCCCCCTTGCAGTTGTCTGCCGCGGCCGCGGTGCGCAGCCGCAGAAGCGAACAGGCGCCAGACTCGTGACAGTTCATGGTCAAGTCAAGGGGGCCTCAAGTCTCTGCCATGCGTCCGGACGTCCGCGCGGACACGTACGCCGACAGGCATACGAAAATGCCGCGTCGGGCACACGGAAAAGCCGGCGGCGACGCCCTCGGCGGGGCACCACCACCGGCTGCTCTGCAACCGTTCCGGACCGGACCGGACGTGACCAGTGCGGTCCAGCCCGGTCCAGCGGGATCAGACGGCCATGTTGTCCGCCAGCTCCTCGCTCAGGTCCTCGGTGAGGTTCGACTCCGTGCCGGGGATGCCGAGGTCCTGGGCCCGCTTGTCCGCCATGGCCAGCAGGCGGCGGATGCGGCCCGCGACGGCGTCCTTGGTCAGCGGCGGGTCGGCGAGCGCGCCCAGCTCCTCCAGGGAGGCCTGCTTGTGCTCCATGCGCAGCCGTCCCGCGGCGGCCAGGTGCTCGGGCACCTCGTCGGCGAGGATCTCCAGAGCACGCTGCACCCGGGCACCCGCGGCGACCGCGGCACGCGCCGAACGGCGCAGGTTCGCGTCGTCGAAGTTGGCGAGGCGGTTCGCGGTGGCGCGGACCTCGCGGCGCATCCGCCGCTCCTCCCAGGCCAGCACCGACTCGTGGGCGCCCATCCGCGTCAGCAGCGCACCGATCGCGTCACCGTCACGGACGACGACGCGGTCCACACCGCGCACCTCGCGCGCCTTGCCCGCGATCTGGAGTCTGCGCGCCGCCCCGACCAGGGCGAGCGCGGCCTCCGGCCCCGGGCAGGTCACCTCGAGCGAGGAGGAGCGCCCCGGCTCCGTCAGTGAGCCGTGCGCCAGGAACGCGCCGCGCCAGGCCGCCTCGGCGTCGCAGGTGGCCCCCGAGACCACCTGCGGCGGAAGCCCCCGGATCGGGCGGCCGCGGCCGTCCACCAGGCCCGTCTGCCGGGCCAGCTGATCGCCGCCCGCCACCACTCGTACGACAAAACGCGAGCCGCGCCGCAGCCCGCCCGGTGCCATCACGATCAGCTCCGAGCTGTGCCCGAAGATCTCGAGAATGTCCCGCTTGAGCCGCCGGGCGGCCATCGCGGTGTCCAGCTCCGCCTCGATCACGATGCGGCCGCTCACCAGGTGAAGGCCGCCCGCAAACCGCAGGATCGCCGAGACCTCGGCCTTCCTGCAGCAGGTCCGGGTGACGGGGAGCCGGGAGATCTCGTCCTTCACCGCTGCCGTCATCGCCATGGGCCGATCCTTCCATGCATCCGAAAAATACGGTCGTACGCGGCGGCCAACAGCTCCGGATCGTGCCTTGGAGTCCCGTCGGGCCTGGCTACCGGCGCCAGCTCGACCGCGGCGCCGAAACGCTTCTTGGCGGAGTCGACGAGCTCTTCGCGGTCGGGCACGGCGGCCTCGTCGGCCAGCACCACGTCCAGGGCGAGTTTAGGGGCGTGTCGTCCCAAAACCTCCAAATGACGCTGCGGTGAGAACCCATCGGTTTCTCCGGGTTGTGGCGCGAGGTTGAGCGAGAGGACCCGGCGGGCCTTCGTCTCGACGAGCGCGTCCAGCAGTTCCGGCACCAGGAGGTGCGGGATGACGGACGAGAACCAGGAGCCGGGACCGAGCACCACCCAGTCCGCGTCGAGCACCGCGGCGACCGCCTCGGGGACGGCCGGCGGGTCGTGCGGGACCACGTGGACGGACTGGACCTCGCCGGGCGTGAGCGCCACGGTGGCCTGGCCGCGGACCGTGTCCACGTCGTCGGGACGCTCCGGGTCGTGGCCCTTGACCAGGGCCTGGAGCTCCAGCGGGACCGCGGACATCGGCAGCACGCGCCCGTGCGCGCCGAGCAGCTTGCCCACCAGGTCGAGGGCTTGGACGTGGTCGCCGAGCTGTTCCCACAGGGCGACGATCAGCAGATTGCCGACCGCGTGCTCGTGCAGGTCGCCCTTGGACTGGAAGCGGTGCTGGATGACGCGGGACCAGGTCTGGCCCCAGTCGTCGTCGCCGCACAGGGCCGCGAGGGCCTTGCGCAGGTCGCCGGGCGGCAGGACGCCCAGCTCGTCGCGGAGGCGCCCGCTGGAGCCTCCGTCGTCGGCGACGGTGACGACCGCGGTGAGGTCGCCGGTGATGCGGCGCAGCGCGGCCAGGGACGCCGACAGGCCCATGCCGCCGCCGAGGGCGACGACCTTGGGCGTGGCGCCCCTGCGGCGGCTGGGCGTCGAGCTTCTGCGGCCGATCCTGCTCGTGAGCCGCAGCGTACGTCCCGTCATTCCCGTCCCATGTCCCGGTGTACGACCACGGTCTCCACGCCCTGCGAGGCCAGGCGCGCGGCGAGCTTCTCCGACGTGGCGACGGAGCGGTGCTTGCCGCCGGTACAGCCGACCGCGATCGTCACGTAGCGCTTGCCCTCGCGGCGGTAGCCGGCCGCGATGAGCTGGAGCAGCTCGGTGTAGCGGTCGAGGAACTCCTTCGCGCCGGGCTGCGAGAAGACGTAGTTCGAGACTTCTTCGTTGAGGCCGGTGAAGGGGCGCAGCTCCGGGACCCAGTGCGGGTTCGGCAGGAAGCGCATGTCGACGACGAGGTCGGCGTCGACCGGCAGGCCGTACTTGAAGCCGAACGACATGACGGTGGCCCGCAGCTCGGGCTCCTCCTCGCCCGCGAACTGGGCGTCCATCTTGGCGCGCAGCTCGTGGACGTTCAGGCTGGAGGTGTCGATGACCAGGTCGGCGTCTCCGCGCAGCTCGCGCAGGAGCTCCCGCTCGGCGGCGATGCCGTCGACGATCCGGCCGTCGCCCTGGAGGGGGTGCGGGCGGCGCACCGACTCGAAGCGGCGCACCAGGGCCTCGTCGGAGGACTCCAGGAAGACGATGCGCCGCGTGACGTGCTTGGCCTCCAGATCGGCGAGCGACTCGCGGAGGTTGTCGAAGAAGCGCCGGCCGCGTACGTCGACGACGACCGCGATCCGCGCCACATTTCCCTGCGAGCGGGCGCCGAGCTCCACCATGGTGGGGATCAGCGCGGGCGGCAGGTTGTCGACGACGAACCAGCCGAGGTCCTCCAGGCACTTCGCGGCGGTGGAGCGGCCCGCTCCGGACATCCCGGAGATGATCACCAGCTCCGGGATGGCGGCCTCGGGGACGCCCGGGGTGTCCTTGGTGGTGCCTGTGCCCGTACTCACCTGTGCTCCGTGCTCCGGTTGGGCGGGGGTGTCCGCCGTGCCACTGGTGTCCTGGTCGTGCTCGTTCATGACTCCTGCCCCCGTCGTTCTTCCGAGGGGCCCGGGGTGGCGGGCTCCTCGGCGGGCCGCGCGTCCGTCGCGTGGTCCGTGGTGTGCTCTTCGTCTTCCATGATCTCTCCGGTCGCCGTGTTGACGGCGGGTGCGGCAGGGGCCGCCTTGGCGAAGGCCACGACAATCGTCTCGGCCGTCTTACGGCCTATGCCGGGAACCTCGCAGATCTGGTCAATTGTGGCGGACCGTAGCCGCTTCACCGAACCGAAGTGCTTGATCAGGGCCTGTTTGCGCGCGTCTCCGAGACCGGGAACGTCGTCCAGCGGGCCGGCCTTGAAGCGCTTGGCCCGCTTGGCGCGCTGGTAGGTGATCGCGAAGCGGTGGGCCTCGTCACGGACGCGTTGCAGGAGGTAGAGGCCCTCGCTGGTGCGGGGCAGGATCACCGGGTCGTCCTCGCCGGGCACCCAGACCTCTTCGAGGCGCTTGGCCAGGCCGCAGACGGCGATGTCGTCGATGCCCAGCTCGTCCAGGGCCCGCTGGGCCGCCGCGACCTGCGGCTGGCCGCCGTCGACGACGACGAGCTGCGGCGGGTACGCGAACTTCTTCGGACGCCCGTCGTCCTCCGTGAGCCGCGACTCCTCGGGGCCCGCGTCCTCGCCGAGCTCCGGCTCCTCGTCGGACCAGTCGCCCGACTTCTCCTGGGCGGCGAGGTAGCGCTTGAAGCGGCGCGTGATCACCTCGTGCATGGAGCGGACGTCGTCCTGCCCCTCGAAGCCCTTGATCTGGAAGCGGCGGTACTCGCTCTTGCGGGCGAGGCCGTCCTCGAAGACCACCATGGAGGCCACGACGTCGTCGCCCTGGAGGTGCGAGATGTCGTAGCACTCGATGCGCAGGGGGGCGCTGCCGAGGTCGAGCGCCTCGGCGATCTCCTCCAGGGCGCGCGAGCGCGTGGTCAGGTCGGAGGCGCGCCTGGTCTTGTGCAGGACGAGGGACTGCTGCGCGTTCTTGTGGACCGTCTCCATGAGCGCCTTCTTGTCGCCGCGCTGCGGGATACGCAGCGAGACGTTCGCCCCGCGCCGCTCGGTGAGCCACGCCTGGACGGGCTCCAGCGGATCGGGCAGCGCGGGGACGAGGACCTCCTTGGGGACCGCGTCCCCGGTCTCCTCCCCGTAGAGCTGCTGGAGCGCGTGTTCGACCAGGTCACCGCTGGTGACGGCCTCGACCTTGTCGGTGACCCAGCCGCGCTGGCCGCGGACGCGTCCGCCGCGTACGTGGAAGATCTGGACCGCGGCCTCCAGCTCGTCCTCCGCGAGGGCGATGAGGTCGGCGTCCGTGGCGTCGGCCAGGACGACCGCGCTCTTCTCCATGGCCTTCTTCAGGGCCTCGATGTCGTCACGGAGGCGGGCCGCCCGCTCGTACTCCATCTCGTCGGCGGCCACGGCCATGTCCTTCTCCAGGCGGCGGATGTACGTGCCCGTACGTCCCGCCATGAAGTCGCTGAACTCCTCCGCCAGTTCGCGGTGCTCCTCGGGCGTGACACGCCCCACACAGGGGGCCGAGCACTTGCCGATGTAGCCGAGGAGGCAGGGGCGGCCGGTGCGCGCCGCGTTCTTGAACACGCCCGCGGAGCAGGTGCGCACCGGGAAAACGCGCAGCAGCAGGTCCACGGTGTCGCGGATCGCCCACGCGTGACCGTAGGGGCCGAAGTAGCGCACGCCCTTCTTCTTCTGGCCGCGCATGACCTGGACGCGCGGGTACTCCTCGTTCATCGTCACAGCGAGGTACGGGTAGCTCTTGTCGTCGCGGTACTTGACGTTGAACCGGGGGTCGTACTCCTTGATCCAGGAGTACTCCAGCTGGAGCGCCTCCACCTCGGTGGACACGACGGTCCACTCCACGGACGCGGCCGTGGTGACCATCGTGCGCGTACGCGGGTGCAGGTTCGCCAGGTCCTGGAAGTAGCTCGCCAGGCGCTGGCGCAGGCTCTTCGCCTTTCCGACGTAGATCACCCGGCGGTGCTCGTCGCGGAACCTGTACACCCCTGGGGAGTCGGGAATCTGTCCCGGCTTGGGGCGGTAGCTGGAGGGGTCGGCCATGTCAGACACCCTACTTGCGGGGTGTGACAGTGCGTGGTGTCCGGCGCCGCTGGGGCCGGGCGAGGTCCCGCGGACCGGGCCGGCATCGAGTCTTGTCGGAGGCCGGTCAACACGCTTCAATGCCGGGTGACTTGGAGCGGTGAACGACGTCGTACGGATGTGGACGCCCCCCGTACGCCGACCGGCCGCCCCGTTCCGACCGGCGCGGACACCCGGCAGGGCGGTGTGAATGCTCACAGCGGCCGGCCGGGGACGGGCGCGGGCGCAACGACGCGCAGAGGCGGGAGACCCGGATGCGGCTCGGCGAACGGCACGTCGGTGGAGGGCTCCCCGGCGGCACGAAGGGTGCGGTGGCGCCCGCTCCGGCCCTGGAGGCAATACTGCTCAGCGGCCCGTTCCACGTCGCGCTGCGCGCCGCGATCGCCGCGCGGCAGCTCCCGCTCCATCGTGTGCAGCACCATCTGGAGCGTCAGGGCATCAAGGTCGGTGTGACGAGCCTGAGTTACTGGCAGCAGGGCGCGCGGCGGCCGCAGCGGGCCGAGTCGATGCGGGCCGTGCGCGCGCTGGAGGAGATCCTCGAACTGCCCGAGGAGTCGCTGATCCGGCTGCTCGACCCCGTGGGCGGCCCCGCCGCACGGCGGCCGGCCTCCCGCTCGTACCGCTCGCTCGTCGCCGCCTCCAGCGTCGTCGAACGGCTCCTCGCGGAGCTGGGTTCACCCCCGGACGGCGGCCTGCACACCGTCGGACACCACGAACGGATCCGGATCGGGGCGCGCAGGGAGCTGCTCGGCACGGACTCGCAGCACATCGTCCGCGCGCACCGCGACGGGGTGGACCGCTATGTGGCCGTGCACCACGGCGACCCGGGCTGCTCACCGTCGGAGGTGGCGGTGGACGCCGTGGAGAACTGCCGCACGGGGCGGGTGCGTTGGGACGAGGGAACCGGCGTCCTGGTGGCGGAACTGCTCTTCGACGCGCACTTGCGGGCCGGGGACACGCAGCTGTTCCGGTACGGCTTCGAGGACGGCACCGCGGGCGCCTCGACCGAATACGCCCGCGGCTTCGATTTCGGCGGCGGGCAGTACGCGCTCCAGGTCCGGTTCGCCGACGCCGCACTGCCTGTGAGCTGCCACCGCTTCGCTCAGCAGTCGGCCGCGGCGCCTCGCGGCAGCCGGCAGGAGCTCGCGCTCAACGGCCGCCATCGAACGGTGCACGTGGTGGAGCCGCAGGTCCGGGCGGGACTGCTGGGAATCGGCTGGGACTGGGAGTGAGTTCGGCGGCGCTCGGCACTCCCGGTCGCCGCTGCGGGGCGCCTGAACCGCCGGGCCCGTCCCCTTCCGCGGCCCCGCCGCGCCTACTTCTGCGGCCCCGCCACGATCTTGCCGCCTTCCACCGTCACCGACAGCTCCTCCAGCGGCGCGGTCGCCGGCGCATGCAGCACCTTGCCGGTCGTGGCGTCGAACTTGCTGCCGTGGCAGTTGCAGGTCAACTCGGTGCCCTTCAGCATCCCGATCGGGCAGCCCGCGTGCGTGCAGATCGTGCTGAACGCCTTGTACCGGCCGTCCTCGGTCCGGCTGACGACCACGTGCTCGTCCTTGTAGAGCTTCGCGCCGCCCTCCGGCACCTCGTCGGCCTTGCCCAGGTCGACCGGCGCGGTGGGCGCCGCGGCGGCGCCCCCGCCGGAACCGGTGGAGCACGCGGTCAGGCCGAGACCGGCCGTCCCCGCGACGGCGGCGCCCCGCAGTGCGGTGCGGCGGGAGATGCGGGAAGGGGTCGTGCCGGACATGAGAGCTCCACGGGAGGGGCGGGACGGGCGAGGTGAGCGGGTGGTGCGAGCGAGGGGTTGAGCTGGCGCGGGGTGACAGATCAGACGATACCGGCGGGGATCCGGGCACTTTGTGGGGGCCCTGGGAAGAGCTGTCGGGCTGTGGGCAGGAGCCAGGTCGCAGGGCAGCGGCCAGGGGCAAGGTCGTGCCCGCACGAGGAGGTGTGCTGCTCCGCGAGCTGAGACGCTCTAGCCTGCCCGGAGCGACACCCGTCCGCCGCCCGAGAGGAATCACCGTGATAGTCGTCGCAGGGGAGGCCCTGATCGACCTCGTGCCCCAGACCACGGGCCCCGACGCCGCCCCCGATCCGGCGCGGTCCGCGGCGCCGGCCGCCCTCGCCCCGCGGCTCGGCGGCGGCCCGTACAACACCGCCGTGGCGCTCGGCCGACTCGGCTCCCCCGTGTCCTTCTGCTCCCGCGTCTCGACGGACGCATTCGGGGAGGCGCTGCTCGAGGGTCTGCGCACCGCCGGGGTGGACGTCTCCGTGGTCCAGCGGGGCGACGAACCGACGACGCTGGCCGTCGCGTCCATCGGGGCCGACGGCTCGGCGGGCTACTCCTTCTACGTCGAGGGGACCGCCGATCGGCTCTTCACGGCGCCGGACACCCTCCCGAGCGGCACTCGCGCCGTGTCGTTCGGCACGTGCTCCCTGGTCCTCGAACCGGGGGCGACCGCCTACGAGGAGCTGATGCGCGCGGCTGCCTCCCGAGGCGTGTTCACCGCACTCGACCCGAACATCCGGGCCGGTCTGATCCAGGACGCGGACGCCTACCGGGCCCGCTTCAAGAGCTGGCTGTCGTCGACCGCTCTGCTGAAGCTCTCCGAGGAGGACGCCCAGTGGCTCGGTGGCACGCCCCAGGAGTGGCTGGCCCTGGGCCCGGCCGCCGTCGTGGTCACGCGCGGCGGTGACGGACTTTCCGTCTTCACCCAGGACGGCGGGACGTACGCGGTGCCGGGTGAGCCGGTCGACGTGGTCGACACCATCGGCGCCGGAGACACCGTCAACGCGGCGCTGCTGCACGCCCTCGACCACCTGGACGCCCTCTCCCCCGCCGCGGTCGCGGGCCTGGGCGGCGACCGGTGGGCGCGGTTGCTGCGCTTCGCGGCACGCGCGGCGGCGATCACGTGCTCACGGGCGGGCGCGGAACCTCCGTACGCCTCCGAGGCCGGCACCCTGTGACTCCCGCCCGCCCGACGCCTGCCGCCCGCGCGCCGCTCCACGCGGCAGGGCGGTTCCTCGTCAGCCGCCGACCGCGCGGAGGGCTCCGGGCGCGCGCCCGTTGAGCCGGTCGAGGGCGGTCGCCGTGGCGTCGTCGGCGGGCAGGTAGACCAGGATCGTCTGCGCGTCGGCGTCGGGCAGCGCCAGCGCCTCGTGCGCCAGTCGCAGGGCACCCGCCTCGGGATGGATCACCAGATCGTGCCCCTCACGCCGGGGCGGAGCCGGCGCCGCGGCCATCCGGTCGGTGAAGGGCGCCCCGGCGGTGACGGTCAATTCGTCGACCAGGGCGGCGACTTGGGGATCGACGAGCGGCGCGCCCTGCCGGAACCGCGCCACCTGGTCGTCGGCGACCCGGTCCCAGTCGGGGTGGGACGCGCGGGCCCGGGGGTCGGTGAACAGATAGCGCACGATGTTCGGCCGGTCCACGTCCAGGATGCCGAGACCGGCGGCGAAACGGCGGTACCCCTCGGTGTGGGCGAGGATGTCGCCGACCCAGTTGACCAGGACGGCGGGGGTCGGCTCCAGGCGGGCGAGCACCGCGCGGACGGTGGCCCGCACCGTGGGCGACGGCACCGTGGCCCCGGCACAGAGCACCGCGTCGTGTCCGCTCGCCTTGGCGAGGCGGCGCAGCAGCAACCGCTCCTCCATCGTGAGCCGCAGCGCGTCGGACAGGGCGCCGAGCACCGAGGGCGAGGGGTTGCGGTCGCGGCCCTGTTCGAGCCGGGTGAGGTACTCCACGCTGATACCGGCGAGCGTGGCCAGCTCGGAGCGGCGCAGCCCGGGGGTGCGGCGTCGGGTCCCGCTCGGCAGCCCGACCTCGGTCGGCGCGACCGCTTCACGGCAGGTGCGCAGATACGTCCCCAACTCGTTGTCAGCCACGCCTCGAACGTACCAACGCCGGGGTGTGCGGATCGTGGCCCTGTCACTACCAGCCTTGGCCCGGTCTCCCTCGACTGCCGCGCAGGGCGCAGGGTGAAGGCATGGCTGACGACAACTCTGTGACCGCGACGACTACTTCGACCGCCGCGCTGCCGCTCGCGCCCGGCGCCTGGACGCTGGACCCGCTGCACTCCGCGGTGAACTTCACGATCCGGCACCTGGGGATCGCGAAGGTGCGCGGCCGCTTCGCCCAGGTGGACGCCGGCCTGTACGTCGGGGAGACCCTGGCCGACGTACGGGTGACGGCCACCATCGCGCTGGCCTCGATCGACACGGGCAATGCCGACCGCGACGCCCACACCCGCTCGGCGGATCTGCTGGATGTGGAGCGGCGTCCGACCATGGCCTTCCGCTCGACGGGCGTGAGCGGATCGGCCGATGACTGGTCCCTGGAAGGCGAGTTGACCATCGGTGACGTGACCCGTCCGGTGACGCTCGACGTGGAGTTCGGCGGGGTCGTCGATGTGCCGGTGGACGGGAGCCGGCATGCCGGGTTCGAGGCGACGGGGGAGATCCGGCGCAGCGACTTCGGGCTCGATTTCGGCAGTGGCCTGCTCGGTGATGTTGTCAAGGTTCAACTGGACATGCAGTTCGTGGCGCCTCGTGAACCGCAGGACCAGGCCGGTTGATCGTTGAACGCACGGCGCCCCACGGGGAGTTCCCGTGGGGCGCCATCAATTTTACTCAGCGTGACCGGACCGTACGGAGCGTCAGGACTTCCGGCCGGTCGTCTTCTTCGCAGCGGTCTTCTTGGCCACGGCGGTCTTCTTGACGGCCGTGGTCTTCTTGGCTGCCGTCTTCTTCGCCGCGGTCTTCGTCACCGCTGTCTTCGTCACCGTGCCGGTCGACTTCGCCGTGGCCGTCTTCTTGGCCGGGGCCTTGGTGGCCGCGACGGTCTTCTTCGCCGCGGTCTTCCGGCTACGCGCCGCGGGCACCGCCGCGTCGCTGACCCGGTCGGCGCCGAGGACGTCACGCAGGAACTTGCCGGTGTGGCTGGCCGGTTCCGACGCGACCTGCTCGGGGGTGCCCTCGGCGACGACGATGCCGCCGCCGTTGCCTCCCTCGGGGCCCATGTCGACGATCCAGTCGGCGGTCTTGATGACGTCGAGGTTGTGCTCGATGACGATGACCGAGTTGCCCTTGTCGACCAGGCCCGACAGCACGGTGATGAGCTTGCTGATGTCCTCGAAGTGCAGACCGGTGGTCGGCTCGTCGAGGACGTAGACAGTGCGGCCCGTGGACCGCTTCTGCAACTCGCTCGCCAGCTTCACGCGCTGCGCCTCGCCGCCGGACAGGGTGGGTGCGGACTGTCCGAGGCGGACGTAGCCGAGGCCCACGTCGTTGAGCGTCCGCAGGTGGCGGGAGATCGCCGGGACCGCCTCGAAGAAGTCGAGCGCCTCCTCGATCGGCATGTCCAGGACCTCGGCGATGGACTTGCCCTTGTAGTGGACGTCCAGCGTCTCGCGGTTGTAGCGCGCGCCGTGGCAGACCTCGCACGGGACGTACACGTCCGGCAGGAAGTTCATCTCGATCTTGATCGTGCCGTCGCCCGAGCAGTTCTCGCAGCGTCCGCCCTTGACGTTGAAGGAGAACCGCCCCGGCAGGTAGCCGCGGACCTTCGCCTCGGTCGTCTCGGCGAACAGCTTGCGGACGTGGTCGAAGACTCCGGTGTACGTCGCCGGGTTCGACCGGGGGGTCCGGCCGATGGGCGACTGGTCGACGTGCACGACCTTGTCGACGAGGTCGTCGCCCTCCACGCGCGTGTGCCGGCCCGGGACCGAACGCGCCCCGTTCAGCTCGCGCGCCAGATGCGTGTACAGGATGTCGTTGACCAGCGTCGACTTGCCGGATCCGGAGACGCCGGTGACGGCCGTCAGGACGCCCAGCGGGAAGGACACGTCGATGTCCCGCAGGTTGTTCTCCTTGGCCCCGTGCACCGTGAGGCGGCGTCCGGGGTCCACCGGGCGGCGGATGTCCGGGATCGGGATGGACTTCTTGCCCGACAGGTACTGGCCGGTCATCGACTCGCTGTTGCTCAGCAGCTCCTTCAAGGGACCGCTGTGCACGACCTTGCCGCCGTGCTCGCCCGCGCCGGGGCCGATGTCGACGATCCAGTCGGCGACCTTGATCGTGTCCTCGTCGTGCTCGACCACGATGAGCGTGTTGCCCATGTCACGCAGCCGTACGAGGGTCTCGATGAGCCGGTGGTTGTCGCGCTGGTGCAGGCCGATGGACGGCTCGTCGAGGACGTACAGGACGCCGACGAGGCCGGAGCCGATCTGGGTGGCCAGCCGGATGCGCTGGGCCTCGCCGCCGGAGAGGGTGCCCGCGGCCCGGTTCAGCGACAGGTAGTCGAGGCCCACGTCGACGAGGAACTTGAGTCGCTCGTTGACCTCCTTCAGGACGCGCTCCGCGATCTTCTTGTCGCGCGCGTTCAGCGTCAGCTCGCCCAGGAAGTCGGCGCAGTCACTGATGGACATGGCCGAGACCTCGGCGATGGACTTCCCCATGACCGTGACGGCGAGGACGATCGGCTTGAGGCGCGTGCCCTCACAGGTGGGGCAGGGCACCTCGCGCATGTAGCCCTCGAAGCGCTCACGGCTCGCGTCCGACTCGGCCTCGCTGTGGCGGCGCTTGACGAACGGGACGGCGCCCTCGAAGGGCGTCGTGTAGACCCGCTCACGTCCGTAGCGGTTGCGGTAGCGGACCTCGATCTGCGTCTTGTGGCCGTAGATGAGCGCCTTCTTGGCGCGCTGCGGCAGTCCGGCGAACGGGATGTCCGTGCGGAAGCCGAGGGCGTCCGCGAGCGCGCCGATGAGGCGGCCGAAGTAGTCCTTGGTGTGACCGTGCGACCACGGGTGGATGGCGCCCTCGTCGAGCGACTTGTCCTCGTCCGGGACGATCAGCTCGGGGTCGACCTCCATGCGCGTACCGATGCCGGTGCAGTCGGGGCAGGCGCCGAAGGGCGAGTTGAAGGAGAAGGAGCGGGGCTCCAGCTCTTCGAAGGACAGGTCGTCGTACGCGCAGTACAGGTGCTCCGAGTACATGCGCTCGCGCTCGGGGTCGTCCTCGGGGAGGTCGACGAAGTCGAGCACGACCATGCCGCCGGAGAGACCGAGCGCGGTCTCCACGGAGTCGGTCAGGCGGCGCTTGGCGGAGTCCTTCACGGTGAGACGGTCGACGACCACCTCGATCGTGTGCTTCTCCTGCTTCTTCAGGGTCGGCGGCTCGGACAGCTGGATCGTCTCGCCGTCCACGCGCGCGCGGGAGTAGCCCTTGGTCTGGAGGTCGCTGAAGAGGTCGACGAACTCGCCCTTGCGCTCGCGCACTAGCGGCGACAGGACCTGGAAGCGGCTGCCCTCGGGCAGCGACAGGACCTTGTCGACGATGGCCTGCGGCGACTGGCGCGCGATGGGGCGGCCGCACTCGGGGCAGTGCGGCTTGCCGATGCGCGCGAACAGCAGACGGAGGTAGTCGTAGACCTCGGTGATGGTGCCGACCGTGGAGCGCGGGTTGCGCGACGTCGACTTCTGGTCGATCGAGACGGCCGGCGACAGGCCCTCGATGAAGTCGACGTCGGGCTTGTCCATCTGGCCGAGGAACTGGCGGGCGTACGACGACAGCGACTCGACGTACCGGCGCTGGCCCTCGGCGAAGATCGTGTCGAACGCGAGCGAGGACTTGCCGGAGCCGGACAGACCGGTGAAGACGATGAGGGAGTCGCGCGGGAGGTCGAGCGAGACATTCCGGAGATTGTGCTCGCGCGCGCCACGGACGATGAGACGGTCGGTCACGCCGGTCCGCACCTTTCTTGGGAGAAGTGACAGGGGCGGGGCCCCCGCCTCTCGAGGTCTGACTCTCGGAGACGACGCCGTCGAGAGCGACGGGAAGCCTGACGGAGAAGTCGTGAGATGGCTGTCTTTCGAAGAGTAGGGGGAGCCACTGACAGCGCCGGTTGGTTTCCCTGGTTGGTAACAAACCCGGACCACCAAGAATGCCCGATGCCGCCGTCGAGCTTATAGCACGTACATTCGATTAAGGCGCCAGGTCGGCCACCTTCACCCGAACGTGTGGCGCCGCTATCGTCGGCGTCATGAGTGATCATGTGCGCGACCTGGTGTCTGTACGCGAAGCGACCGACCGGCTCCTCGCCGCGGTCAGCACCCTGGACAACGCCGCCGTCGCCGAGCCGTCACGGCTTCCGGGCTGGAGCCGCGGCCATGTGCTCGCCCACCTCGCCCGGAACGCCGACGCGCTCGTCAACGTCCTCGAGGGCCGTCCCATGTACGTGAGCGGCGAGGCGCGCGACGCCGACATCGAACGGGACGCCCCGCGCGGGCTGCGCGCGCAGGTCGACGACGTACGGGAGAGCGCCGAGCGCTTCCAGCGCGTCGGGGCCGTGGACGCGGACTGGTCGCGCACCGTGGAGCTGCGCAACGGCGTGACCGACGCCGCCTCCCGCATCCCCTTCCGGCGGCTCGCCGAGGTGGAGCTGCACCACGTGGACCTCGGGATCGGGTACGGGCTGGAGGACCTCCCCGCGGACTTCACCCACCGGGAGATCGACTTCCTGGCCGATCGGTTCACCGGGCACAAGGATGTGCCGCCGCTCGCGCTGGCGACGGACTCCGACCGCCGCTGGACGTCGGGCGGAGCCGACGGCAAGCCCCTCGCGGTCCGGGGCCGGGCGGCGGACCTGCTGGGCTGGCTCTGCGGCCGCCGGGACGGCACCGGGCTGACCGTCGACGGCGGCCTGCTGCCCGCCCTGCCCCCGCTATAGGCTGAGCCCATGACGTACAGCGGAACGGTGAGGGTCGGCGGCCCGGCGGACGTGCACGAGTTGCAGGACCTGATGATCTCCAAGGTCGCGGTCGGACCGATGGACAACAACGCCTATCTGCTGCGGTGCCGCGCGACCGACCAGCAGCTTCTGATCGACGCGGCGAACGAGCCGGAGACGCTGCTGCGGCTCATCGGCGACGACGGCATCACGGCCGTCGTCACCACGCACCAGCACGGGGACCACTGGCAGGCGCTCGCCGAGGTCGTCGGAGCGACCGGCGCGCGCACGTACGCGGGGCGCGACGACGCCGCGGGCATCCCCGTGGCGACGGACGTGCTCGTCGCCGACGGCGACACGATCGAGTTCGGCCGGATCTCGCTGACCGCCCGCCATCTGGTCGGCCACACGCCCGGCTCCATCGCGCTGGTCTACGACGACCCGCACGGCCACCCGCACGTCTTCACCGGTGACTGCCTCTTCCCGGGCGGCGTCGGCAACACGCGCAAGGACCCGGACGCCTTCGCGAGCCTCATCGACGACGTGGAGTCGAAGATCTTCGGGCCGCTGCCGGACGAGACGTGGGTCTATCCGGGACACGGCAACGACACGTCCCTGGGCGCCGAGCGGCCGCACCTTCCGGAGTGGCGCGCGCGGGGCTGGTGACCGACGCCGCGGCGGGCGGCCGCTGTTCACACGGCCGCAACACATGTTCCCACCATGCGGACACTTGCTGTCCTGACCTCGACAAACAGGGCTGAGCGCTGTCAGTCTCCGGCCATGCATCTCGCCCACCGCGCCGCGCGTCTTGCCGTTTGCTCCGCCCTCGTCCTGGTCGCCGCGGCGGCCTGCGCCCCAGAACCCGAGAACTCCGGGAACAAGGCCTCCGGTAAGCCCGCCACGGCCGCCTCCTGCCCTGCGGGCAAACTCCCGACGGTGGCCTCCGGCAAGCTCACCGTGGGCACCGACAAGCCCGCCTACGCGCCGTGGTTCAAGGACGACGACCCGGCCAACGGCCAGGGGTTCGAGTCGGCGGTCGCGTACGCCGTGGCGAAGCGGCTCGGCTACTCCAGGCCCCAAGTGGAGTGGCAGACCGTTCCGTTCAACAGCTCGTTCGCCCCGGGCGCGAAGAAGTTCGACTTCGACATCAACCAGGTGTCGATCAGTGATGCCCGCAAGAAGGCCGTCGCGTTCTCGTCGGGCTACTACGACGTGCGGCAGGCCGTCGTCGCCCTGAAGTCGTCCAAGGCCGCCAAGGCGAAGAGCGTCGCCGACCTGAAGCACGCGAAGCTGGGCGCCCAAGTGGGCACCACGAGCCTGGACTTCATCAACGACCTGGTGAAGCCGGACCAGAAGCCGGCCGTCTACCAGAAGAACGACTTCGCCAAGTCCGCCCTGAAGAACGGCCAGGTGGACGCGATCGTGGTCGACCTCCCGACCGCCTTCTACATCACCGGCGCCGAGGTCACGGACGCCGAGGTGGTGGGCCAGTTCGAGAACTCGACCGGAACGCCCGAGCAGTTCGGTCTCGTCCTCGACAAGGAGAGCGAACTGACGTCGTGCGTGACGGGCGCGGTGGACGCCCTCCGCAAGGACGGCACGCTGGCCTCCCTGGAGAAGAAGTGGCTGTCCGAGGCCGTCGACGCACCGGTGCTCAAGTGACCGTCGCGAAGCAGCCGTCCGTCACGGAGGACGTGTACGTCCCCTCCGAGCGCCGAATAGCCCGCGAGCGCTACCGGCGGAGCCGTGCCCGCCGGGCGACGGGCATCGCGGCGCTGAGCACCTTGGTGACGGGCGCCGTCCTGTTCGTCGTCATCACCAACTCCCCCGGCTGGGAACGGACGAAGGACACCTTCTTCAGTGCGCACTACGCGCGCGTGGCGCTTCCTCAGGTCCTTGAAGGCCTCTGGCTGAACGTCCGCCTCCTGGCGGTGTGCGGGGCGTGTGTCCTGGTCCTCGGGATGCTGCTCGCCCTCGCCCGTACGTTGCGGGGGCCGGTCTTCTTCCCGCTGCGCGCGCTGGCGACGGCGTACACCGACTTCTTCCGCGGACTGCCGCTCATCATCTGCTTGTTGCTGGTCATCTTCGGCGTCCCCGCGCTGCGCCTCCAGGGGGTGACCACGGATCCCGTCCTGCTGGGCGGCGCCGCGCTGGTCCTGACGTACTCGGCGTACGTCGCAGAGGTGTTCCGCGCCGGCATCGAGTCGGTCCACCCCTCGCAGCGGGCCGCCGCGCGTTCCCTGGGGCTCAACAACCGTCAGACACTGCGCTATGTAGTGCTGCCCCAGGCGGTGCGCCGCGTCGTGCCGCCTCTGCTGAACGACCTGGTCTCGCTCCAGAAGGACACCGGTCTGGTCTCCATCGGAGGTGCCGTGGACGCCGTGTACGCAGCGCAGATCATCGCCAGCAAGGACTTCAACTACACGCCCTATGTGGTCGCGGGTCTGGTTTTCGTGGCGCTCACCATTCCCATGACACGCCTCACGGACTGGGTGACGGCCCGGATGGACCGGCGCCGGGCACAAGGAGGCCTCGTATGACCGACTCCGTGCTGCGGATGGAGTCCGTGCGCAAGACGTTCGGCGAGACCGTGGTGCTGCGCGACGTGGACCTGGAGGTCGCTCCGCACAGCGTGACCGCGCTGATCGGCGCCTCCGGGTCCGGCAAGTCAACGCTGCTGCGCTGCGCCAACCTCCTGGAGGAGATCGACGACGGGGCGATCTGGCTGGACGGCGAGGAGATCACCGACCCGCGCGCGGACGCGGACGCGGTGCGGCGGCGGATCGGCGTGGTCTTCCAGGCCTACAACCTGTTCCCGCACATGACCGTCCTGGAGAACGTCACGCTCGCGCCGCGCCGGGTGCACGGCGTCTCGCGCGAGGAGGCCGAGGAGCGGGCCAGGGGCCTGCTGGAGCGCCTCGGGCTCGGTGCGAAGGCCCGGGAGTACCCGGACCGGCTCAGCGGCGGCCAGCAGCAGCGTGCGGCGATCGTACGGGCCCTGGCCGTGCGGCCCCGGCTGCTGCTGCTCGACGAGGTCACCGCGGCCCTCGACCCCGAGCTCGTCGGTGAAGTCCTCGACGTCGTGCGCGACTTGAAGGGCGAGGGCATGACGATGGTGCTGGCCACCCACGAGATGAGCTTCGCCCGTGAGGTCGCCGACCAGGTGTGCTTCCTGGAAGGCGGTGTGGTGCTCGAACGCGGCACCCCGGAGGCCGTGTTCGGGGATCCGCGGCAGGAACGTACGCGACAGTTCCTGCGGCGGATCGTGGAGGCGGGGCGCCTGTAGGCGGCCTTCTAGGCCTGCGCCGCCCCCGGCGCGGCGAGGGCCGCCACCCGCTCCACACCGAACGCGTAGCCCTGCACGCCGCAGCCCGCGATCACGCCGTCGGCGCGCAGCGACACGTAGGAGTGGTGCCGGAACTCCTCGCGCTGGTGGATGTTGGAGATGTGGACCTCGACCACCGGCATCCCGTCACAGGTGTTGAGGGCGTCCAGGATGGCCACGGACGTGTGCGAGTAGGCGGCGGGGTTGATGACGATGCCGACGTGGTTCTCGCGGGCCTCGTGGATCCAGTCGACCAGTTCGCCCTCGTGGTTGGACTGCCGGAAGTCCACGGTGGCTCCGTGCGCGGCGGCCGCCTTGACGCACAGCGCCTCGACGTCGGCGAGGGTGTCGCGGCCGTAGATCTCCGGCTGACGCCTGCCGAGAAGGTTCAGGTTCGGGCCGTTGAGAACCATGATCGGGGCAGTGGCGAGCGTGCGCGGCACAGGGGACCTCCGTACGTAAGTGGTAGCTCCTTGAGGGTCTATCACGCCGCGCCGGATGGACCACCGCTCAGGAGGGACCTCCACGCGCCCCGCACCCCACTCTCGTACGCCCCCGTAACCTGCGCCGACTACGGGTAGTTGCCGCGACATGCGCACCACTCACCCTCCGTCACTGCCACGGCTCGCCGCCGCCTCGCTGGCCGGCACCGCCATCGAGTTCTTCGACTTCTTCGTCTACGGCACCGCCGCCGCGCTGGTCCTCGGCCCGCTGTTCTTCCCGACGTTCTCGCCGCTCGCGGGAACTCTGGCCGCCTTCGCGACCTTCGGGGTGGGCTTCGTGGCGAGGCCGCTCGGCTCGGTCCTGTTCGGGCACATCGGAGACCGGCACGGACGACGCCCCGTCCTGGTGGGGTCACTGATGCTCACCGGGGCCGCGACCGTGGCGGTCGGTTGCGTGCCCACCTATGCCTCGATCGGGGTGGCCGCTCCCCTGCTTCTCCTTCTGTTGCGTTTTCTCCAGGGGCTCGGGCTCGGCGGCGAGTGGGGCGGGGCGGTGCTGCTGACCGCCGAGCACGCGCCCGCCGCACGGCGCGGACTGTGGGCGAGCATGCCCCAGATCGGCCCTTCGGTGGGGTTCCTGCTCGCCAACGGGATCATGCTGGCGCTGTCGGCGACGCTCACGGACGCGCAGTTCGCGGCCTGGGGGTGGCGGGTGCCGTTCTGGGCGGCGGGGGCCCTGGCCGTGGCCGGGCTGTGGCTGCGCAGGTCGCTGGTGGAGAGCCCCGCGTTCCTGGAGGTGGCCGAACCCGCGCGGCTCCCGCTGGCCGAAGTGGTACGCGGGCACTGGCGGTTGGTGCTCCTGACGGCCGGGGCCCTGTCCGTCGGATACGCCATCTTCTATGCGGTGACGACCTGGTCGCTCGCCTATGGAGTGGAGCGGCTCGGCGTGAGCCGCAGCGTCATGCTGACCTGCATCATGGCGGCCGTCGTCGTCAAGGGGGCGTCGACTCCGCTGGCGGCGCTCCTCGGCGACCGGTACGGACGGCGTCCCATGTGTCTCGCGGGGTGCGCGATGGCCGTGGTGTGGATGGTGCCGATGGTGGCGCTCCTGGCCACCGGGGAGCCGCTGTTGATGTTCCTCGGGTTCCTGGTGGCGCTGTTCGCGTTCATCACGATGTTCGCCGTGATCGCCGCGTACCTGCCGGAACTGTACGAACCGCGCGTGCGGTGCACGGGTGCGGCGGTCGGCTACAACCTGGGCGGGGTCCTGGGTGGCGCGCTCACGCCGATCGCGGCGACCGCGCTGGCCGACGGCGGGACGGGGGTCCCCTGGGGTGTGGGCTGGTACCTGACGGGCATCGCGGTGCTGAGCCTCGGGTGCTTCGCACTGCTTCCCGAGACCGCTCCCGGTGTCGTACGGGAGGAGGCCGTCACGGCGTGACGGCGAGTTCCACGTACGCGGCGAGGATCACCAGGTGCACACCGCCCTGGAGCGGGGTGGCGCGTCCGGGGACGATCGTGAGCGTGCTGACCACCAGGGTCAGCGCGAGCAGCACCATGTGGGTGGCGCCGAGGCCGAGGACGAGCGGACCGTCCAGCCAGAACGAGGCGATGGCGACGGCGGGGACGGTCAGTCCGATGCTCGCCATCGCGGAGCCGAGCGCGAGGTTGAGGCTCGTCTGGACGCGGTTGCGGCGGGCGGCCCGGAGCGCCGCGATGGTCTCCGGCAGCAGCACCAGCAGCGCGATGATCACGCCGACGACGGCGTGCGGCATGCCCGCCGCCTCCACCCCGTGCTCGATCGTCTTGGAGACGCCCTTGGCGAGGCCGACGACCGCGATCAGGGCGAGTCCGAGCATCCCGAGGCTGGCCAGGGCGGCGCGGGTGGTGGGCACGTCCGCGTGGTCCTCGGCGTCGATGACCTCGCCGTGCTTGGTGATCGGCAGGAAGTAGTCGCGGTGGCGCACCGTCTGGGTCGCCACGAAGAGCCCGTACAGGACGACCGCGGCGACGGCGGAGAAGACCAGTTGGGAGGTGGAGAACTCCGGGCCCTGCTTGCTCGTCGTGAAGGTCGGCAGGACCAGGCAGAGGGTCGCGAGCGTGGCGACGGTGGCGAGGGCGCCGCCGGTGCCCTCGGACTGGAAGATCGCCACGCGGTGGCGCAGGGCGGCGGCGAGCAGGCTGATGCCGACGATGCCGTTGCACGTGATCATGACGGCGGCGAAAACGGTGTCCCGGGCGAGCGTGGCGCCCTTCGCCCCGCCGTCGGCCATCAGGGTGACGATGAGCGCGACTTCGATGATCGTGACGGCGACGGCGAGCACGAGGGACCCGAACGGTTCGCCCACGCGGTGGGCGACGACCTCGGCGTGGTGCACGGCGGCGAGCACGGAGCCCGCGAGGACGATCGAGACCAGGGTGACCACGGCCCCGGGCAGGTCGCGCCCCCACGTGAACCCGAGCAGCACGACGGCCAGCACCGGGACGGCGACGGTCCACTGCGTGGTCAGTGCCCGGAGTCTGGTGATCATGCATTCGATGGTGCCCGGGGCGGTGCGGGGGCGCGACTTCGGCGCTGTGTCGATACCGGCGAGCCGCGGCTCACTTCAGTTCGCGGGCGTCCCTGACGTCGCAGTTGGTGAAGGCCGGAGGCCGCGTACACATCGCGGAGAGCTGCTCGTTCAGCTGGGAGATCTCGGGACGTTCGCTGTTGCGCATCGCGTCGTCGTACGAGTCGAACTCGATGACCACCAGGTAGCGGCCCGCGGTGTCGCGGTCGGCGAGCATGATGCGGTGCGTGGGGCCGCCGGGCGTGCCGGCCATCTGCTGCTCGAACCGCTCGAGCAGTTCCTCCATCTCCTCGATGCGCTGGGTCTCGAAGTCGATGATCTGGGTGAACTTCAGACTCATGGGGTCCTCCCCCGTCGTGCCGTGGCGCCCCGGGCCGGGATGCGCTCAGTGCACAAGCAAGCACCGGGAGAAGCGCGCGGCAATCGAACGCGCACTGCTCCCGGTGCTGGTAATTCCTACGTCTGACGTCGTCAGGCCTTGATGCTGTCCTTCTGAGCCGCTTCGGCCGCGTCCCGCTCGGCCTGCTTCTTGGAGGCGAAGAGGCTGGTGATCGTGGTGACGATCAGGACGCCGCAGATGACGGCGAGCGAGACCGGAATGGAGATCTCCGGCACGTGCACACCGGACTCGTGCAACGCGTGCAGGACCAGCTTCACGCCGATGAAGGCGAGGATCACCGACAGCCCGTAGCTGAGGTGGACCAGCTTCTTGAGCAGTCCGCCGATGAGGAAGTACAGCTGGCGCAGTCCCATCAGGGCGAACGCGTTGGCCGTGAAGACGATGTACGGGTCCTGGGTCAGCCCGAAGATCGCGGGGATCGAGTCCATGGCGAAGAGCACGTCGGTCATGCCGATGGCGAGCATGACGACGAGCAGCGGCGTCATGACCCTCTTGCCGTGCTGCCGGATGAAGAGCTTGGTGCCGTGGTACTGGTCGGCGACACCGAACCGCTTCTCGATGGACTTCAGGAGGCGGTTCTCCTCGAACTCCTCTTCCTCCTCGTCCGCCATGGCCTCCTTGATGAGCTTCCAGGCCGTGTAGATGAGGAAGGCACCGAAGATGTAGAAGACCCACGAGAAGTTGGCGATGACCGCCGCGCCCGCGGCGATGAAGATCGCCCGCAGGATGAGGGCGATGAGCACGCCGAACAGCAGCACCCGCTGTTGCAGGTGGGTCGGCACCGAGAACTTCGCCATGATCAGGATGAAGACGAAGAGGTTGTCGACGCTCAGCGACTTCTCGGTGATGAAGCCCGCGAAGAACTCTCCGGCGGCCTGGCTGCTGCCCCAGACGAGCAGGCCGATGCCGAAGAGCACGGCCAGCACGATCCAGACGACCGTCCAGATTCCGGCTTCCTTGATGGATACGTCGTGGGGCTTGCGCCCGATGAAGAAGTCGACCGCGATCAGGGCGCTCAGACCAAGAATGGTCAGCACCCAAAGGGTCATCGATACGTCCACTGCGCCTCCGGCGTCGTACGGCTACTGATCAGCGTCGTCGCTGCCGGAGGTCTCTTCCACCCGGGCGCGTGGACCGCGCCTCGGGCCGACGCCCCGGGATCGGCGGCCATCGGGCCGGTCGTCCGTATTGACGGGAACGCCGCGTACGGGAGTACTCCCCTCCGCGTAAAGGAGCGTACTCGAAACACCCATGAAAGGTAAAGGGAAAGGTAAAGAAGTCCTCAAGTCGCCAGGTCAAAGGCCCCTTTCCCGACGGGCTCTGGCCACTTCGGCAAGGACGTGGCGCAGCACCGCGCTGCCAGGCTGGACCGCCGGCGGCTCGTAGGTCCAGGCGTGCCCGACCCAGGGGTCGGCCAGGTGGTCGTCGGGCACCGGCGTCACGCGCAGCAGGGCACGCCACAGAGGGTCGAGGAGTGGGCCGTACTCGGCCGCGTCCTCCCGGTCGGCGACCAGCATCAGATGGACGCCGACCTGCGGTCCCTCGTCGGCCAGGTAGCGCAGCCGGGTCACGGACCGGTCGTCGAAGCCGTGCGGGAAGTCGTGCACGATCAGCAGCTGCTCGGCGACGTCCAGGTCGGGCGGCAGCGCGTCGGCCGCTCCCGCGCGGATCGCCATCTGCACCAGGTCGACGCGCTCGGTCAGCCGGGTCAGGGTCTCCGCGACACCGGCGGCTCCCCTGGCGGGCGGCCCGGCGAGCACCCCGGCGTCGACGAGCGGAGCGAGGGCGCCCGCGGCCGTGCCCGCCGGATCGATGACGTGCACGCTGAACTCGCCCGCCGGGTACGCGGCCAGCAGCCGCGCCGCGTGCACGACCGCGGTGTGGGCGGCGCGGGCCCGCAGCTCGTCGGCGTCGGTGAAGGCGTCGGCCGCGGAGGCGCCCGCGTCGACCCACAGACCGCGCTCCAGCGGCAGCCGGACGAGCATCGGGATGCGCAGGCCCAGGCTGTCGCCCTCCGGCAGCCGCAGGTCGCCGAGGCGGACCGCCATCGGGTTCTCCATGGGGCTGCGGTACGCGTGCCAGCACGGGTTGTCCCAGCCCGCGTACGGCGCCGGGAGCGCGGGCTCGACGACCTCGGACTCGGCGACGAGCTGGGCCAGGTCGCGGTCGAGGGCCTCGCGGGCGCGGTCGACGAGGGCGCCGTGCTTGGCGGTGGCGGCCTCGCGGGCGGCGTCGCCCTGGCCGCCGATCCGGCTGCGCGGGTCGGAGAGGACGCCGTCGAGCTCCTGCTCCATCCGGGCGTCGGCGAAGTCGACGGCGCTGCGGTAGGCGGCCGCGGTGCGGGCGAGGTCCTCGAACATGCCCCACACCTGGTTGTAGAGCCGCTCCTCCATGGACCAGCCGGTGGCGTCGCCCGCGACGGGCACGGCGGGCTGCGGCGCGGCGGGCGGCGGCGCCTGGCGGCCGGGGTGGCTGTAGTCGATGGGCCCCTGGGCGGCGCCCCGGGGTGGGGGCGGGGCGGGCGGCGGGGGACCCGCGGCGTGTCCGGCCGTGGCCGCCGCGCGGACCTGCGTCTCGTCCGCCGTGCGGGGCGGGGGCGGGGTGCGACCGCGCGGGCCAGTCCTCGGGAGACGGCGTCGTGGATGGTGCCCGCCAGCGCGGTCGCGTCGGGAACGCCCTGGTCGGCGAGGAGCGCTCCGAGTCCTTCGGCGTAGCCCTGGCCGATGGCGCGCACCTTCCAGGCGCTCTGCCTGCGGTAGAGCTCCAGGGCGACAACGGCCGACTCCGTGTCGAGATCGGTGATCGTGTAGCTGGCCTCCTCGACGCCGTCGAGTCCGGTGACCGCGACGAAGGGGGCGGCGACGGCGCCGAACCGGGTCGGGCCGCCGGTGCCCACGGGGAGCGCGAGCAGCACGGTGACCCGGTGCACGTCCTGCGGTACGGCGTCGAGGTCCACGGCGAGGCGGTGGTCCGCCGCCGCCTGGCGCGGGACTTCGAGGCCGGGCAGCGCCGGCGCGCCGGGGTGGGCGATCCGCTCGGCGCCGTGGACGGTGCCCCGGTCGTCGGCGAGCGTGACGCCCGCGACGACCGGCCGGCCGGCCGACACCCGGATCTCCAGACGGGTCCGGGTGAGGGGGTGGTTCTGGCCCCTCACCAGTTCGGCCGCCATCGTCGACCCGCTACAGGCCGGGCAGGATCGAGGGCATCAGGTCCTGGAACGTGCGGCCGTTGGCCGCCGTGCCCAGGGCCGTCATCTTCCAGCCCGCGCCGTCCCGGTGGACCTTGGCCATGATCTGCGCCGTGTACTGGCCGCCGCCGTCGAGCGTGTAGCGCGCCAGCTCCTGGCCCGTCGTCTCGTCGACCAGACGGCAGAACGCGTTCTGCACCTCCTGGAACGTCTGGCCCGTGAAGGAGTTGACCGTGAACACGATCTGGTCGATGTGCACCGGCACGCGCGCGAGGTCGACGAGGATCGCCTCGTCGTCGCCGCCCTGGCCCACGCCGCCGACCAGGTTGTCGCCGGTGTGCCGCACCGAGCCGTCGTCGCTGACGAGGTGGCGGAAGAACACCACGTCGACGGGCTGCTTGTCGGCGAAGAGGACCGCCGACGCGTCGAGGTCGATCTCACGGGTGCGCGTGCCGAACAGTCCGCGCCGCGGCGCCGCCTGCCAGCCGAGTCCCATGCGCACGGCGGTGAGGGTGCCTCCGCCCTGCTTCTCCAAGCTGATGGCCTGACCCTTGGTCAAGTCGATGCCCACGCGCTGTCCCCTCTCGAACCGTCCCCTGTTGCCGCGGCCTGCGCCGACGGTTGGTCCAAACCCTAGAGGGGGGCACCGACAACACCGCCACCGAGGGCGGGATTTTGTGGCGGTCTTGCAACACACCGACGCGGTCCCGCCCGTCGAGGCAGGTCAGGCGATGCCTGCCTCCTTCATCTGGCGCAGCTCCTTCTTCATCTCCGACACCTCGTCGCGCAGCCGCGCCGCGATCTCGAACTGCAGGTCGGCGGCCGCGGCCCGCATCCGCTCGGTCATCTCCTCGATCTGCTCGGCGAGTTCGGCCGCGGGGCGGTCGGTGGGGACGGTCTCCGCCGCCTTGCCGCGCTTCTTCTTGCCGGTGTCCGCCTTGCCGAGGGACGGCACGGGGGCCTTGGCACCCTTGCCGTCCTTTCCGCCCTTGCGGTACCCCGTGCCGAGCAGCTCCTCCGTGTCGACGTCCTCGCGCGCGATGGACGCGACGATGTCGTTGATCTTCTTCCGGAGGGGCTGGGGGTCGATGCCCCGCTCCTCGTTGTACGCGATCTGCTTCTCCCGGCGGCGATTGGTCTCCTCAATGGCCTTCTCCATCGCCGGGGTGATCTTGTCGGCGTACATGTGCACCTGGCCCGACACGTTACGAGCCGCACGGCCGATGGTCTGGATCAGCGACGTACCGGAGCGCAGGAAGCCCTCCTTGTCGGCGTCGAGGATCGCGACCAGGGAGACCTCGGGCAGGTCGAGGCCCTCACGGAGCAGGTTGATGCCGACCAGGACGTCGTACTCGCCCGCGCGCAGCTCCCGCAGGAGCTCCACCCGGCGCAGGGTGTCGACGTCGCTGTGGAGGTAGCGCACCTGGATGCCGAGCTCCAGGAAGTAGTCCGTGAGGTCCTCGGCCATCTTCTTGGTGAGCGTGGTGACCAGGACGCGCTCGTCCTTCTCCGTGCGCGTGCGGATCTCGTGCACCAGGTCGTCGATCTGCCCCTCGGTCGGCTTGACGACGACCTCCGGGTCGATCAGGCCGGTGGGGCGGATGATCTGCTCCACGTAGCCGTCCGAGCGGGCGAGCTCGTACTTGCCCGGGGTCGCCGACAGGTAGACGGTCTGGCCGATGCGCTCCTGGAACTCCTCCCACTTCAGCGGGCGGTTGTCGAGCGCGGAGGGCAGCCGGAAGCCGTGGTCCACGAGGGTGCGCTTGCGGGAGGCGTCGCCCTCGTACATGGCGCCGATCTGCGGGACGGTGACGTGCGACTCGTCGATGACGAGCATGAAGTCGTCCGGGAAGTAGTCGAGCAGCGTGTTCGGCGGGGAGCCGGGCTCGCGGCCGTCGAAGTGCATCGAGTAGTTCTCCACGCCGGAGCAGGAGCCGATCTGGCGGAGCATCTCGATGTCGTACGTGGTGCGCATGCGCAGCCGCTGGGCCTCGAGCATCTTGCCCTGCTTCTCCAGGGTGGCGAGGCGCTCGCCCAGCTCCTTCTCGATGTCGTTGACCGCGCGCTCCAGGCGCTCGGGGCCCGCCACGTAGTGCGTGGCAGGGAAGATGTACAGCGACTCGTCGTCGCTGATGACCTCGCCGGTGAGGGGGTGGAGCGTCGAGAGGGCCTCGATCTCGTCGCCGAACATCTCGATCCGGACCGCGAGCTCCTCGTAGACCGGGAAGATCTCGATGGTGTCGCCGCGCACCCGGAAGGTGCCGCGCTGGAACGCCACGTCGTTGCGCGTGTACTGGATGTCGACGAAGCGGCGCAGCAGGTCGTCGCGGTCGATCTCCTCGCCGACCTTCAGGGAGACCATGCGGTCCACGTACTCCTGCGGCGTGCCGAGGCCGTAGATGCAGGACACGGAGGCGACCACCACGACGTCGCGGCGGGTCAGCAGCGAGTTCGTCGCGGAGTGGCGCAGGCGCTCCACCTCCTCGTTGATCGAGGAGTCCTTCTCGATGTACGTGTCCGACTGCGGAACGTACGCCTCGGGTTGGTAGTAGTCGTAGTACGAGACGAAGTACTCGACCGCGTTGTTCGGCAGGAGCTCCCGGAACTCGTTCGCCAGCTGCGCGGCCAGCGTCTTGTTCGGCGCCATCACGAGGGTGGGCCGCTGGAGCTTCTCGATCATCCACGCCGTGGTGGCGGACTTGCCGGTGCCGGTGGCGCCGAGCAGGACGACGTCCTTCTCGCCTGCCTTGATGCGCTTCTCCAGCTCGGCGATGGCCGCGGGCTGGTCACCGCTGGGCTGGTACGGGCTGACGACCTCGAAAGGCGCCACCGTGCGTTCGATCTTGGATACGGGCCGCATGGAATCAACCGTACGACCCCGCACTGACAACGGGGTCCGATCACGGCTGCGGCCGGGCTCTCAGGGGTGCCGGATCACCAGTTCTGCGGGGTGCGCGGGCTCGGCCGGCCGGGGACGCGGCGGGGCCGCGGGACGGTCGGCGAGGCGGGGGCGCCGGGGCGGGCGGCGGCCTCCCGCGCGTCGCGCCAGTCCGGGCGGCCCATGACCATCAGGGGGTCGAACATGACCACCACTCCGGCCAGGAGGAGGAAGCACAGGGGGCCGATCAGCATCGGGGCGAGGATGCCGGCGGCCGAGTCGCCACCGGGGGAACCGCCGGCACTGCCGTGCAGCTGCACGCTGACGGCCGCCATACCGGTGTAGTGCATGCCGGAGACGGCGAGCCCCATGATGAGGCTCGCGCCGAGGCTCCACATGATGCCGCGGACCTGGACGGCGGCCCACAGGGCGGCCGTCGCCGCCACCATGGCGATCACCACGGAGGCCCCCACGGTGAACGTGTTGTACTCGATCGTCCCGTGAAGGCGCATTCCGGCCATTCCGAGGTAGTGCATGGACGCGACGCCCAGGCCGGTGATCGTGCCCCCGGTGAACAGGGCCGGGCCGGTCGCGCCCTTGTAGCCGACGATGAACACGCCGATGCCGACCATGACGATGGCGACGCCGAGGCTCGCGAACGTGGTGGGCTGGTCGTAGTGGATCGGCACTCCTCTGACGGTGAACCCCATCATCGCGATGAAGTGCATCGTCCAGATCCCGGAGCCGATCGCCGCGGACCCGAGGGCGAGCCAGCCGGCCCGCCAGGTGTTCATCACCAGAAGCGATCTGGTGGTGCAGCGCAGACCGAGCGCACCTCCCAGGAAGGCCATGAGGTACGCCACTACCGGGGTGACGAGTCCGTAACTGAAACCGTCGACCGTGCCCTGCATGCGACGCAGCCCTTTCGCCCTGTTATGCCCTGAGATGCCCTGCTCGCTCCCCCGTCAACGACCATCAGGCCAGCCACGGTTGAGGCTGAGATTAAAGCTCACGCGGGAACGCCCGAACGATTTTCCGGCAAAGAATCCCTGCTTCCTCCACGGGGTCGGCCGCAGTTGAATAACTCCGTTCAACCTGTGACCATCCTTCGCCTGTTTTCTGTTGGCTCCAGGCTGCCAGGCTCGTGCCGTCCGTGGTCTCACGACGCATGAGGAGCAGACGTGTACGCACGCGCAGCAGCCGCAGTAGCCACAGTGACAGGTTCCGTCATCATCGGTGTCCTGGTCCTGCCCACTGCCGCACAAGCCGCCACCGCACACGACAGACCGGTCGTCGTCGCACACCGCGGCGCGTCCGCCTACGCCCCCGAGAACACGCTGGAGGCCGTCGACAAGGCGGACGACCTGGGCATCACCTGGGTCGAGAACGACGTGCAGCGCACCAAGGACGGCGCGCTCGTCGTCATCCACGACACCACGCTGGCCCGCACCACGAACGTCGAACAGCTCTACCCGGACCGCGCCCCGTGGAACGTGGGCGACTTCACCGCCGCGGAGATCGCCGCACTGGACGCGGGCAGCTGGAAGGGCGCCGAGTTCACCGGCGCGCGGATCCCGACGCTCCATCAGTACCTGGACCGCGTCGAGGACAACCACCAGAAGCTGCTCCTGGAGATCAAGGCGCCCGAGCTCTACCCGGGCATCGAGGCGCAGATCCTGCGGCAGCTGCGCAAGGACGGCTGGCTGCGGCACGGGCACGTGAAGCACCGGCTGGTCCTCCAGAGCTTCAGCGCGGACAGCATGCGCAGCGTCCACGCGCAGCGCCCGGACCTCACGACCGGGTTCCTGGGCACCCCCGCCGTCGCCGACCTGCCCGCGTACGCGGAGTTCGTCGACCAGATCAACCCGTCCCACTCCACGATCTCCACGGCCTACGTCGACGCGGTGCACGCGCTCAAGGGTCCCCACGACAAGCCGCTCGACATCTTCACCTGGACGGTCAACGACGCCGCGACCGCGCAGCGCGTGGCCGGGTACGGCGTCGACGGGATCATCACCAACACCCCGGACGTGGTGCGCGAGGCCGTCGGCGGCTGATCGCGCACCGGGCGTTGTCAGTGCCCGGTCGTACCGTGGTCGCCATGGACGCCACTGGGCAGAACGAGGAGGCGCGACGGGTCGTGTGGACCGTCGTGGGCAGCGACATCGGGCCGCTGCTGCTCGCCGCGACGGACGAGGGTCTGGTGTACCTCGCCTTCCACGCCACCGACGCGGTGCGGGACAAGGCACTCGCCCGGCTCGGCTCCCGTTTCGGGACCGAGCCGGTCGAGGCGCCGGACGCGCCGCTGCTGGCCGAGGCGGTACGACAGCTCGGGGAGTACTTCGCCGGCCGGCGGCGCGACTTCGACCTGCCGCTCGACTGGTCGCTCATCGCCGGGTTCCACCGCGAGGTGCTGCGCGAGCTGGCGGCGGGCGTGTCGTACGGCGCGGTCGTGGGGTACGGGGATCTGGCCCGGCGGGTCGGGCAGCCGGGGGCCGCGCAGGCGGTCGGCACGGCGATGGGGGCGAACCCGTTGCCGGTCGTGGTGCCGTGCCACCGGGTCGTGGAGAGCGACGGCGGGATCGGCGGGTTCGGCGGCGGGCTGGAGACGAAGCGCAAGCTGCTGGCGCTGGAGGGGGTTCTGCCCGAGCCGTTGTTCTGAGAGGGTCCCGGGCGGTGCGAGGTTCTTTTCGGGGTGGGGGTGGTGCCGATGAGCGCGGGTGACGTGCGTTCCGATCGCGTCGAGGACGCGTCCTGGGAGGCCGGTCGGGTCGAGGCGCTTCAGCGGCGTACGCAGCGGGTGCTGGTCGCCTCGCAGATCCTCGGCGGGCTCGGGACCGCCACGGGGATCGCGCTGGCGGCCGTGCTCGCCAAGAAGGTCAGTGGGGACGAGGCGCTGTCGGGGCTCGCGTCCACGGCGAGCGTCGCCGGGACGGCGATCCTGTCGGTACCACTGGCCGCGCTGATGAACGCGCGGGGGCGGCGGGCCGGGCTCGTGCTCGCCTATCTGATCGGCGCGGTGGGCGCCGTGGTGACCGTGCTGGCCGCCGCGGCCGGGAACTTCGCGCTGCTGCTCGTCGGGCTGGCGGGGTTCGGCGCGGCGTCGTCGGCCAATTTGCAGGCCAGGTACGCGGCGGCCGACCTCGCCGCGCCCGACCGGCGGGCCCGCGCCATCTCCACCGTCGTGTGGGCCACCACGATCGGCGCCGTGCTCGGGCCGAACATCGCCGCGCCCGCCGGCCGGAGCGTCTCCGGCCTCGGCATACCCGACGAGTCCGGGCCGTTCGTCTGGGCGGCCGGGGTGTTCCTGATATCCGCGGTCCTGGTGCACGTACTGCTGCGTCCCGATCCGCTGCTGACGGCGAGGAGTCGGCTCCCGCCGAGGAGCGGTCGCCCGCGGCGCGCTCCCTGCGCGCGGGGTTCGCCGCGGTGTCCGGGTCGCCGCGGGCCCGGCTCGCGCTGGTGACGGTCGCGGTGTCGCACACCGCGATGGTCTCGGTCATGTCGATGACGCCGGTGGATCTCGAACACCACGGCGCGGGCATCGAGTTGATCGGGCTCGTCATCAGCGGACACATCGCCGGGATGTACGCGTTCTCGCCGGTGATGGGGCGTCTCGCCGATCGTTTCGGGCGGCTGACGGTGATCGGCCTCGCGGTGGGGCTGCTGGCCTGTGCGGCGATGCTGGCCGGGACGGCGGGCGGCAGTCACGCGCAGAGCGCCGCCGGCCTGTTCGTCCTCGGGCTCGGCTGGTCGGCGGGGCTCGTCGCGGGCTCCGCGCTGCTCACCGACTCCGTGCCGCAGGCCGCGCGGGCCGCCGCGCAGGGCCTGTCCGATCTGACGACGAGCCTGTCGGCGGGCATCGGCGGCGCCACCGCGGGCCTGGTCGTGGCGACGGCGAGCTACGCGTGGCTGAACCTGGCGGCGGCCTGCCTGCTTGTACCGCTGGGCGCACTGGCCCTGTTCACTCGGCGGCGCACCCAACAGGCTTAGCGGGCAAGGGAGTTCAGCTCAGCGTGATGTGGTAGGCCTTGCGCAGCGTCTCGTGCACGGTCCACGTCGCGCGGTCGCCCTCGCGCAGTACGGCGGCGGTGCCGGGGCCGAGTTGCAGGGTGTCCCCGCCCTCGATCTCGACGGTGGCGCGGCCGCTGACGACCACGAACAGCTCGTTCGCCTCCGTGTCGGTGACGACGCCGGGCGTGATCTGCCAGATGCCGCGCAGCTGCTTGCCGTCGGGCGACTCCCACAGGACCGCGCCGGTGACGACGGGTGCGCCGGAGACGATCTGCGCGGGGTCGAGCGGCTCCGGTTCGAGTACGACGTCCGGGACGTGGACGGCGAAGGAGGCGTCGTCGGGGGCTGCGGTCAGATCGTTCGTGGTCATGGCCGGTCACCCTAGTTGACCTGCGCCTCTGCTCTCACTGGACGGCCCGTAAGGTCCGGGCCCCGCCGACTGGACGGCCCGTCGAGGGGAAGACGGACCGTACATCGCATCGGAGCGGACAAGGAGTTCGTAGGGACATGGAGATCTCCGGCATATTCAGCGCGATCGTGATCGGCATCGTCATCGGCGTGATCGGGCGTCTGGTGCTGCCAGGTCGGCAGCGCATCGGGATTCTGGCGACGATCGTCGTCGGCATCGTGGCGGCCCTGCTCGGCACGGCGATCGCCGCGGGCTTCGACGTGGCCGACACCAAGGGCGTCGACTGGACGGAGTGGCTGATCCAGATCGGCCTCGCGACGTTCGGCGTCGCGCTGCTCGACCGCCGCCGCTGACCCCCACGCCGTTCCCGCTTCAACAACGTGCCCCGGCAGGGCTCCTCAGCGGGCCGTTTCGGTAGCAGACTCCGCCGTGCGCACAGCCGGAACATCCGCCGTTGAACGAGTCATGGAGCCGAAGGGACGGCGATCACGCATGAGCGGAAACAGGGCAGTCGCATACCTCAAGCCGGGTGCGGTCGAGGTCAGGACCATCGACCACCCCACGCTCGAACTGAAGGACGGCCCGGGGGTGGCGGCCGCGAATGTCGGCCGCACGTGCCGGCACGGAGTGATCCTCAAGGTGCTCGCCACCAACATCTGCGGCAGCGACCAGCACATGGTGCGCGGTCGGACGACGGCGCCCGAAGGGCTCGTCCTGGGCCACGAGATCACCGGCGAGATCGTCGAGAGGGGACCGGACGTCGAGTTCCTTGACGTCGGGGACATCGTCTCGGTGCCGTTCAACATCGCCTGCGGGCGCTGCCGCAACTGCAAGGAGCGCAAGACCGGCATCTGCCTGAACGTCAATCCCGCGCGCCCCGGGGCGGCTTACGGCTATGTCGACATGGGCGGCTGGGTCGGCGGGCAGGCCGAGTACGTCATGATCCCCTACGCGGACTTCAACGTGCTGCGGTTCCCGGACGCGGACCAGGCGCGCGAGAAGCTCCTCGACCTGACGATGCTGTCGGACATCTTCCCGACCGGTTTCCACGGCGCGGTGACCGCGGGGACGACCGTCGGCTCGACGGTGTACGTGGCCGGGGCGGGGCCGGTCGGGCTCGCGGCGGCCGCGTCGGCGCAGTTGCTGGGTGCGGCCGTGGTGATCGTCGGGGATCTGAACGCCGAACGGCTCGCACAGGCGCGGAGCTTCGGCTGCGAGACCGTCGATCTGACGCGTGGCACGGTCGAGGACCAGGTCGCCCAGATCCTCGGGGTGCCCGAGGTGGACGCGGCCGTCGACGCGGTCGGCTTCGAGGCCCGCGCGCACGGCCCGGACTCCCCCGAGGCACCCGCGACCGTCCTCAACTCGCTGATGGGCCTCACGGCGGCGGGCGGCGCCCTCGGCATCCCCGGCCTCTACGTCACGGACGATCCGGGCGGCGTCGACCAGGACGCGCGGACCGGGACGCTGAAGGTGCGACTCGGCCTCGGCTGGGCCAAGAGCCACCGGCTCACGACCGGCCAGTGCCCCGTCATGACGTACCACCGGGGTCTGATGATGGCGATCCTGCACGAGCGGGTGCACATCGCGAAGGCCGTCAACGCGACGGTGATCGGTCTGGACGACGCACCGCGCGGTTACGCGGAGTTCGACCAGGGCGCGAGCAGGAAGTACGTCCTCGATCCGCACGGTGCGCTGAGCGGCGTACGGCCTGTGTGAGTCGAGGGATCGCCGGGGGCGGGGCCCACGCGCGCGTGGAGCCCCGATTCCGTCCTTCATGTCGCGTGTTTGAGCGGGGCGCCGGGCCGCCAGTGATGACAGGGACGAGTTCCAACCGGCGGAAGGCGTACGCATGTTGGTCGTGGCGGACGAGGTACGGGAAGCACTCCTGGACGGGCGTCCGGTGGTGGCTCTGGAGTCGACGATCATCGCGCACGGGCTGCCGCGGCCCCGCAATCTGCGGGTCGCGGCGGAGCTGGAGAAGCTCGTACGGTCCGAGGACGCGGTGCCCGCGACGATCGCCGTTCTGGACGGGCACCCGTACGTCGGCCTGGACAAGCAGCAGTTGGAGCGGATCGCGACCGAGGACGGGATCCGCAAGCTGAGCCACCGCGATCTGCCGCTCGCCGCGGCGGCGGGCGCGAGCGGGGCCACCACGGTGTCGGCCACCGCCCTGCTCGCGGAGGCCGCCGGGATCCGGGTGTTCGCCACCGGCGGGCTCGGCGGCGTGCACCGGGGGTGGACGCAGACGCAGGACGAGTCGGCGGACCTGGGGCTGCTCGCGCGGACCCGGATCACAGTGGTGTGCGCCGGGGTCAAGTCGATCCTGGACGTACCGGCGACGCTCCAGCGCCTGGAGACCCTGGGGGTGTCCGTCGCGGGGTTCGGGACGGAGCGCTTCCCCGGGTTCTATCTCGCCGACTCCGGTGAGCCCGTGGACTGGACGCTGCACACGCCCGCCGAGGTGGCACGGGTGATGCGGGCCCAGGACGAGCTGGGCAGCCCGGATTCCGCGCTGATCGTCGCCAACCCCGTACCGGAGGAGGAGCAGCTCGATCCGGCGCTGCACGCGCGCGTGCTGGAGAACGGGCTGCGGGAGTGCGCGGAGCGGAAAATCAGCGGGCAGGCCGTGACGCCGTTCCTGCTGGACTACTTGGCGCGGCACACCGAGGGCGCCTCTCTGGAGGCCAATCTGGCCGCCGTCCGCGGGAACGTGCGGCTCGCGGGGCAGATCGCGGCGGCCCTGGCCGAGGTGTGACGCGCGCGGGCGGCCGGGCGCTGCTCGTGGTCGGCGACGTCGTCACGGATGTCGTCGCGCGGCACCGCGGGCCGTTGGCGGCGGGGACGGACACGGTGGCCGCCATTCGCACGGTGCCGGGCGGGGCGGGCGCCAACGTGGCGTGCTGGGCGGCGTACGCGGGTTGCCGGGACGTCGCGATGCTGGGGCGGGTGGGGGCGGAGTCCGCTCGGTGGCACGAGGACGCGCTCAGGCGGGCCGGGGTGCGGCCGCGGCTCGTCGTGGACGCGCAGGCCCCGACCGGGGCGGTGATCTGCCTGGTGGACGGGGAGGCCGGAGCCGAGCGGACGTTCCTGACGGACAGCGGGGCGAGTCTGCGGATCGGGCCCGAGGACTGGTCGCCCGCCTCGTTGGAGGGGGTGGGGTGGTTGCACCTGTCCGGGTATCTGTTCTTCTCCCCCACGGCGCGGGAGTTGGTGTCGGTCGCGCTGAACGACGCACGCGCGCGCGGGGTGCCGGTGAGCGTGGATCCGGCGTCGGCGGGGTTCCTTCGGGAGAGGGGGACCCAGGCGTTTCTGGCGCTCGCGGACGGGGTGGAGCTGCTGGTGCCGAGCCGGGACGAGGCGGTGCTGCTCAGCGGGGCGGCGGAGGTGGAGGACGCTGCGGCCAAGTTGAGCGGCCGGTTCCCTGTGGTCGTGGTGAAGAACGGGGCGGAGGGGGCTTGTGTGGCGCGGGGTGGAGTGGTGCGGGAGCGGGTGGCGGTGCCGGGGGCCGCGGAGGTGGTGGTGCGGGATTCGACCGGGGCCGGGGACGCGTTCACCGGCGGTCTGCTCGCCGCGCGGCTTCGGGGAGCGGGGTGGCCGGAGGCGGTGGCGGAGGGATGCCGGGCGGGGAGTCACGCCGTGGGGCGGATCGGGGGCGGCCGCCGGAGCGGTGAGGTGGAGGCGGGTCGGCTGTCGAACGCGGGTGCCCGGCGCGGCGGGAGGCCCCCCGGCCCCGACGCGCCTTCCCGGTACGGGGCCTTGGTGAGGGACCGTCGATCGCGCAGTACCCCGCACCTCGGAAAGGCCCGAAAGGCTGCCCGCGCCCCTCGACGTCCCTGGTCGTGCCGTCAGGGCTTGCGGCCCCACGTCGAGATCAGGGGGGCCGTCGCCAGGTCCATCGTGCCCTCGGCCACGTTCGCCAGGTGGCGGTCGATCTCCTCGTTCGTGGCCAGTCCGGCCTCGACCAGGGACCCGCGGATCTGCTCGACCGTCGCCGCTTCCAGGGCCGTGCAGGCGGGGGACGTCAGAGGGAAGTACGCGTCGGCCTCCACCCTCTGCATGCCCGCCTCGCGCAGCAGGCGCGGGAGTTTGCGGCCGTACGAGAGGTCGGCGCCGCGATCGGCGAGCAGGCTGCGGAAGCCGTGCCGCAGCCGGTTGGCCAACTGCTGTTCGGGGCCTGACTCGTCGGGGCAGAGCAGGGGCTGGAGCGCGGGGTCGGCGTCCTCGATCAGCAGCCGGCCGCCGGGGCGCAGGGCGCGGATCATGGACGCCAACGCCCGCTCCCGGTCCGGGACATGGACCAGGACGAGGCGCGCGTGGACCAGGTCGAACCCCTCGACGGGTGGCTCGTCGACGCCCACGTCGTGTCGGCGCACCTCGACGGGCGTGCGGGGCGTGCTGGTCTGCCAGGACGTGTCGATGTCGGTGGCCAGGACCCGGCCGGTCGGGCCGACCTTGCGCGCCAGCCAGTCCACCACCGAGCTCCCGCCGGCGCCGACCTCCCAGCACCGCCACCCGGAACCGATGCCGAGGCGCTCGATGTGCCGGAACGTCGTGGGGTCGAACAGGGTCGAGAGGGCGTTGAAGCGCCGCCCCGCCTCGGCCTGTTGGTTGTCGAGGAGATAGGCGTGGCCACCGGATCGCATCATGGCCCGATCATCCCAGCCCACCTGTCGGATACCGGGCATTTGGGCAGCTCGGGCCCCTCTCGGCGGAAATCGGAAGGGCGGCGGACGCCGGTGAGACGACCGGTGGCACGATGGCCGTACACCCCTCGACATGGAGCGGAATCTTCCGTTCCCACAGGGCTGGACACGATGTCGGCGATCGCTGGCAGACTGGCTCGCCAGGTCACCCCACCGAACGGGGGGACAGTCGGACACGAGTGTGTACGGACGCGGCGCGAGGAGCCGAACATGTCGATGGCGGGCAACCTGCGAAGGGTCGGCAGCCTGCGCAAGGTGGGCGGGCTGCGGAAGGTGGCGCGGCTGGCGCGGCGGCGGCCCCGGGTCGATCTGAGTCACCCGGCGCGCTCTCCGCTCGGGTCGGCGGTGGTGAACTGCGTGACGTACCGCGAGGGCGTGCGGGAGTTGGGCGGACGCGATCTCGTCGAGGCGGTTCGGCGGGTGCGCAAGACCGAGGACGGTTTCGTCTGGCTGGGGCTGCACGAGCCGTCGGAGCTGGAGTTCGCGGATGTCGCCGAGCTGTTCGACCTGCATCCGCTGGCCGTGGAGGACGCGGTCCACGCGCATCAGCGGCCGAAGGTCGAGCGGTACGGGCAGACGCTCTTCGCGGTCCTGAAGACGGTCTGCTACGTCGAGCACACCGAGCTCACCGCGACCAGCGAAGTGGTGGAGACCGGCGAGATCATGGTGTTCGTCGGGCACGACTTCGTGATCACGGTGCGGCACGGGTCGCACGGCTCGCTCGGGCCGGTGCGCGAGCAACTGGAGTCGGAGCCCGAGCAACTGGCCCAGGGCCCGGCGGCAGTGCTGCACGCGATCGCGGACAACGTGGTCGACGACTACCTGACGGTGATCGACGACGTCCAGTCGGACATCGACGAGGTCGAGGCCGACGTGTTCGCGCAGAACGGGGCGCGGGCCGACCCCGGCCGCATCTACCAGCTCAAGCGTGAACTCCTTGAGCTGAAGCGGGCGGTCATGCCACTGGCCCGGCCGATACAGGAACTGTCCGGCCGGCCGTTCCCGGCCGTGCCGCCGCAGATACAGGCGTACTTCCGTGACGTCTCGGACCACCTGCTGCGCGCGTCCGAGCAGATAGCGGCCTTCGACGAACTGCTGAACTCGATCCTGCAAGCGCATCTGGCGCAGGTGACGGTCGCGCAGAACGAGGACATGCGCAAGATCACGGCGTGGGCGGCGATCGTCGCGGTGCCCACGATGGGCTGCGGCGTCTACGGCATGAACTTCGACAACATGCCGGAGCTGCACTGGCGGTTCGGATATCCGCTCGTGCTGTCCGGCATAGCTGTCATCTGTTTCGTCGTCTACCGCGGCTTCAAGCGCAACGGATGGCTGTGAGGGGGCGGGATCACCCCTTGGCGTAGACGCTCTCCACCCACGACGCGATCTGGTCCTCGGACAGATGGGTGGCGAGGTCGGCCTCGCTGATCATGCCGACGAGGCGCTTGTTCTCGATGACCGGGAGACGGCGGATCTGGTGGTCCTGCATCTCGTGCAGGACGGCGTCGACATCGGCGCCCGCGTCGATCCAGCGGGGCGTGCCCCTGGCCATCTCGCCGGCGGTGATCTTGGCCGGGTCGTGGCCCATCGCCACGCAGCCGACGACGATGTCGCGGTCGGTGAGGATGCCGCAGAGCCGCTCGTTCTCGTCGCTGATGGGCAGCGCGCCGACGTTCAGTTCGCGCATCAGCTGGGCGGCGCGGTCGAGGGTCTCGTGGGCGGGGATCCAGCGTGCACCGGGGTGCATGATGTCCGCGGCGGTGGTCATGAGGTGCCTCCCGTCGCCGGGATGAGTGGGGTGGGGGTGGGGGGTGTTCCCGGCGCCGTCCCTCATTCTCGCCGCGGTGTCCGTGGGGCGCATGTCAGCCGTTCCACGCCGGGTGACGGCCTGGGGCGTGGGTCAGCCGTTCCACGCCGGGTGGCGGCATGGGGCGTGGGTCAGCCGTTCCACGCCGGGTGGCGCGGGTCGTCGGCGCGGACGACGACATCCGCGGTGGCGGCGGGGTCGGTCTCGGTGTCGTAGCGGGCGAAGGCGGGGAGCGTCCACTGCTCGCCCTCGGGGGTCCGGCGTCGCAGGGCGCCCGGGGACAGCTGGACGTGGACCGTCAGATCGAAGGGGAACCAGTGATGCAGGAGCAGTGGGCCGTGCAGCAACAGAGGCCCTCCGGGCGGGAGTTGGACGTACGGGCTGCGGGTCGCGCGGTCGGTGGCCGGATCCCACAGGTCGGGCAGGACGCGCCCCGTGCCGTCCGGTTCGAGGGGGCCGAACACCTCGCGCCACAGCGCGCCCGTGTCGAACCAGCTGCCGTAATACGCCTCGACGTCCTGGCGTCCGTACTCGAACCGCAGTGAGGCGGGGCGCAGGAAGCCCTCCGTGCCGACGACCAGCGAGGTGCGGCCGCGCACGCGCAGGGCGTCGGCGACGCGGGCCGCGAGGTCGCCGGGGCGGGCGGCCGGGGCCCCGTCGAAGGCGACCTTGGGCCAGGGGCCGCCGTCGGCCGGCTTCAGGTCGAGCAGGCGCTCGGCGAGGGTGTCGCCGAGCCGTTCCCAGGTGATCGCTTGGAGTCGCACACGGTCCATGATGCCGGGGCGCGCGATGGGCCCGAGGGGGGTGGTCGACCGGGTGGGGCGGGCATGACGTCCGTATGAGCAGCGCCGTCGCCTCGTCCCGTGCCGTCCGTGGTCCGCTCGTCTTCCAGCCGGTCAGACGCAGACGGTGCGTCGCGTGCCGGGTCGGGCCGCTCGCGCTGGTGGCGATCGAGGACGGGCAGCCGCGCTGTATGGACTGCGCGGACCTGGGGCATCTGGTGTATCTGCCGCGCGGCGACACGGCGTTGACCCGGCGGGCCCGTGAGGAGAGCGCGCTGTCGGCGGTCGTGGTGCGGTTCCATCGGCGGCGCGGGCGGTACGAGCGGCAGGGCGTGCTCGTCGAGGAGGCGGCGCTGGCGCGGGCCGAGGCGCGGTGCCTGGCGGACGCGGAGGCGCGGGCGCGGCGGCGGGCTCGGGACGCGGTGCGGAGGGCGGCGCAGGACGAGCGGTTCGTCGCGGCGTTCGCGGCGGAGATCCGGCGACTGTTCCCCGGCTGCCCGGCGGAGCGCGCCGTCGCGATCGCCGGGCACGCGGGGGTGCGGGGCAGTGGGCGGGTGGGGCGGAGCGCGGCGGGACGGGCGCTGACGGAAGGAGCGGTGGTCGCGGCGGTGCGGGCCGCGGTACGACACGTGGACACGCCGTACGACCGGTTGCTGATGGAGGGGTGCCGAGGCGGGAGGCACGGTCGCGGGTGGCGGCGGGCGTCGCGGCCGTGCTGGACGCGTGGCGGTCGGCGGCGTCCTGAGTCGAGGAAGGCTGCGGCAGAAGGTGAACGTTCCGGGGGCGCGGGTCCGGGGGCGGGTCCGGGGGTGGGTCCGGGGGTGGGTCCGGGGGGCGGGTCCGGGGCGCGGTTCCGGGGGGCGCAGTGCCGCTGCGCACGCCCACCTCGCCGCCACACACCTGCCAGGTCATGGTGCCCGCACCCCTACGGGGTCGTGTCCGCACACCTGCCAGGTCATGGTGCCCGCACGCCCTACGGGGTCGTGTCCGTACGCCTACGAGTCGTGGTGTCCGTACGCCTACGGATCGTGACGCGGCAGCGGTGAACTGCTGTCCGGAATGGGCCCGTTGAGGCATGATCCCTTGCAGAGCCAGGGGGCTGAGATGAGGGGGCTGGGATGATCGAGGGACCGTATTTCGTACTCGTCGTGCTCGCGGCGCTGTGGTGCGGTGTCGCGGCGGGGGTCTTCGTCGCGTTCTCCACGTTCGTGATGCGCGGGCTCGGGGCGCTGCCCGCCGCGCGCGGGATCGCGGCGATGAACTCCATCAACGTCGCGGCCGTGAACCCGGCGTTCATGATCGTCTTCATGGGCGCGGCCGTGCTGTGCGCGGTGATCGCCGTGGTGACGTTCGTGCTGTGGCCGGACGAGGGCACGGTGGAACTGCTGCTGGGGTGCGTCCTGTACCTGGTGGGGTCGTTCGGGGTGACGGTCGTGGCGAACATTCCGCGCAACGACGCCCTCGCCAAGCTCGCCGGTGACGAGGAGTCCGAGCGCGCCGCGGCGCAGTGGCGTACGTATCTCAGCGAGTGGGCGAGGTGGAACCACATACGGGGCGGGGCCGCGATCGCCGCCTCGGCGTCGTTCGTGCTGGCGCTGACCTGAGGGTGGGCCGGTGTGCGGCGGCCCACCCCTCACGGTGCGGTGGCGTCAGGACAGCAGGAAGTCCGCCGCTCCCGCCTTGGCCCCCTCGATGAACGCGGTGATCTCCGCCGGGGTGTAGATCAGGGCCGGGCCGTCGGGGTCCGAGGACTGGCGTACGGCGACGCGGCCGTCGGCGAGCTTCATGGCTTCGAGGCAGTTGCCGCCGTTGCCGCCGCTCCACGGCTTGTGCCAGCCGTCCGTGCCGAGTTCGCGCGCCGGCATGCCGTTGTAGATCGGCTCGCCGTCGACGCCTCGTATTCGGTCCTTGATCGAGTCCATTCACAGCTCCTTGCGAAGATCGCGGAGGATCTCCTTTGTGCGTTGCGCCGTCGCGGCATGTGCCGCCATGCGGTCCATGACCTCCAGGTGGGTGGCCACCTCGGGGCGCCCGTCGAGATAGACGGCGCCGGTCAGGTACTCGCTGTAGACCATGTCCGGCAGTTCTGACATGGCAAATCGGAACAGGACGAAGGGTCCGTACGTGCCCGGGTGAGGCCCGGACGCGAACTCCGCGACCTGAAGCGTGACGTTCGGCAGCTCCATCGCTTCGAGCAGCCGGTCGATCTGCGCGCGCATCACGGCCGCGTCGCCGACGGGGCGGCGCAGGGCGGTCTCGTCCATGACGACCCAGAAGCGGGGCGCGTCCTCCCGGGTGAGCAGGGCCTGGCGCCGCATGCGCAGGGCGACGTGCCGGTCGACGACGTCCGGGTCGTCGGCGAGCGCACGGCCTATGGCGCCGGAGGCGAGCACCCCGCGCGCGTACTCCTCGGTCTGGAGCAGGCCGGGAACGAAGTGCGGCTCGTACGTCCTGATGAGCGCGGCGGCGCCTTCCAGGCTCACGTACATCGAGAACCAGCCAGGGAGGATGTCATGGAACCGCTGCCACCAGCCCGGCCTGTTCGCCTCCTCCGCGAGCTGCACGAACGCGTCAGCCTCGTCCTCGGCGACGCCGTAGGACTTCAGGAGCAGCTGGAGGTACGGGATCTTGAGCGCGACCTCGGCGGTCTCCATGCGGCGGACGGTCGCGGCGGTTACACGGAGTACTTTCGCGGCGTCCTCGCGCTTGAGCCCGGCGCCCTCGCGCAGGTCCTGGAGGCGCCGGCCCAGAACGACCTGTCCGACCGTCGGCGCGGACCGCGGTTCGCTCACGACCCCTACCTCCCCGTAGTCGGACCGATGGTCCGGGTGTCCGAATCCAGCCGCGGGAGGAGAACCGGAGAGGGTCGTTCACCGGCCAATTCCCCGCGGTTCGCCCCCAATGGGCGCCGCGCGACGAGCTGTTGCGAGCAGTGTGCCATGTCCGCTCCGCGAGGCACACTGCACTCTGCACTTTTCAGAGTGGCTCTTGCCAAGTGTTCCCGACGGGGCGATAGTGGCAAGCGTGACTCCGTCCGCGCCCTTAGGAACAGAAGCCGGCGAGGCTACGCTCGGTGACCATTCGGGTACTTCGCCCGAGGCCCAGGTCCGCCGCAGCAGCTTCGAACTGGCTCCCCACCCGGGATCCGCCGCACAGGCCCGGCGTATGACGCGTGCCCACCTCAGCGGGTGGGGCGCGTGCGAGGACACCTGCGACGCGGCGGCCCTCGTCGTGTCCGAGCTGGTCACGAACGCGATCGTGCACACCGCGAGCCGCCGCATCCACTGCGAGCTGCACGATCTGCGCGACGCGGCGGGCGAGCGCGTACGGATAGCGGTCCGCGACGAAGGCTGTATCCCCGGTGACACGCGTACGGCGGGCCGGATCGCGCCCGAGGAGGAGCACGGCAGGGGGCTCCTGCTCGTGGCGGCCGTGTCCACCGCGTGGGGAGCGCAGGAGACCGGCCCCGGCCTGGTGGTCTGGGCGGAGCTGCCGCGCGACGCGCAGGCGGTGACGGGCCCGGGGCCCGTGCCCGACGCCTCCGACGGAGCGGGATGGGCCTGGTGAACCTCCGCCCCGGTCGGGCGGACGGAGAACGACGAGCGTGCTGAGCGGGAACGGATGGGCGTGGTGACGACGCGGACGATGCACCTGGACTCGCTGGTCGGACTGGCCCGTCGACGCGTGCCACGCCCGCCCTCCCCCGTGCGTCTCGGGGTGCCCGCGGGGATGACGGCCCCGCTGGGCTGCGACGCCGTCGCGGTGCCCGAGGCGTTCGCCCGCGCCATGACCGCCCGGCTGCCGCGCATGGGGTGCGTGTACGCGGACGAGGCGCACTGGTGGTGGCTGGTCCCGTCGGATTCCGACGTGGCGCTGGAGTGGCCCGCGCCCGCGCGCTACACGGCGGGCGCCGTGGTGCTCGACGCGCGCCGGGCCCCGGATCTCATCCACTGCCCCGACGGCTCGGTCCCCTACACCCCGCCGATCCCGCTGTACCTGGCGCTGTGCCGGGTGACGGGGACGACGCCGGCCTGGTCCACGACCCGCGCCTGAGGCGGCCGCCCCCGGCGCTTCCCTGCGCATCCTCCTGAACCTCTTCGCCGCCGCATCCCGGGGCGCGACCCCGGTTCACCCGGTGGGATCTCGGTCATCATCGCCTCCACGTCGACGTGGTCGGCGTACTCGGCGATGCGGTGGCCGTGGCCGCGCCGGGTGGAGGCGAAGACCCCGCGGGGGTCGTCCGGCCCACCGCACACAGCGGTCGCGCACGTCTCCTCACCTGCGTAGACGAGGGGCGAAGCCGGGAGTGTCCCAGGGGGCGCACTCGTCGTGGCGGCGTTCCTCGAACGCGCGGATGGTGCGCGTCGTACGGGACCTGCCGCGCGGCCTCGACACACTGCTCGCCCGCGCGGTCAGCGGCGGTCACGAAGCTGTCGGGCGGGCGGTGGCAGCGGCTCGGCATCGCATGGGCCGCGTACCGCAGGGGCCGCGTACCGCAAGGGCCGCGTACCGCAGGGGCCGCGTACCGCAAGGGCCGCGTACCGCAAGGGCCGCGTGCCGCAAGGGCCGCATCCTCATCCTCGACGAGCCGACGGCGGCGCTCGACGCACGGGCCGCACGCGAAGTCTTCGAGAAGATGCGGGCGTTGGCGGGCACCGGCCAGACGGTCTGGCTGATCACGCACCGGCCGGCCGGCGCCCGTGCGGCATGCGGATCTCGTGCACGTCCTGGAACAGGGCCGCCCGGTGGAGTCGGGATCGCCGGGGAAACTGCTCGCCTCCGGCGCGCTCTACGCGGAGCTGTACGCGCTCCAGGCCGACCACTTCACCCGGCGGGTGCCCGACGCCGGTCTCACCCCACCGGTTCCGGCGCGGCCTCCCGCACGATCACCAGGAACGCGTCCGTCGCCAGGTCCATGACGACCTCGGCCCGTCGGCCCTCCCTGCGGAGCCGGTTCGCGAACTCCTCGGCGGGCCAGGAGCCGCGAGGCCCGCCGGCCGGGAAGCGTTGCAGTACCACTCGTCCATTGATCATTTTCCGTCCCTGCCCCCGTGATCGTGCTGATGTACCTGCCCGTGCGGCCGATGCCGGTCCGGGCTGTATGAGGGAGAACGCTGACAGGGCGGGTATGGACTCGCAACGTGACGAGAATGACACCGACTTGAGACGAGGTCAGAGCCTGGGGCGCGTTCGTCAGTCGACGTATTCGTCGTGATACCGGACGCGGGCGCTGCCCGCCGGCGCCCCGAGAGACGACGCTCGTCCCTCTGGTTTCTCCCATTCCTCCTGTCGGCCCAGGGCGGTGAGGTCGAGGAGGTTGGCGATGAAGCCGAGGTTGTCGAGGCCGCGGTCGAACGTCGAGTAGGTGTGGAAGATCCGCTCGCCCTCGCGCAGGAAGCAGCTGATGGCGGGACGCTCCTGAAGGGTGCCGTCGTCGGCCCTGACGGTGGCGCCGAAGTCCAGGTTGAACTCGCTGAGGTGCGAGGAGTACCAGGGCACGGTCCAGCCCATGCGGGCCTTGAACGGCAGGATCTTCGTGAACGGGGCGCGGGAGACGGCCGCGAACGCCGTGCCGCGGGCGCGCAGATGGGCCAGGTGCCCGATCTGGTCGAGGAACCCGGAGCAGCTGGTGCAGCCCGCGTCCCACTCCGGGTCGAACATGAAGTGGTAGACGACGAGTTGGGGGCGCCCTTCGAAGAGGTCGTGCAACTCGCTCTTGCCGTCCGGCCCTTCAAAGACGTAGAGCTTGTCGACCTCCACCATCGGCAGCTCGCGCCGCCGGGTGTTCAGGGCGTCGCGCGCACGGGTCGCCGCCTTCTCCAGGGCGAGCAGCTCCTCGCGGGCGGCGCGCCATTCCTCACGCGTGACCACCTTCGGCAGCCCCATGGTTCCTCCTCGGATCGGTTCTCCGAAGGGGTGACCGGGGGTGGCACCGGAACTCATCGCTACCGCCGAAGAATTCTTTCCCACTTCCTTTCCCTCGTGAGATCCGTTCGTGCCTCGTGAGATCCGTTCGTCCCCCGTGAGGTCCGTTCGTCCCCCGTCAGGTCCGTTCGTCCCCCGTCAGGTCCGTTCGTCCCCCGTGAGGTCCGCTTGTCCTCCGTGAGGTCCGCTCAGGTGTCGTACCGCTGGATGCGCCTGCCGTGGCCGCGCTCCACGAGATCCGGCGGCAGCGCGCTCAACTCCGCTGCCACGGACGGCACATCGACGGTCGGTGACGTCGGCGATGACGCCGTCGTGTACGACGAGCGCGGTGTCGGGCCTGAAGTACAGCCCGTTGGCGCCGCGCAGCGGCCGGGTCGGGGCGGCACCGCGTACGCCCGTCTCCGTACGTCCGCGTCCGCCGCCGCGGGGACCCGCGCCGCACATCCACCCCGCCCTCTGTCCCGTCGGCGGAGCCGCTGGCACTCTGGCGCCCCCGGCCCGCCCGGGCCGGCCCGAGGACGGAGCGCACCATGCTCGTCGGCACCTGGAACCTGGAGAACCTCTACCGCCCCGGCAGCCCCTACGGTCCCCGTGACAAGGCGGCGTACGAGGCGAAGCTGGCGGCGCTGGCCGCGACCGTCGACCGGTTGCGGCCCACGCTGCTCGGCATCCAGGAGGTCGGCGACCCGGCGGCGCTCGACGACCTGGTGGGGATGCTGGACGGGCGCTACCACGTGCGGCTCTCGGCGTTCCCCGACGAGCGGGGCATCCGGGTCGGCTTCCTCAGCGACATCGTCGTGAACGTCGTCGAGGACACGCCCGCGTTCCCGGGCGCCCTGCGCCCGGTGCAGGTCGACGACAGCGGCCGGACGACGGAACGCGCCGGGCGTGGTGTGCTCGCGGTGAACTTCTCGACGCGGGCGACCTGGCTGACGGCCGTCGTCTGCCACCTCAAGTCGAAGCTCCTCAGCTATCCGGGCGGTCGGTTCGCCCCGCGCGACGAGGGCGAGCGCGCCCGGTACGCGGCCTACGCGCTCCAGCGCCGCGCGGCGGAGGCGGCGGGGGTGCGGGCGATCGCCGATCCCCTGATCGGCGAGGACGGCCGGCGCGAACGGCTCGTCGTGCTCGGCGACTTCAACGACGAGCCGCACGCCGCGACCACCCAGATCCTCCAGGGCCCGCCGGGTTCGGAGATCGGTACGCCGGGCTTCGACCGCCCGGACAAGGGCGACGCGGCGCGGCTGTGGAACGTGGCTCCGCTCATCCCGGAGGAGCAGCGCTACTCGCGCGTGTACGCGGGCCGCCGCGAGCTGATCGACCATGTCTTCGTCACGCACGCGCTGGTGGGCCGCGTCTCGCGGGCCGGCACCGGCGTCCCGCACGAGGCGGCGGCGGAGCTGCACCCGATCGCGTCGGTCGGCGACGACCCGGCCGAGCGCAGGGACGCGGCGGGCTCGGACCACGCGCCGGTGTGGATCGACCTGATGCCCTGAACCGGGTGGCTGATCCAAGGCCGATCCACGGCCGTTCGACGGCTTGTCAACGGCTTGTCAACGGCTGATCGATGGCTGAACCGGGTGGCTTCTCTCTGTTCGCTCAGTGCGCCCTGTTGTCCGCTGAGCCGTACAGCCTCACAATGCTCATGCCAAACAGGCGACAGGCAACGTGAGAAACGTGAGAGAGGCCCCCCACATGAAGAAGTCTCTCGTCGGCGCGCTCTTCGGCGTCGTCCTCTTAGGAGCAACGGCCGCACCGGCAACGGCGGTTGACGCTCCCTCGGCGAACGTGCGGGCCAAGGCGGTGAACTTCGCCGGAACGGTAGCGCTCAGCAACTGCTCCGGCTCGGTCGTCCGCGTCCCCGCCTCGCAGTCCACCGATCCGGCCCTGGTCATGTCCAACGGCCACTGCCTGGAGTCCGGTTTCCCGGGCCCCGGCGAGGTCGTGGTCGACCAGCCCTCGACGCGTACGTTCAGCCTCCTCAACTCTGCGGGCAGCAAGGTCGCGACGCTGCGGGCGAGCAAGGTGGCGTACGGCACGATGACCGACACGGACGTCTCGCTGTACGAACTGACCAGCACGTACGCGCAGATCGAGAGCGCGTACGGGATCAAGGCCCTGGAGCTGTCGGCCGCCCACCCGGTCAAGGGCACGGCGATCAGCGTGGTGTCCGGCTACTGGAAGCGGATCTACAACTGCTCGATCGACGGGTTCGCGTACCGCCTCAAGGAGGGCGACTGGACCTGGAAGGACTCGGTCCGCTACACCTCCGCCTGCAAGACGATCGGCGGCACGTCCGGCTCCCCGGTCGTCGACCAGGCGACCGGAAAGGTCGTCGCGGTCAACAACACCGGGAACGAGAGCGGCGAGCGGTGCACGGACAACAACCCGTGCGAGGTCGACGAGAACGGCACCGTGACCGTCCGCGAGGGCATCAACTACGCGCAGCAGACGTACGGGATCGTGCCGTGCGTCGGGATCGGCAACAAGATCGACCTGTCGGCGGCAGGGTGCGCGCTGCCGAAGCCGTGACCTGAAGGGCGGTCAGGCGGCCAGTTCCGCGAGCAGCACGCCGATCCGTTCGGCGTGCTGTTCCGGCACCCGCCCGGTGTCGTCGACCTGCACGGCGCACGCGGTGGTCGTGTCGACGAGGCTCTCCAGGACGACGGTGACGTGCCGGGACCCGTCGGAACGGCGCGCGAGCACGGGCAGTTCGGCGGCGGCCAGGTCCACGGCGGCCCGCGCCTCGGCGAGCGTGCGGTACGCCTCGCGCCGCAGCGCCCACCGCCCCGCCGGGTCGGCCACCCCGTCGGCGTCCTCGCGCAGCACATGCCGTACGTAGGCCTGGGCGGCCTCGCGGGCGACGGCGAGCCGCACCCGTACACCGCCTCCGCCGTGCGCGCCCGGCCACGGCAGATGTCCGGCGACCAGCACGATGGCGCAGGCGAGGAGCGTCTCGGTGATCCGGCTCCAGGAGGCCTGCGGTTCGCCGCCGACCATGACGAGGGACAGCACGAGCACGGTGATCACGGCGGTCTGCGCGGCGAAGTGCCGGGTGGCGACGGGGATCAACGCCCCGCACAGCGCCACGAGCGCGACGAGCCCGAAGGGCCTGGACAGCAGCGCGGCGAGCCCGGCGAAGGCGGCGGCGCCCGCGACGGTGCCCGCGGCCCGGCACAGGACGCGGGAGGCGAGCGGCCCGAGGTCGGGCTTGACGAGGAACACGGCGGTGGCGGGCAGCCAGTACCAGTGTCCGGGGTGCAACGCCTGGGCGACCGCGGCGCCGGCCCCGAAGCTCAGGCCGACACGGGCGCCGTACTCGCGCCCCGCGGGACCGAGCGCCCGGCGCAGCGAAGCCGTCGCGGGGACCCGCCGCCGCGCGGGAGCCCGTACGTCACCGCCGTCGAACGCCTCGGCGGCCCGCAGCAGCGCCTCGTCCAGGGCGCGCAGCCCGCGTCGGCGCGGACGGGCGCGGGCAGCGGTCCCGACGGCTCCCCGGAGCGTACGGCGGCGGCGAGGCGCCGCGGCCCTCGGCGACGCGTTCCGGCAGGGTCTTCCCGGCCCAGGCCAGCGCGGTGGCGGCCTCGGCGAGCGGCAGCGCGGCGACGTACAGCGCGCGCAGCCGCCGGGTCGCGGCGGCCCCGCCGCGCAGGGCGTCCTGGGCCTGGTCGAGCGCGGCGGTCAGGGCGGCGCGGCGGGCCCTGGCGTGGGGTCCGCCGACGGCGTCGAGCAGTCCGGCGACAGCGTCGTACACGGCGGCGACGGCGACGCGTTCACCGTCGTAGAGATAGTCGAGGCGCTTGGCGCCGAGCCCCTTCCTGCGAGTCGTACGGGTACGGGTACGGCCGACGGGTGAGGGCAGGACGAGGCGGAGCACGATCAGCCAGCCGCCGCCCGCGGCGAACAGCAGCGCCCGCTGCCACCCGGCCTCCGGCAACGGCATCCCGGCCCCGACGGCGACGGTCACCAGGAACTGCGTCCCCGCCGCCGACGCGACGGGCCCGACGGCGCTGAACGCGCCCCCGATCATGCCGAGCACGGCGAAGACCCCGACGACGGCGATCCCGCTCCCCGCCATCCCGCTCCCGGCGAGCCCGCTGCCGATCAGCATCCCCAGCGCCCCGGCGAGCGCGGGCCCGCCCAGCCGGGTGACGGCGGCCCAGCGCGGCCCCGGCCGGTCGTTCACCCCGGCGAGCATCGCCCCGAGCGCGAGCAGGACTCCGCACGACGCCCGCCCGGCGCCGACCGCGACGAGCAGCAGCGGACCGGCGGCGAGGACGCCGCGCACGACGGCGGGCCAGGGGACGGGGGCGCGCTGGGCGCGCAGGGCGTGACCGAGCCAGGGCGGAAGCGAGTGGAGGCGGCTCATGGGGAGGTGCGAACTCCTGTCGGGCGGTGTCGGGGTGGTGCTGGACGACATCGGCCAACCTGAACTTCTGCTCCCACCGTAAAGGGAGGTGTGGAAGGGAACGAAACGCCCAGGTTTCCGCAATGTGACACTTGACCGTGACCACGCCCCGAGAAGACCCGCCGGCCGACGACGGCTGGCCGGACGCCCCCGGCGACACGGCGCTGACGATCCACGTCCCCGAGGCGGACCACCTGGTCCGCACGGGGTCCCGCGCCCATGTGACGCTGCTCTATCCGTTCCTGCCGCTGTCCGAGATCGACGACCGGACGGAGCGCGCGCTCCGCGACCTCTTCGCGGCGGCCCCGCCCCTGACGCTCACGTTCTCGGGCGCGGAGCTGCGCCGCTGGCCCGGCGTCCTCTATCTCTCCCCGTCCCCCGCGGACCCGCTGCGCGCGCTCACGAAGGCCCTGCGGGAACGCTGGCCGCGGGCGGTGCCGTACCGGGGGATCTTCGGCGACGAGGGGCTCGACCCGCATCTGACGCTGGTGGCGGGTCCGGGTACGGACGACGTCCCGGACTGCGACTTCACCCCGCACCTCCCCCTGTCGACGACGGTCGACACGGTCCGTCTGATCGTCACGGACGGCCGGGGCACGGGCTGGCGCGACGCCCGCGCCTACCCGCTGGCGCCGTCGCCGTCGCCCTGACGGCCGTCGTTCGCGCGGTCGTTCACCGCCTCGCTCACGGCCCGGTCCACGGCCCGCCCGCACAGGTCCCGCGCGCGATCGGCCAGCTCATCGAGCGGCAGGCCAGGATCGGCGAGCAGCGCGTCGACCTCCCGCAGCCCGGCCCGCTCCAGCAGCCGCTTCTCGTTGGTCACCCACTCCCCGCGCGCGGCGAGCACGGCGTGCCCGGCGCACATCGCGGCGACGGCGACGGCCCCGAGGACCTCGGCCCGCCCGCCGAGCGGCGCGTTCCCGGCGCGGGCGTACCCCAGGGTGGCGGCGCCCCTCCCCCACCACACGTCGGGCGCGGCCTCGCGCAGCGCGGCCGGATACCCGTCGGGCCGCGGGACGGTGCCGCGCAGCACCCGGTTGACCGCGAGTTCGGCGACGACGAGGTACGAGGGGATGCCGGCGAGGTGGAACATCAGGGGCTCCCAGTGGAACCGCCCGGCGCGGGCCTGCGCGAGTTCGTGCTCGACGACGTCGAGATCCCGGTAGTGCACGTCGACGCGCCGCCCGTCGACGACGAGCCAGGCCCCGCCGTTGAACACGCCTCCGCCCCACCCGCCGATCTCGGAGAACTCCCCCTCCCACCCCACGTCCCGAAGGTCGCGGGGCGCGAACTCCCCTTCGCTCCCCCGGTAGTACACGGCGGTGTCCCAGTCACTGGCGTCGGTGTGGGTGCCCTGGGCGCGTGAGCCGCCGAGGGAGACGGCGCGGACCCCGGGGAGGGCGGCGAGGCGGTCGGCGAGGTGGTCGAGGAAGCGGGCGTCGGTCAGCTCGGACATGTCCCTCACGCTACCGACGCGCCGACGTCAGCCTTTCGCGTTGCGCGCCAGCTCCAGGGCCCGGCCCGGCCACCACTTCCCCGCCGAGGGTCCGCCGCGGCACGTGCCGTCCGACTCTCCGGGACGCTTCACCCACAGGTACGCGTCCAGCGCCGCGTCGCCCGTGCGCGTGGTCGGTGGGGTGCCCAGGGCGCGGCCCGGCGGATTGCACCAGGCGTCCGTGCCCTGCCACGGGCCGTTGCCGTTGCGGCTCGTGTCGATCACGAAGTGCTTGCCGCCGCCCAGCGCCGCCACCAGGCGGTGTCCGTAGGCCGAGGACTCCTTGTCCGTACGGTAGTTGGAGACGTTCAGGGCCACGCCGTCGGCCGCTGCGACACCCGCCGAGCGCAGCGGGCCCACCAGTCGCTGCACGTCGGGGATCCAGCTCGCGTTGCCCGCGTCCAGGTAGACGCGGGTGTGCGGCTGGCGCTTGAGGCGGTGGACGGCGTACGCCAGCAGGGCGGAGCGCTCGCGGACGTTCGCCCCGGCGCAGCCGGCCACGGTCGCCGCCACCGCGTCGGGTTCCAGGATCACGTACGCGCCCCGTGAGCCCAGGCCCGCCGCGAAGGAGTCGACGTACGCGCGGTAGGCGGCGGCGTCGCGCGCGCCGCCCGAGGAGTACGCGCCGCAGTCCCGGTGCGGGATGTGGTACGCCACCAGGACCGCGGTGCGGTGGGTGCGGGACGCCTCCGTGGTGACGGCGCGGACCGCGGGGCCGGGGTTCGGGTCGTTGAGCCAGGCCGCCTGGGGGCGGGTGGCGATGCGGTCGATCAGGCGGGCCTCGGCCCAGCGGTGCTGCTTCCGGTACGCGGCCGCCTGCCGGGCCGCCGCCGTGTGCGGGTCGACCCAGAAGGTGGTCCGCGGGGCCGCCGCCGGGGGTGCGGGGGCGGAGGCGGACGGCGCGGAGGGTTCCGGGGGCGTGGGGGCCGCCCCCGTGGCGGGGGTCATTGTCAGGAACGCCGCCAGCGCCGCCCCGAGGACGGGGCGCGCCAGAGGCGGGAAGGGCATGTCGAACAGGGGCATTTCCGGATGATGCGCGGGGCCGCTCGGCCTACCCGTGCGTGACGGGACCGGTTACCCGGGGGTGCACTCGTTCGGCCTCACGGGGAGGCCGCCCCCAGGCCCGCCCCTTCCGCTCCGGCCGCGCGTAGCCGCCCGCCCTGCTCGTGCCGAGGCCGAGGCCCACGAGGGACTCCGCGAGGCGGACCGCCGCCGCGACGCCGTCGACGACCGGCACCCCGAGCCGCGCGGAGACGGCCCGTTCCAGGCCCGTCATGCCCGCGCAGCCGAGGACGAGGACCTCCGCGCCGGCCGCGAGCACCTTCCGCGCGGCCGCCACGAAGGCCTCCTCCACCCGTGCCGGATCGCCGAGTTCCAGGACGCCGAGGCCGGTGCCCGCCACGGCCGCGCAGTGCGCGCCGACCCCCGCCGTCAGCAGGCTGTCCTCGATCTGGCCGCGGGCGCGGTCGAGGGTGGTGACCACTCCGTAGCGGCGGCCGAGCAGGCATGCCAGGTGGGCGGCCGCCTCGGTGATGTCGACGACCGGGACCCCCACCAACTCCCGTGCGCCTTCCCGCCCGTGCTCGCCGAAGCCGGCCATGACGACGGCGTCGTACGGTGCGCCCTCGTACGTCCGCAGGGCGTCCAGGACCGCCGCCGCCGACAGATAGCTGTCCAGCCAGCCCTCCGCCGACTCGACGCCCCACGACGGTGTCAGTCCCGTGATCGTCGTGCCGGGGGACGCCGCGACCCGCGCGCCCGCCGTGATCTCGTCCGTCATGGCGAGCGTGGTGTTGCAGTTGGTGACAAGGATGTGCGTGCGGCTCATGGTGCTCACGGTTCGTCAGACCCCCGTCGTCGCGTCGGACACGACGGCCGCGTCGGTCACGGTGGTGGTCGCCGCGCGTTCCGCCCGGCAGATCACGCCGTAGAGCCCCGCCGCGACCGCCGTCCCGATGAACCACGAGTACGCGGCCACCTGGTCGAAGTACGGGACGAGGGCGAGGACGACCGCGAGCGCCGCCGACGGTACGAAGGCCGCCAGGGCCTTGGGGTTCACACCGTGCCGGTAGTAGTAGCGCGAGCCGGGCGTCGCGTCGAAGAGTGCCGCGTCGTCGATCCGGCCGCGCTTCACCCAGAAGTAGTCGAGCATGATGATCCCGAACAGCGGTCCCAGGAAGGCTCCGAGCCCGCCCAGGAAGTAGTTCACGACGTTCGGGTTCGAGTAGAGGTTCCACGGGGTGACGACGAGCGCCGCCACCGTCGAGATCGCTCCGCCGACCTTGAACGTGATCTTCTGCGGCCAGACGTTGGCCAGGTCGTACGCGGGTGAGACGAAGTTGGCGACGATGTTGACGCCCATCGTGGCGATGGCGAAGGTCAGCGCGCCGAAGACGAGGACCCAGGTGTTGCCGATCTTCGCGACGAGCAGCGCCGGGTCGGTGATGGCCTCGCCGAACACCTCCAGGCTGCCGGCGGTCACGACGACCGAGAGGACCACGAACGCCGTGGAGTTGACCGGCAGGCCCCAGAAGTTGCCGCGGCGCACGGTCCTGTAGTCCGGCGCGAAGCGGGAGAAGTCGCAGAAGTTGAGCATCAGCGTGCCGTAGGTGGCCAGGATCAGGCCGATCGCGCCGAACCACTGGCGGAACTGCTCGCCCGTCGACACCGGGTGCGGTGTCGTGGTCAGGGAGATCGTCCAGCCCGCCTTCGCCCAGATCCAGACGGCCAGGGCGAGCATCACGACCCAGATCGCCGGGCCGCAGAAGTCCTGGAACTTGCGGACCGATTCCATGCCCTGAGTGATGATCAGGGACTGGATCAGCCACAGGGCCAGGAACGACGCCCAGCCGAGCGCGTGCAGGCCGAGGAACGAGTGGCGGGTCCAGGAATCCATGCCGGGGAAGGCGGCGAGCACCATGACGTTGACCGCCACGGACGCCAGGTATGTCTGGATTCCGTACCACATGATGGCGATGACGGCACGGACGAGCGCGGGGATGTTGGCTCCCCAGACGCCGAAGCTGATGCGGCTGACCACGGGGAACGGGACGCCGTGGCGCTGGCCTATGCGCCCCATCGCGTTGCAGCCGGCGTAGATGAGCACGAAGCCGATGAGCAGGGCCGTAAAGATCTGCCAGGCGTTGAGACCGAGCACCAACAGGCCCGCGGCGAAGGTGTAGTTGCCCAGGTTGTGGACGTCGGACATCCACAGCGCGAAGAGGTCGAAGACCTTCCACTTGCGTTCCGCGGCGGGGGCGAGGTCCTCGTTGACCAGGCGCGGATCGGGGACGACGTCGCGGCTGTTTCGCGTCTGCACGGGTTCGGCGACAGACATGGGTGAGCCTCCCAGGGGACGGGGATGTGCGGCACGTACGGCACGGCGGTGCTCGCCTCGGGCACCTGTTTGGTATACCAAACAGCCGTCATGCTCCCGCTCCCGACGGCACTCGGCAATGTCCGCGCGGTTACGGCTCGGTAAAACACCCCGGGCCCGAACACCCGCCCCCATCGGCGAAGATGGGGGCATGACGACGGTGGAACCTCTGGGCGCGGTACGCGAACGGGTCCTCGGCACGCTGCGGCAGGACATCATCGGCGGCCGGCTGCGCCCCGGCGACCGGCTGGTCGAGCGGGAACTCGCGGACCGGTTCGGGGTGTCGCGGGTCCCGGTGCGCGAGGCGATCCGGGCGCTGCTCGCCGAGGGCTTCGTGACGTTCGAGACGCCGCGCAGGGCCGTGGTGCGCACCCTGACGCGGACCGATGTCACCGAGCTCTTCGAACTGCGCGAGGCCCTTGAGGTCTACGCGGCCGGGCTGGCCGCCGAGCGAGCGACGCGTGACGACCTCGCGCACCTGGAGGAGCTGCTCGACCTCGCGGCCCGCGCCACACGCGGCGACGACGCCGAGACCATCACCGACATCAACACCCGCTTCCACGACCGGCTCCTCGCCATGGCGGGCAACGGCCTGCTCAGCACGGTGATGCAGCCGGTCGACGGGCGGCTGCGCTGGATGACGCGGCGCAACGAGGAATGGCCCCAACAGCTCGCCGAGCACCGGGAGTTGTACGACGCCGTGGCCGCGGGCGACCCGGAACGGGCGAGGGCGGTGGCGCTCGCCCACGTACGGACCAACTACCGTTCCACGGTCAGCCACCTGTTCGGCGACGACGCCGAGCACTGATCCCCGTACCCGACCTCACCCGTAGCGGATCCCGCACGACCGCAGCGGACGACTGGAGAGCCTTGCCCACCCTGATAGGCGCCGCCCGCACCCGCCCCTGCACCCTCGTCGTGTGCCGCGGCTGCTGCTGCGGCGACACCCGCAAACACCCCGGATACGACCACGACTGGCAGCTGGAGCGGCTGCGGGTGGCGGCGCGGGCGTCCGGCGGACGGTTCGCGGTGCGGGTCAGCGACTGCCTCGGGCCCTGCGACCAGGCGAACGTGGTCGTGCTCCAGCCGTCCGCCCAGGGCCGCGCCCGCGGCGGCCGGGCCGCGTGGATCGGCTGGTCCATGGGGGACGACGCGACGGACGAGATCCTGGCGTGGGCCGAGGCCGGCGGGCCGGGCGTGGCGCCCGCGCCGGTCGCCCTGGAGCTTCAGTTCATCGAGCCCCAGGGCGAGCGCGTCAGGCGGCGCCGGGGCCGCTGACCCCGGCGGAACGGTGCGGCGGGCGGCTACTGCGGTTTGATCGTCCGCATCCGCCCGTACGCGTACACGCAGCCGGCGAGGGCCAGGTCGGACAGGAGCATGAAGCCGATGGAGTACGAGCCCTTGGCGCTGTAGATCGCGCCCATCACGAGCGGCGGCACGAAGCCGCCGAGGCCGCCCATCGCGCCGACGATGCCGGTCACCGAGCCGACCTTCTCCTGTGGGGTGACCTGGGAGACGAGAGCGAAGACGCTGCCGCTCGCCGTGCCGAGGCCCGCGGCCATGACCAGCAGGTCGACGGTGCCCCCGGGCGCGAGCGACGGTTCGAATGCCTGCACGATGGCCCACACCGCCACGACGCCCAGCGCCCAGGCGGTGACGATCGCCGGGTGGACACGGTCGGAGAGGAACCCGCCGATCGGCCGGAAGACCACGGTGACGAGGGCGAATCCGGCGGCCTTGGTGCCCGCGTCGACGGGATCGAGGTCGTACCAGGTCTTCAGGTACGTCGGCAGGTACGTGCCGTAGGCGACGATGCCGCCGAAGCCGATCGCGTAGAGCGCCGACAGCTCCCACGTCACCCGCAGCTTCCCGGCGCTGCCGAGCCGCTGGCCGAGCGAGGTGGTGGGAACGAGGCGGTCCGGGTGGTCGCTGAGGAGGAACCAGGAGACCACCACGTAGGCGGCGAGGGCGATCGCCACGATGTAGAACGGCAGGTTCTCGCCGTGCTTGGCGATGCGCGGCGTGAAGTAGCCGGACAGGGCGACACCGCCCATGCCCATGCCGAAGATGCCGAGGGCCGCGCCGCGCTTGGCGGGCGGGAACCAGGAGTTCACCAGCGGGATGCCGATGGCGAACGTGGTGCCGCCGAGCCCCAGCAGGAAGCCGACGAGGATCATCGCGAGGTACGAGTCGCGGGCCAGCGGCACGAGCAGCACCGGGATGATCGTGAGCGCGGTGACCAGCGGGAACATCATCTTGGCGCCGTAGCGGTCGGTCAGGGCGCCGGCCGGGATGCGGCCGAGCGAGCCGACGATGACCGGCACGGCGACCAGGAACGACTGCTCGAACGAGCTGAGTCCCAGACTGTCGCCGAAGGTACTGCCGAGCGGCGCGATGAGGTTCCACGCCCAGAAGGTGAGCGTGAAGCCGACCGTGGCCACCGCGAGGTTCAGGTACGCCGCGGCCGGTGGCCTGGTGGAGGGCTGCGCGGTCGTCGTAGGCATCGTCACTCTCTCACGCTAAGAAGAGTCGCCCGAACGCTCCTGATCTGCTGCTCCGTTCGGGGTCACCTGGAGGCCCGCCGCGCGCGCCGCCGTGCTCAGCGTCCCGCGCAGCATCTCCGGGGTGAGTCGTCCGGTGAAGGTGTTGCGCCGGCTGACGTGGTAGCAGCCGACGAGGGCGAGTCCGCCGAGGTCGGCGCGGGCGCCGTGCGCGAAGACCGGCCGGGGCGCGGCACCGGCCACCCGGCCGCGGCGAACGCGGGCAGTGCCGCCTGCCAGCCGAACGCGCCGAGCACGACGACCGCGCGCAGGGTGGGCCGCAGCAGGTCGAGCTCCCGCACCAGCCAGGGGCGGCAGGTGTCGCGCTCGGCCGGGGTCGGCTTGTTGGCTGGTGGCGCGCAGTGCACGGGCGCGGTGACGCGGACGCCGCGCAGGGTCAGACCGTCGTCGGCGCTCACCGCGTCGGGGCGGGAGGCCGGCCCGATGTCGTACAGGGCGCGGAAGAGCACGTCACCCGACCTGTCGCCGGTGAACATGCGGCCCGTGCGGTTGCCGCCGTGCGCGGCGGGCGCGAGGCCCACGATCAGGAGCGACGCGTCGTGCGGCCCGAAGCCGGGGACCGGGCGGCCCCAGTAGGTCTGATCGGCGAAGGCCGCCCGCTTGGTGCGGGCGACCTCCTCGCGCCAGGCGACGAGCCGCGGACAGGCCCGGCAGTGGGTGATCCGCTCGTCGAGTTCTCCGAGTCCGTCCATCGTCCTCACGGTAGGGGGGCGCCCGACGCCCGCGGCCCTGCAGGCGGCTAGGTGAAGGCGGCGCCCAGGGCCACGAACGCGCAGATCAGCACGAACAGGATGGCCAGGAGCGGCCACACGAACCGCAGGTACTTGTCGTAGCCGACCTTGGCGAGGGCGACGCCACCGATGGTGACGGCGGTGGTCGGCACCCACAGGTTCATCCAGCCGCTGGCCGACTGCCAGGCGGTGACGACGACCGCGCGCGAGACGCCCGCGAAGTCGGCGAGCGGCGCGAGGATCGGCATGGCGAGGGTGGCATGGCCCGAGGTGGACGGGATGAGGAAGGCGAGCGGCAGGTTCACGACGAAGACGATGATCGCGAAGACGCCGGACGAGGTGCCCTTCACGACGCCCTCGATCGCGTGCAGCACGGTGTCGGTGATCTTCGAGTTGTTCATGATCACGGTGACGCCGCGGGCCAGCAGGATGACGAGCGCGGGCGAGATGAAGTCGGCCGCGCCCTGGATGATCGTCGAGCTGATCTTCTGCTCGCCCATCCGCGCGACGAGCCCGACGAGCACGGCCGCGCACAGGAACAGCGCCGCCAACTGCGGGAAGGACCAGTCGAGTTCGAAGCCGTACGGGGTCGCGTCCGCGTCACCGGTCAGGGCGCTCGCCCACGGCACGACCGAGAAGATCATGAAGACGAAGACCAGGGCGGTGACGACCAGGACCGCCTTGTGCAGCGCGGTCAGTTCGGGGACCTCGGCGGCGTCGGAGGCGGCCTGGTCGCGGTCCTGGTCTCCGGGCAGGAATCCGGACAGGGACCGCGCCGGGTTCTTCTGGACGCGCTTGGCGTACCGGATGACGTAGGCGACCGTGACCGCGGTCAGCACGATCCACATCGCGAAGCGCAGCGCGATGCCGTCGCCCAGGGAGATGTCGGCGGCGGAGGAGGCGACGCCGGTCGCGAACGGGTTGACCGTCGAGCAGAGCACACCGACACCCGCGCCGAGGATGATCGCGCCGACGGCCGTCATCCGGTCGTAGCCGAGCGCGAGCATCAGCGGCACGATCAGGCCGTAGAACCCGAGGGTCTCCTCGGCGAAGCCCTCGACCGTGCCGAGGACCGAGAAGACGACCATGACGCCCGCGATG